>CAMDGB010000057.1 GCA_945897915.1 Chryseobacterium gleum | reverse complement strand
GGTTGTAACTCCTGGTGTAACTGTGTTACTCGGTATAACTATAATAGTACCTGTTGCATTAAATGTACCACAACCTCCTGTTAATGGAATACTATAATTAAACGTCCCAAATACCGTTGGTGTGCCTGAAATTGTAAGAGTATTTGATGCCCATGTAGCTGTAACACCCGTTGGAAGTCCACTCGGTAGGCCTATTCCTGTTGCGCCTGTAGTACTATGAGTTATAGCTGCTAAAACATCTCCTGTACACAAAGATGGTGAAGCAGAGGCGCCAGTTACGGAATTATCCACATTAACAACTAAAGTACCTGTAGCATAAATAGTTCCACATCCACCTGATAAAGGAATGGCATAGTTAAAAGTTCCAGAAGCTGTTGGTGTGCCACTAATAGTAATTGTATTAGTTGCCCATGAAGCCAAAACACCTGGCGGAAGGCCTGTTGCAGTTCCAATTCCTGTAGCGCCTGTGGTAGTATGAGTAATAGCTGCCGTTAATGGTGTATTTAAACAAAATATAGGATTAGTGACTCCTGCGGTAACTGTATTAATTGAAATAACCGTAATGGTTCCTGTTGCATTTATTAAACCACAATTTCCGGTTAAAGGGATAGAATAATTAAAAGTTCCAATTGCAGAAGGAATTCCACTTATAGTAATAGTATTTGATGCCCAAGTTGCTGTTACACCCGTTGGTAAACCAACAGCTACACCAATGCCCGAAGCTCCAGTGGTAGTATGAGTAATTGGTGTTAAAGTAGTTGTTGAACATAATGTTGGAGTAGATGATGCTGGTGAAAACGAAATTCCAGGCGTTACAGTTATAGTACCTGTTGCACTAAATGTTCCACAACCGCCAGTTAAAGGTATAGAATAATTGAAAACCCCCGTTGCGGTTGGCGTACCACTAATTGTAATCGTGTTAGCTGACCAAATAGCTGTTACACCAGCTGGTAAACCCGTAGCTGTTCCTATTCCTGTAGCTCCAGTAGTAACATGAGTAATAGCTGTTAAAGGCGTATTCGAACATAACGTTGGTGTGGATGATGCCGCTGCTACCGTATTGCTATTTATATAAACTACATTAAACGTGGCGTATTCTGGACAAGCCGCAAATATATTTGTTACTCTAGCCACTATAGGAATAGTTGATCCTAAAGTTATTGCTATTGGAGTTGTTATTGGATTGTTTTCGGCTTGCGCATCAGCCATTGAAAAATAATATTCCACATCATGCAATGTAGAATCTAAACCAGCTAAAATAATACTATTTTGGGTTGTTAAATTCGCAGGTGAACTACAAACAACCAAATTTGGTGGTGTTTGATTAATTGGAAAACCAGTAAAATATTCGACAACAATACAATCTTCTTGTGAACAAGCACCACCGCCTGTAACACTTGCACTAACACAATAAGTACCTGGTGAACTAACAGTAATTGAAGGAGCATCTATATTTAAATTAACGCCATTTTTTTTCCAAACAAAATCAAAATTAGCGGCATTTAAACCTGTGCTAATAACTCTAGTCTGACCTGGACAAATAGCTTGCCCGTTAGAAACCAACATATTTTGCGTATACGCCCCGCCTAAGCCAATTGGATATGTTATATTAGCTACACCTACATTAAAACTTCCTCCTTCTATAAAAACTGCTGAATCAAAAGCCGTATCATTATAATCTCCAATTACTAATTTAATGGTATATATATGATTTGGAATAACTGTTGCTGATGCTGTCATTGGAACTGTATAGCCTCTCATATTCATAACGGTATTAGACGCCGGTGTAATATTTGGGGTAAATACAGAAAAATAAGTTGGATTTACTGAAGGACAAGAACCATTATGTGCATTATTCCTAATATTTGTAACAGATACAGGAGTTGAAGTTCCAGGAATTACTGCTAAATTTTGTGGTGCAGTTCCAGCGGTAACATCTGTTAATATAAACGCAAAAACATCACTAAAACCACATTGATAAGTTCCGTATTCATTAGAAGCAAAAATAAAATTAAAACTAAAATTATCCGTGAATGGCGTAAAATTAAATTTCACAAAAGAAGCATCGTTTATACTTCCTGTATTACCATTTGCTTGACTAATTGCTAAAAGTTGTGAATCTCCAGTAGCACCAGGACAAGCACTCGAAAGATTAGAATTCGAATAACTACCAGATGAATTTGTAGCAATACCACATCTAATAATTACACCATCTTGAAAGGGAAAATTTGCAGGAGAACCTCCATAAGTAAAATAACCAATTCCGCAGTTTCCTTGAGAGGTAAAATTACTTACTTGAGCACAAGGTGAATCAATTAAAACATTTTGAACTAACTGTGAAACAGAATAAGTAGAAGTATTTACATTTATTGATTGTGAGAATAGTATCCCACTAAAAAGTAATAAAAAAATAGATAATGTAATTTTTTTCATTTTGTATATGTTGCAATTGTGTTAACAAAATTATAATCTTCAAATATATAACTTTACTTTAATGAATGTTTATATCTTTGTAAAAAAATGAGCGAAAATGAGTAAAATAACTATAAAAAACACAAATAATCCATCAATTGTTAAATTTGAATTAGAAGATTTTATCACTAGAAATCAAAATTTCGAGTTTAAAAATATTGATGAAACTGCAAAATCTCCTTTAGCGAAGCAATTATTTTTTCTGCCGTTTGTAAAATCCGTTTACATTTCAGGAAACTTTATTGCTATTGAAAAGTTTTCAATTGTAGAATGGGAAGACGTTCAGGAAGAAGTTGCGCAACAAATAGAAGATTTTATTGCAAAAGGTGGTCAAATCATTATAGAAGAAACAACTGCGAAAAAAAATCCAGTTACAATTTATGCCGAATCTACTCCTAACCCTGCTGTTACAAAGTTTGTTGCCAATAAAAAATTAACAAACACAGCAGTTGAATGTAAAAATATTGATGGAACCAAAGCGTCGCCTTTGGCAAAAGATTTATTTAGTTTCCCTTTTGTAAAAGAAGTTTTTATTGATGAAAATTACATATCAATCACAAAATACGATATTGCCGAATGGAATGATATTACACTAGAATTAAGAACTTTTTTAAAACAATATTTAGAACAAACTGATTTAGTTGTTGACGAAAGTTTAATTGAAAAAACAGATAATTTCAAAATAAAACAGGAAGAATTTTTTGATAATTTAGATGTTACCTCACAACAAATTATTAATATTTTAGAAGAATACATCAAACCTGCTGTTCAGAGTGACGGTGGAAATATTACTTTTAATTCGTATGACGAAACTTCTAATGTTGTAAAAGTTACACTTCAAGGTGCTTGTAGCGGTTGTCCTTCTTCAACATTTACATTGAAAAATGGAATTGAAAATATGCTACGCGATATGCTAAAAAACAATACAATTATAGTAGAAGCTATGAATGGATAATTTTTTTAAACAATAATAAATCGGGCTGTTTATACTACTTAAACAGCCCGATTTTTTATTTTCAATTTT
>CAMDGB010000056.1 GCA_945897915.1 Chryseobacterium gleum | reverse complement strand
GATAGAAGCGAAGAGTTCATTAAGCGCAACAAGCACAACTGTATATCCAGCGTTTTCAGCGGGGGATGATACAAATGCAAACGGTTTATTAAATGTGTATGAAAGTGCTACTGCAGGCGTAGTTAATTATGTTTCTTTATATGATCCATTTGCAATAAGTGCCAACTTAGCAGCTTGTAAGGATACCGACGGAGATGGAATTTCAGATGATACTGATTTAGATGATGATAATGATGGCATTTTAGATGCGGTTGAATCTCCTGATTGTTTTTACACGGAAAATAATTGGCATTATGGTAACCGTTCAGATATAATTGTTACTTCTGGCATGAGTATGGTGAGCCCACAAAATCAACCACAAAAATTAGTGGATGGTAAAAATAGTGGGGTTAGTTATGATGTGAGAATGGAAACCACTACTGCAACAGTAAATGCTTTAGGTTCTGGTAGACAGATTTATAAGTTTAACATGAATATCCCTGTTAAACTATCAAAAATATTATTAGGCTACACCGGTGTATATTCTCATTTTAATGATGGGACAAAATTAATTTTAAGAGGGTCTAATGATGGTACAAATTGGACATTTTTATCTGGGTCTGGCACAAGTACCTCTACAGCAGAAGTTACTTATGACGCAACTATTAATACGAGTTCAGCAACAGAAACATCCACTATTTACCCTTATCCAGCAACAAACCAATATGCTACAAGTGCAAACATATTTTCTGTAACTCAAAATGCAGCAAAGTATCAGTACTATGATATTTTTTGGTCAAGTGGCGGAGGTATTAATAATACGGGTTATGCGAATGAGGTGTATTTTGATGTGGCATCCGATTACATTCCAAGTGAGCACCCTAAGGTAGATTGTTCGAATGATACGGATGGAGATGGTATCTTGAATCATCTTGATTTAGATTCTGATGGCGATGCATGTCCAGATGCTAAAGAAGCCGGCATTACTGCAACATTAACTTCTGCGTCGGTTACTAATTTAGCTGGTTCAACTATTGCTTCTGGAACAACAAGTTCAACGCTGCAAAATGCAATTGTTGCTGGTACAGGAACAGCAACTTTTGGTAATAATGGTTTTGTAAATGCGTTAGAAACATCTACCGAAAGCGGTGCTTATAGTGGTACTTATAATTATAGCGTTGCAATTAATAAAGCACAAAGTGTTTGTGTAGATTCTGATAGCGATGGTACACCTGATTTATTAGATTTAGACGATGACAATGATGGGGTATTGGATATTGTAGAATGTCCTACTCCTGGTGTAAAGCCTTTGTTATCTCGTTTTGATATTTTCTCTGGTGCGAGTAAGACGGTTAATTTCACTCGATTCCCAGAGGAATTATGGATAGATATTTGGACATTAGATAATAATTTTAATTTACAAGTAAACGGGACTGATATTACGAGTGTGAGTGAATTGAATTTTGCTCCTATGGGTGCGGCGAATCCTTATCCAAAACCTTACACTGATATTGTAAGAGCAGATGGTACAGCTATATATCCATCTGGTTCAGTTTGGACTTATCCAAATACTGCTCAATATCCATTAATAAGAGTTAAGATTAGTAATAATGGGTATTCTAAAATTTATGGATATGATTTTGTTAATGGAACTGGAAATTATAAAGAGTTAGTTTTAATAAATGCAGTTTACCAAAAAGTGCCAATTAATTTATCAGGAAATAATACAATTGTTTTCGGTCAAGATAATACTTGGGCACCTTCCAATTTAAATGCAGAGTTTAACACTTTTAATAGCGCAGGTTATTGTGATACTGATGGTGATGGGGTAGAGAATAGGTTAGATTTAGATTCCGACAATGATGGATGTAGTGATGCGTATGAAGCCAAAACAACAACGAGTACAATAGCAAATTTTCAATATGCCAATAATTTAACCTATGGTTCAAATGGATTCTTAAATACACTGGAGACAGTTGTGGATAATGGAATTTACAACGGCTATTACCCATATGATTTTGCAATTAATTCAACGGTTAAAGCATGTTTAGATTCAGATACAGACGGCGTTCCTGATGTGTTTGATTTAGATGATGATAATGATGGAATTTTAGATGCGGTGGAATCACCATCTTGTTTTTATAGTTTATCAGAATTATCAAAGCCAGTTGCTGTCAGTTCAGATTTAATGCCTTATGATGCTACTGGTACTTATTCTGTTGACAAATCAATTGACGGTTCATTAGCTACTTATTCTGCTTTTAAATCAGGGCAGTTTCTCGCTAACAATGAAATTTTAAAATATACTGCGAATGGTCTCATCGATATTACAAGTTTGACTCTAGACCTAGATTTCAGAGCGATATCTACTGATGCTGCCAGTACATTTAGATTCCAAGGTTCTGCAGACAATGTACTTTGGGATAATTTAAATACTGCTCCAGTATCTTCATTGACCTATACACCCCCAGCAACCTTAGTACTTTCAAATAATCTTCAAACAGGTAAAAAGTATAAGTATTTTAGATTGTATGGAGTTGCAGGTACTTCTAATTTTGGTGGCGTTGCAAATGCTACTTTTAATTTAGCGTCTTCCAACCGGTCAAGTGCTAATCCAAAATTAACTTGTACAAATGATCTAGATGGTGACGGTATTCCAAACCATTTAGATTTAGATTCTGATGGTGATGCTTGTCCTGATGCGAAAGAAGCAGGTGTTATTGGAACACTTACAACGGGTTCAGTTGTTAACTTAACTTCTCCATCAGGAACGGCTACTTCAACTACGAATAATGTTGCCAATGCAATAGCTTCTGGAACCTATAGCGCAAATGGTTTTGCAGATGCATTAGAAACGGCAACTGATTCAGGTAATTATTCAGGAACCTATAATTATGACTTCGCAATTAATAAATTATTTAATGCCTGTACAGATACAGATGGTGATGGAGTATCTGATTTAATTGATATTGATGACGATAATGATGGTATTTTAGATGCCATCGAGTCGCCAACTTGTTTTTATAATGCAACTGAATTAGCTAAACCAATTTCCATAAGTACCGAATTGCTTCCAAATTCAACGAATGTCATTACAAGAGCAATAGATGGAGACGCAACAACAAGTGCATCATTTATAGTTAATCAAAATTGGATTGGAAAGGAAATATTGAAAGTAGTAGCCATTTCGCAAATACTAATTTCAGGTATTGAAATTGATGTTCCATCTGGATGGTCTTTTTCAAACACTGTAACAACAAATACATTTAAACTACAAGGGTCAACTGATAACTTTATTTGGACCGATTTGTCTTCAACGATGACTTCCAGTTTATCTGCAGCCACGTTAAGTATATCAAATACTTTAGCTCCTAATAGCAAGTTTAAATATTATCGAATTATTGGAGTAGGAGGTGTTTCTTATTATGCGGGGGCTTCTGAAATAAGATTAATTGTTGCAAACAATTTTGTTCAAAGTCAATTTACTAAACCAACCTGTTTAACTGGCCGAAACGATGCGGATTTAATTCCGAACCATTTGGACTTAGATGCTGATGGTGACGGATGTAGCGATGCCATAGAGGCAGGGACTTCAACGAATACGACAACTAATTATAAATTTACAGGTGCAGCATCAGATTTTGGAGCAAATGGTTTTTATAATTTTTTAGAAAAAACTGCTGCTGAAAGCAATTTGTATAATAGTATTTATACCTATGAATATGCTGATAATGCTTCATTTAATGCATGTACTGACACGGATGGTGATGGCGTAACGGATTTAATTGATATCGATGACGATAATGATGGAATTTTAGATGCAGTCGAATCGCCAACCTGTTTTTATACCGCGGTTGAATTATCTCAGCCAATTTCTATTTCTACTGAATTAGCACCCTATTCTA
This sequence comes from Chryseobacterium gleum, assembly GCA_945897915.1. Classification (GTDB taxonomy): domain Bacteria; phylum Bacteroidota; class Bacteroidia; order Flavobacteriales; family Flavobacteriaceae; genus Flavobacterium. The sequence continues at coordinate 2,249 of CAMDGB010000056.1, read as the reverse complement.
CCAATTTGGTTGGTAGAGCCATTGATGGAAATGCTGCTACTGCTTCTGCATTTGACCCTTCTGTAAACTGGGTAGGTAAAGTACTTTTCAAATTAGAAGCATTATTTCCAATCCCAATTGCAAGTTTGGATTTTGACCTAATCAATTGGGCCTTATCAAATGGTGCGGGTAACACATTTAAATTGCAAGGATCCAATGACAATGCGGCATGGACCGATTTGTCTACTGCTCAAAATTCAACAAGTGCTTCTGGAACCTATAGGTTACAAAATACGGTTGCTCCAACTACTAAGTACAAATACTATCGGGTCATCGGTGTGGCTGGCGTATCCTATTATGGAGGCGTAACAGAAATTAGGTTTAATCTTGTAAGTAGTTTTGTTCGAAGCCAATACACCAAACCAACCTGTTTAACAGGTCGAGAAGATTCAGATTTAATTCCGAATCATTTAGATTTAGATTCAGATGGGGACGGATGTAGTGATGCATTAGAGGCAGGGACTTCAACAAATACGACAGCTAATTTTGCTTTTACAGGAAGTGCATCAGATTTTGGAGCAAATGGTTTTTATAATACGTTAGAGAAAACAGCAGCTGAAAGTAATTTGTTTGCGGGTGTATATACCTACGATTATGCTAACGATGCAACCTATAAAGCATGTACAGATACAGATGGCGATGGCGTAGGGGATCTAGTAGATATTGATGATGACAACGACGGTGTTTTAGATGCTATTGAATCGCCAACCTGTTTTTATACTTTAACTGAATTAGTAAGTCCAATTTTGGTAAGTAGTGATTTAACGCGGTATACTACAGGATATGATCTTGTGAATTCAATCGACGGCGTAGGGACTACCCCTTCTGCATTCACCCCAAATCAAGATTGGGTCGGTAAAGAGATCTTCAAATTTACAGCGAAGCATTACATCGCCATTTCAGGAATGAGCTTTGATTTGGTCAGTTGGGCTTTATCAAGCGCGAGTACAAGTACGTTCAAATTGCAAGGTTCAGGCGATAATCTAACTTGGACTGATTTATCACAGCCAACATTTTCTTCAGCCACCACAGGAACTTTTACGATTACGAATTCGCTCGCTGCTGCCTCGAAATTCAAGTATTTCCGAATTTTAGGTGTGGCGGGAATGAGCGGTTACGGGGGTGTAAATGAGGCAAGATTTAATTTGGCTACCACGTCACCGAGTGCGAATCCAAAACCATTATGCTTAACGGGGCGTTCTGATGGCGATTTAATTCCAAACCATTTAGATTTAGACAGTGATGGCGATGGGTGTAGTGATGCATTTGAATCGGGAACGACAACGACCCAAACAGCGAATTTTGTACATACCACGACCATGGGTGCCAATGGCTTTGCGGATGCCCTTCAGACAAATGGCAACGGGCAATATTCGGGTGTTTATACGTACTATTATGCGGATAATGCCGTATTCAATACCTGTACCGATACGGATACCGATGGGGTAAAAGATATCATTGATGTGGACGATGACAACGACGGTATTTTGGATGCGGTCGAATCCCCTACCTGTTTTACATCCAGTGCAGAGGCGAGCATCCCGGTTACCCTAACTTCGGAATTAGACATTTACAACAACAACATCCCAAGTAGGGCCCTAGATAATATCGCCAGCACCTATTCGTCCTTCAATCTGAGTATCAACTGGGTGAATAAAGACATTTTTAGAATTACTCCGAATGTGGTAGGCCCGGTTGTTATCAGTGGGGTGAAAATGGAATTGTTTAACTGGGCCATTTCTAGTAGCACAAGTAATACCTTTAAATTGCAAGGAAGCCTAGACAATGGCGCCACATGGGTCGATTTGTCTGCTGCCGTTAGTTCGACACAAACGACGGGTTCATTTACCGTTTCGAATACCCTCAACCCAACGGTTGGGTACAGCCTCTTCCGCATCACCGGTGTGGCGGGTGTTTCTTATTATGGAGGGGTGACCGAATTGAGTTTGGTCTTGCCGGGAAGCTACCAGGCAAGTAAGTATCCGAAAGCCACTTGTACTAGGGATACGGATAGTGATACCAAATTCAACCACCAAGATCTAGACTCCGACGGGGATGGATGCAGCGACGCCAAAGAATCGGGACTTGCAAGCAATACGACCTCGTCTGAGGGAGTATTGGCGGGTCCTTATGGAGCAAATGGATTTGTAGATGTGCTAGAAACCGTCACAGACAATGGGCTGTATCGAGGAACCTATGTTTACAGATTT
>CAMDGB010000055.1 GCA_945897915.1 Chryseobacterium gleum | reverse complement strand
TTTTTACTTTTTATTTTTCTTTTGCAAGTTAAAAGGGTTTCTTCATCTGCAATATCAAAGTATTCTAAAGTAAAATTTTTATGTTTTTTAAATTCGCGTTCCACAAATTTAGTCACTTCTTGAGCTGACTTTACCATAAATTTATCTTTGGTTTGTAAAAGAATTTTGTGGATTAATTTCGATTCTTTTCGGGCTTTTTCAGAAAGACGTTCGTTTCGGCTGCTCATAGCTAATCCACTGGTTTCTCTGTAAATTTCACATGGAATTATGTTTACGGGTATTTTATGTTTGGCAACTAATTTTCTAATTATTTGCAATTGTTGAAAATCTTTTTCGCCAAAATAAGCATTTGTTGGTTTTACAATTTCAAATAATTTTTTGACAATTGTTCCCACGCCGTCAAAATGGCCTGGTCGGTATTTGCCTTCCATTTGATTTTCCAATCCGTCATAATGAAAAGGCTCGGAAATGCTATGACCTTCATAAATATCGGTTTCACATGGCGCGTAAATAAGGATATTTTTATTCAATTTTTTAACAAGTGCCACATCTTTTTCTAAAGTTCTTGGATATTTTTTTAAATCATCAGCATTATTAAATTGCGTTGGATTTACAAAAATGCTTAAAACGGTAATTTCATTTTCGGATAAAGATTCTTCTAATAATGAAAGATGACCTTGATGTAAAGCGCCCATTGTAGGTACAAAACCAATCTTTTTTGACTGATTTAGAGCTTTGTTTGTTTCAATTTGAAGCGCTTTTTGTGTTTTAAAAATAGGCATAATAGAATATTATAAAGTGCAAACTTACTATTTTAGTAGATAAGTCCATAAATTTTTATAATTTTGCAGATTAAACAAAAACATAACATTTATTATATGAATGACAAGAGGATATTATATGTATCATCTGAAGTAGTGCCATATTTGGCTGAAAACGAAGTATCACTACATTCTTATGAGTTGCCGAAAATGATAAATGAAGTAGGAGGGCAGATAAGAATTTTTATGCCAAGATACGGAAATATCAATGAACGCAGACATCAATTACATGAAGTAATTCGACTTTCCGGGATGAATTTGGTAGTGAATGATATGGATATGCCTTTAATTATTAAAGTTGCTTCAATACCAAAAGAAAGAATTCAGGTATATTTTATTGATAACGATGAATATTTTAAAAGAAAAGCAACTTTTTCTGACGAAGAAGGCGTTTTATATTCAGATAATGATGAAAGAGCTATTTTCTTCGCAAAAGGCGTTGTTGAAACCGTAAAAAAATTAAATTGGGTACCTGATATTATTCATGTTCATGGTTGGATGGCTTCTTTATTGCCTGTTTATCTTAAACATTATTATAAAGACGAAGGTATTTTTGAAGATACAAAAATTATCACATCTATTTATGCTTCAGATTTTGAAGGAACGCTTGACGCAGGATTGATTACTAAATTAGCATTTGATAATTTACCAAAAGCTGCTATTTCTAAATATAAAGAGCCTGTTTTTAATAATTTAATGAAGGCAACAATTGATCATTCAGACGCAATAATTATAGCTTCAGATAACTTGTCTGCAGATTTAACAAAATATATAGAAACTTCAAAAAAACCTTTTTTACCTTTCACCTCGAAAGATTCGTTTAAAGAAACTTATTTAGATTTTTTAAAAAATAAAGTACAATAATAACAATGAAAAAACACATAACCGTTTTATTTTTAGTTTTTGCAATGGTATTTATTTCTTGTGACCAAGATTTTAATACTATTGGATCCGATTTAGTTGGTGATGAACATTTTGATTTCAGTTCGCATGAAGCCCAATTGAAAGCCTATTCTGTAAAAACAAATGAAGTGCAAACCAATAATTTGCCAATTAATCCTTTAGGTATTTATAATAATCCTTATTTTGGTATTACAAAAGCTAATTTCGTTTCACAAGTATCATTGGCAACTGAACAACCTAAATTTGGAACTAGTGTACAAGTAGAAAATGTAACTTTGTATGTACCTTATTTTAGTAACGTTGAAACAACAAATGCAGATGGTTCAAAAGTGTATGCATTACAGTCTGTTTTCGGGACAAATAAAGAAAGTAAAATGAAATTGAGTGTGTACGAAAATGGATTTTATTTGAATTCATACAATCCAACAGATAATTTTCAAACACAACAACGCTATTTTTCCGATGGTTCTGCAAATGGAAATGTAATTAATTTTGAGAATTTAAAAAGAGGAAATGATGGCAGTGGAAATTCTGTACAAAACGGAGCGCGCTTAAATGATAGTCCAAATACTCCAGAAAATGACCAGTTCTTCTTCAATAAGGCAGAAATTATTGTTTACAAAACAAAATTCAATACCACAACAGGAATATTAGAATATGTTGATGCAAATGATGTAGTATTAGCCAATCAAAATGATGCTTCATTACGAGTTGTAAAAGAACGTTTGGCGCCAGGTATTTATCTAACTTTAAATAAAGCTTTTTTTAAGAAAAGGATATTAGAAGCAGGAAGTACAAATTTGTTTAACAACAATGAATTTAAACAATATTTTAAAGGCTTGTATTTTAAAATGGAACAACTTCCAGGTGAAGAAGGCGCAATGGCTATGTTAAATTTCTCAAACGCTAAATTAAATGTAAATTATAGCTCTGTAGAAGATGGTGCTGCCGCAGGAACTGCCGCTACATCTAAAAGTTTGCTATTGAATTTAGGTTTAGGATCTAGCGCCAATTCAGTTTCACTACAAGATTATTCCTATTCAGGTGCTTATAACGCTGGATTAAATTCATCAGCTACCAATCCAACTTTTGGCTCAGATTCTAAATTATATCTAAAAGGAGGAAAAGGCTCAGTGGTGTATATGAATGTTTTTGGAGATGCTGACGTTTTAAAACCAGTTAATGGTCAATTAGTAGCTGGAGCAAATCAAATTCCAGATGAATTGGATCAATTGCGATTAAATGGCTGGTTGATTAATGAAGCGTATTTAGAGTTTTTTATCGATAAAACAACTATGGCAGGTGCCAATCAATTAGAAGCGGAAAGATTATATTTGTTTGATGCTACAAATCAAAAAGCTTTAGCAGATTACACTTTTGACGCCACCACTAATTCGAATACAAAATACAATAAATTAATTTTTGGTGGAATTATCGAACGTGATGCTACTTCAGATAAAAAAGGAATTAAATATAAAATTAGAATCACACAACATATTAATAATTTGATTAATATTACGGATG
>CAMDGB010000054.1 GCA_945897915.1 Chryseobacterium gleum | reverse complement strand
AAAATATTTAACGGGATTTGTATTTAATTCTGATAAAATGATTGCAAAATTAGTGATTTTTTCTTTAAGAAAGTCAACAATATAGTTTTTTGTATATCTTTCGCTTTCAAAATGGCCAATATCTGCCAAAAGCAGCTTATTTTCGGCTTCATAAAACTGGTGGTATTTTAAATCAGCGGTTAAAAAAGCATCCGCTCCAGCTTCAATTGCATTATTGATTGCAAAACTACCGCTTCCACCTAAAACCGCAACTTTTTTGATTTCAGTTGTTAAAAATTGACTATGTCGAATGCCACCACAAGCCATTTTTTCTTTCACAAATTTTAAAAAATCGTTTGGTTTCATTGGATGTTCCAACTCGCCAATCATACCCAAGCCAATATTTTTGTGTTCATTTTCTGTTTTGTAAATTTCATATGCCACTTCTTCATACATGTGATTCGAAAAAAGAGCACTCAAAATATTGTTTTGAAGGTGTTTTTCGAAAGTTACTTCGATTTTAATTTCGGCTTCATTTTGCAAAACATGTTTTTTACCTAATACGGGATTGCTGTTTACATTGCCCTTGAATGAGCCAATTCCAGAAGATACGAAACTACAATTGTCATAGTTGCCAATACTACCAGCACCAGCTTCAAATAAGGCTTGTTTTACTTGGTTCTCGTTCTCTGGTTTGGTATAAGTTACTAATTTATAAATGAAATTTTGTTTGGGAATTAGCATTTTAGTTTTTGTTAAACTCAAAGCATCACAGAAAATTTTATTCACTCCATTTTGATGATTATCTAATGCTGTATGAACGGCATAAATGGCAATGTCATTTTTTATTGCTTTGATAATCGTCCGTTCTACATAATTTTTTCCAGTTATTTTTTTTAATCCAGAAAATAAAATAGGATGAAAACAAACTACTAAATTACATTTTTTTAAAATGGCTTCTTCAATTACTTCTTCTAAAGCATCATGACACACTAGAATTCCAGTAATGTCATTGGTATGACCAACTAATAGACCAACATTGTCAAAATCTTCAGCGTAAGCCAAAGGAGCCAATTGCTCTAGATGTTTTGTTATTTCAGATAATTGCATCTTATGTTTTTAGTAATTTTGTATTTTTCAAAGATAAAAAATCAATTGATTTAAATATAATTTACTTGAAATTTAATTCATACTAATTTTGTATATTTGTATGTCTAATTCTAAGGAATTCTTCACGATAAAACCAAAATCAAATTTTGGAATAATTTTATAGAATCAGATTTACTTAAAAAAAAACTTCAAGCTCATTTCCATAATACAGCATTATTTAGATAATTAACTATGAATTTTTTAAGAAAACTACTTTTTCCATTTGGAGGTGTATATTGGTTAATTACTTTTATTAGAAATTGGCTATACGATTTAGGTTTGTTCTCATCAAAATCATATGATTTACCGATTATTGCTATAGGAAATCTAAGCACAGGCGGAACAGGTAAAACGCCTCTAACGGAATACATAATTCAATTATTGAAAGATACCTATAAAATTGCGGTTTTGAGTCGTGGTTATAAACGAAGCACAAAAGGTTTTTTATTAGCCAATGCTGCTTTTTCTGCTGCCGAATTAGGTGACGAACCGTATCAAATTCATAAAAAATTTAAAGAAGTTGCCGTTGCTGTATGCGAAAACAGACAAATAGGAATTGACAACTTAATTTCGAATAGCAATCCAGATATTATTTTATTAGACGATGCTTTTCAACACAGAAAAGTTAAAGCAGGTTTTTATATTTTATTAACGGCTTACGATGATTTATTTTCATATGATTTTATTTTGCCTTTCGGGAATTTGCGAGAAAGTAGTATTGGTAAAAATCGCGCCAACTTAGTTGTTGTTACGAAATGTCCTATAAATATCTCGGAAAAAAATAAAAATGAAGTGAAACTAAAATTAAATGTAAATGTACCCGTTTTTTTTGCTTCAATTGACTACGATTCAAATGTTTATGGCACCGAAAATAGTATATCCGTTTCAGATATTATTTCCAAAGAAAAAGTAATTCTTGCAGGAATTGCTAAGCCAAAATATTTTATTGATTATTTAAATTCAGGTAATGATAATGTTATGATTTTTCCAGACCATCATAATTTTTCAGAAACGGAAATTTCGGAAATAAATAAAGCTTCGAAAGATAAAATTCTAATAACAACTGAAAAAGATTTCATGCGTTTGCAAGGCAAAATCCCAACTAATAATTTATATTATTTACCGATACAATCTAAATTTGTTTCAGATAAAGAAAAATTTGATAATTTAGTAGCCACTTGGGTCAAAAATTATACTATGTAATTACTAATTACTGTATAAAAATATTCTGGATTAAAAGGTTTGGTAATTACTTCATTCATTCCAAAAGAAAGCAACATTTCTTTATTTTCGTTTAAAGAAATTGCTGTTAAAGCTATAATTGGAGTTAATTTATCAAATTTTCTTATTTCTGCAGTTGCTTCTGTCCCATTAATTCCAGTTAAGTGAACGTCCATTAAAACTAAATCAAATGTGCTGTTTTGCATGGCAATAATCGCATCTTCGCCATTGTCAATAATACTACAAATCATGCCTTTGTTTTCTAGCATTTTTTTAGTAATCATTTGGTTGATTTTGTTGTCTTCTACTAATAAAACGGTTTTGTTTTTTAAATTGACGTAAGAAGTAACTTTCTTTTTCTCATGATTTAAAATAATTTCTGCATTTGATTTTCCAAAATTTAAATCGAAATACAATTTAGTTCCTTCGTTTTCTTTACTTTCTAAATGAATTTCGCTACCTAATAATTCAATAATCTTCTTCACAATAGAAAGTCCTAAACCAGTTCCGCCATATGTTCTGTTTATTTCTACTGATCCTTGAGAGAAACTATCAAAAATGTTTGCAATTTTATCTTCAGGTATTCCTATACCATTATCTTGAATTATGAAATTTAACGTTACAGTATCATCTTGCTCTTTTATGGTTTTCACGGAAAGGGTAACTTTACCATTTTTGGTAAATTTGATGGAATTATTGATTAAATTTATTAAAATTTGAGATAATTTTGTAGGATCCCCAACTAAGTTTTTGTGGTTTTCAAAATCTAATATTAATCTAAAATCAATGTTATTTTGCTCAATAAATCCATTGAACGATTCGCTAATATTTTTAATTAATTCTTCTAAATTAAAATTAATTTTTTCTATGTGTATTGTGTTAGATTCCAGTCGGTTGATTTCTAATATGTCATTAATAAAACTTAAAAGGTAATTTCCAGAAAATTCTAATGATTTCAAATAATTTAATTGCGTTGATTTTGGATTTTCTTGCAATAATAAATGCGTAATTCCATTGATTGCATTCAAAGGTGTTCGTAATTCATGACTTACAGTAGATAAAAACTCCGAACGGGCATTTGAGGCGCGTTCTGCCTTTTCTTTTTGCTCGGTCAATTCTTTATTTTTTTCTTGTAAAAGGGTATTTGTAGAGGTTCTAATTTTGTTGTTTTTATATAAAGAAAAACTAAATAAAGATAAAATGGCAATTAATACAATACTCATTATACTAATTAGTTTGTTAAATCGAATGGCTTTTAATTGGTCGTTTTTTTCTTTTTCAAGTTTTT
>CAMDGB010000053.1 GCA_945897915.1 Chryseobacterium gleum | reverse complement strand
CCCAACTAGTATTTCAGATGGCAATGATCATCGAAAAAGAGACATTAATTCAAATGGCGGAGGAAATTCTTGTGAATGGAACAGAGAACATGTTTATGCAAAAGCTTTAGGTACTCCAGCACTTGATGATGGTGGTGTAAGTGACGCAGGTGAAGACGCACATCATTTAAGATCTTGCGATGTGGATAGAAACGGTAATAGAGGAAATTTAAAATTCTCAGCAGGTTCTGGTGATTCATCACCTGTTACAGGCGGATGGTATCCAGGTGATGAATGGAAAGGTGATGTGGCTAGAATGATGATGTATATGTATTTAAGATATCCTACACAATGTTTGCCAATTAATGTTGGTACTGGTGCAACTGTTTCAACTGACACAAATATGATTCAATTATTTTTGCAGTGGAATGCAGAAGATCCTGTTTCCCTATTTGAAGATAATCGAAATACGTATCATGGAAACATTAATAATACGTTCGCACAAGGAAATAGAAATCCATTTATAGATAACCCTTATTTAGCAACTGTTATTTGGGGTGGTCCTGTAGCAGAAAACAGATGGCCTACTGTGTTTTTATCATCTCAAAGTTTCTTATCTGATAAATCAGTATCTTTATACCCTAATCCAACAAATTCTAATGAAATTGAAATTACTACAGAAGAAGTACTTACTAAATTAACTTTAGTAAGTATTAATGGTCAAACTATAAAAGAAATTGTTAGTCCTATTTTCAATCAAAACACATACAAAATAAATGATTTACCACAAGGATTTTATTTTTTACAAATTAATGCTGAAAAAGGAAGTCTTACTAAAAAAATTATTGTCAATTAATTTAGTTTTAAATTTTTTATATCAAATCCCTAATTACTTTGTAGTTAGGGATTTTTTCTTTTTTGAAACAAACCCAACTTAAACTAAGTTTAGTCATATTAAAGCGTACATTCGTAAAAAAATATGTCCATTGAAATCAAGGTTGCTGCTGTAGAACATTTGTTTAGTCAGTTAGATGTTGAAATAAACACCTTTCAAAAAGAAACTAAGTTACATTGTAATGCAGGTTGTGGAAAATGCTGCACAAAATTAGACATTGAAGCCTCTCCATTAGAATTTTTACCTTGGGCGTTTCATATTTTTTTAAATGGTGAAGCAGAAAAAATTCTTGCCGAATTAGAAATTAAAACTTCCACAATTTGTCATATTTACAATCCATTAACCTTATTAGATAAAGTAAACGGAAGTTGTAGTAATTATCCTTATCGGGGATTAATTTGCAGGTTATTTGGATATGGCGCTACGAAAGACAAATACGGACAATTGCGATTGGCAACTTGCAAAATAATAAAAAGTGAGCAAGTAGAAAATTTCAATAATTCAACAGAATCAATAAATAAAGGACTTCCCGTTCCGATATTTACCGACTATTATATGAATTTATCCCAAATAGATTTTCATTTAGGAAATATTATTTTACCAATTAATCAAGCGTTAAAATACGCCATTGAAGAAGTATTACAGTATTATGCATATCGACCTTTGCCGAATGGATTTAAAAATATTGCTTAGCATTCATTTTATTATTACTGTATATTGATTTGACAATTCTTTTTTAAACCGTAAATTCGCCAAAAAAAAGAATGTCAATTGAAATAAAAGTACAAGAGATTGAATTGTTATTTGATAAATTAGAAATTGAATTAGCAACTTTTACTTCCGCAACTCATTTATTCTGCAACGTTGGTTGTGGAAAATGTTGCACCAATCCCACGATGGAAGCGTCTCCATTAGAATTTTTACCTTGGGCATTTCACTTATTCAAAATAGGCGAAGCAGAAAACATACTTGAAAAATTAGCAAAACACACAAACCCTATTTGTTTTAATTATAGTCCAACTTCAGAAGCAGACCTTCATCTGGGAAGTTGTAGTACCTACAAATACAGAGGATTAGTCTGTAGATTGTTTGGATATGGCGCTACTAAAGATAAATTTGCACAATTACGCTTGGCAACTTGTTCCTTAATAAAAGAACAACAAACTAAAAATTATAATGCCGCAAACGAAGCTATAAATAATGGATTGCCCGTTCCAATTTTTACAGATTATTATATGAATTTATCTCAGATAGATTTTCGTTTAGGAAATAGTTATGTACATATAAATAAAGCATTACAAATGGCTTTAGAAGAAGTTTTACACTATTATGCGTATAGAGATTTTCCTGAAGTAGAATAAATAAATTAAATTGTTTTTGAGTTTCTATATTTTGATGGTGTCGCTCCTTTTTTATTTAAAAAAACCCTATTGAAATAACTCAGTGTTTCAAAACCACAATCATAAGATATTTGATTAATTGATTTTTCGGATTGAACCAATAATCGGCAAGCTTCATTGATTCGTAATTCATTCAAATAATCGGAATACGTTTTACCTGTCGCTTTTTTAAAAAACTTGCAAAAATTACTTTCGGTTAAATAAATAAGTTCTGCCACTTCTTTTAAAGAAATTTTATTATAAAAATTGTTTTGAATATAAAGACACACTTTATTAATTCGCATTTCGTTTTTCTTTGAAACTACGTTATGAAAAGTATTTGATGCGATGCTTTTTGTTTGTTTTTTTGATAAATCATCTAAAATAGAAATCAAATTAATAATTCGATCCATACCATTTGTAGTGGATAAATCAATTATTTTTGAAACAATCGAATCATCAGCCTCAAACCTAATTCCTCGTAATGTGTTTTCAAGCATATTTTTTATTGATATACTTTCATTTAATTCTAAAAATGGAGCAATAAATTCATTTGAAAACTGAATTACAACGGCATCTGAGTCTATATCATCATTTGATTTTCCTGACCATGTATGAGGTAAATTACTACCCAGTAATACTAAATCACCATCAGTAAAATACTCATATGAATCACCTACAATTCGATACCCTTTTCCTTTTACAATATAGGTTAATTCAAATTCTGGGTGATAATGCCATTTAAACTGAAAATAGGGAACTTGGTACCGAAAAGCATGAAAACTTGATGTTCCTTTATTTGATTTGATATCTTCTAAAATTGCTTTCATAACAATAAATTGACATTATAACATAAAAATGAATAAATAAAATTCAATATAGTGTTACAAATTAACAATTTTATGTTAAATCAAACAAACAAGTTTAAATAATTTTGAATATTAACTTTTAATAAAATATTTACTTTTAATTCAATACACAATGCAATCAATATCAGAATTTCTTAACGAACCGTATTCATTGACTTCAGAACAAATTAATTTTTACCAAAAAAATCGATACATCAAATTGAAAGAAGTGCTAAATCAAGAAACAGTTGATTTCTTCAATGAAGCGATTACCAAGCAAGTAAATATCATGAATCAAGAGCAAACGGCACTTGAAGAAAGAACAACTTATGGAAAAGCGTTTCTGCAATTATTCAATTTGTGGTTAGAAAATGAAGTTGTTAAGGAACTGATTTTTAGTAAACGTATTGCAAAAATAGCATCAGATTTGATGCAAGTAAATGGTGTTCGATTATACCACGACCAAGCCTTATTTAAGGAAGCTGGAGGCGGCATTACGCCTTGGCACGCCGATCAGTATTATTGGCCATTGGAAACTGATAAAACGGTTACGGCTTGGATTCCGTTACAAGCTACACCTCTTGAAATGGGTCCGTTAGAATTTAGCGCTGGGAGTCACACAATAGTTGAAGGACGCGAGTTAGAAATTGGTGATGAAAGTGAAGAATTGATTCAGAAGAAATTACGTGTAACAGATTTTGAGCATGTGATTGAACCATTTGACGTGGGTGAAATTAGTTTTCACTCGGGTTGGGTTTTTCATCGTGCAGGTGCAAATGTTACCAACGAAATGCGAAAAGTAATGACCATAATTTATATGGATAAAGATATGAAATTAAAGAATCCTGAAAATCAAAATCAGATTCACGATTGGAATACTTGGTGTCCGGGCGCTAAAGTGGGTGAAATAATAAACTCGCAAATTAATCCTGTATTATATGCTGAATAATATGGAAATCAAATACATATGTACCTTTTGGGGTTGTGAACATCTTTCAGCAAAACAATTTTTATCAAATGTAGTGGAAAATGGCTATGATGGTGTAGAAATTAATTTTCCTGATGACGAACATTTTATTGCGGAATTTAATGCTGAATTAAATCGCATAAGAAATACTGTAAATCCTAATTTTATTTTCATAGCCCAACAGGTGCTCCTTAATAAAAAAGAAACAGTTAACGATTATATTGCTAGAATTACACAACGTTTAGAATTTTTAATCCAACTAAAACCAAATTATATTAATTCTCACACAGGAAAAGATTTTTTTGCTTTTAGTGATAATTGTAAAATCATTGAAATCTGCAATCAACTTACAAGGGTTTCTGGAATACCTATTTGGCACGAAATTCATCGAGGGCGATTTTCATTTCATTTAAAAACATTAGTTAGTTACTTGGATATTTTTCCAAAAATAAATTTAATAGCCGATTTTTCACATTTTTGTGTAGTTTCGGAAAGTGATTTACACGATCAATACGATTTGCTTTCTAAAATATACCCAAATATTAAACACATTCATGCACGCATTGGTTTTGAACAAAGTCCACAAGTAAACAATCCGTTTGCACCAGAATGGAAAACCTATTTAGAGCAGTATTTATGTTGGTGGAAAGAAATTATAGCTATTCAAAAGAATAAAAAAAGTGCAATTTGTACCATTACTCCAGAGTTTGGACCTTTTCCCTATATGCCTCAAGAACCATTTACTAAGAAACCGCTTTCTAATCAATGGGAAATAAACCTTCAAATGAAAAACTATTTACAACAAAATCTTTAAATTATATGGCTAAAAATAACAAAAACTACATTCTTTTTATTGCATTAAGCGCTGCATTGGGTGGCTTATTATTTGGATATGATACAGCCGTTATATCTGGTGCTATCGGAAATTTAACCGAATTTTTTCATTTATCACCTGTTGAAACAGGTTGGGCAATTTCTAGCGCATTGGTGGGTTGTTTAATTGGTGCTTTTTTCTCCGATTTTTTAAGTGATACGTTTGGACGAAAAGTAACCATGCTTATTACAGCGATACTTTTTATTCTAAATTCTGTCGGAACGGCCTTCCCTACTTCGTTTACGATGTTTGTACTATTTCGTATTGTTGGTGGAATTGGTGTTGGAATTGCCTCTATGGTTGTACCTATGTATATTGCCGAAATTGCTCCGCCTAAACGACGCGG
>CAMDGB010000052.1 GCA_945897915.1 Chryseobacterium gleum | reverse complement strand
TATGTGGCGGAATTTAAATGAAAATAAACAACAATAGCCATGATAGAAGCGGCAGACTTTTTACATAGCAGGCTTTGCTTTTAAACACCAATATGCAAAAAAGATACAGCGAAAAGCAGGAATAAATGCTAATTAAATTTTAATGCTTTTTCTTTGTTTTTAGCGGCCCAATTTAATCGTAATTCGCTTTCTGTAATAGGCTTTTTTGCTTCTTGTTTTGCTAGTTTTCCTTCGTCGAAAGCGCGTTGTAAGTAAGATTCGATGTAAAAATCTTCTGCGACTGTCATTGGATCATAGCTTCTTTTTAAATCAATATTGAATAGTTTAGCTGTATTATTTGACCAAAATGCTTTCCAACCACTTTTATAGTCTTTAATTAAATCAAAAGTAGTTTGCCCGGTTTGACGATTAATTAATTTTACTAAAATTTGTCCTTGTTTACGAGATAATTTTTTAAGTTTTGGTTCAAACTCTTCGTTTAAATACTTTTCTACTAATTTAAAATATTTTCTTTTTTCTTTTTGAGATCTCAGCTTTGCCATTGTAGCATTAATTTGCATTAATTTGTCGGCAGTTAATTTTGCATATGGATATACTACACGTACTCTAAACTCGAGTAATTTAATTTGTTCACGCTCTGCTTTTGTGAGCTTTATTGTGTTTTCATCGGAAATAGTAACTTCTTCAATTATAATTTCTCTAATTGTATCTGAATCTTTAATATATTCTATTGTATCTGACACACCAGATCCTTCACCTTCTTGTGCGGAAAGTGACAAAAAATTAAAAATCAAAAATGTAATAAAAATATTGCGTACCATAACTCATATATTAAAGTGTAAAATTATAAATTTTATTAGCAAGTTAGATGCCAATTTTTTAATTTAGCAAAAAATAGTTTAAATTTTATGAAAAGTATATTAAAAGATAGCTCGATTGCCTTTTTAGAATCGTATTTGAATAATGCCTCTCCAACAGGATATGAAAGTGAAGGTCAGAAATTATGGATGGATTATTTGAAACCATATGTAGATTCCTTTATTACCGACAATTATGGAACTGCTGTTGGAGTAATAAATCCAGACGCTGCATTTAAAGTTGTGATAGAAGGGCACAGTGATGAAATTTCGTGGTATGTAAATTATATTACTGATGACGGTTTGATTTATGTAATAAGAAATGGAGGTAGCGACCACCAAACCGCTCCTTCAAAACGTGTAAATATTCATACAAAAAAAGGAATTGTGCGTGGTGTTTTTGGCTGGCCTGCTATTCATACCAGAATTGCTGGAAAAGAAGAAACGGCTAAAGTGGAAAATATTTTTATCGACTGCGGATGCAGCACCAAAAAAGAAGTTGAAGATTTAGGCGTTCATGTAGGTTGTGTGATTACTTATCCTGATGGTTTTGAAATTTTAAATGGGAATAAATTTGTTTGCCGAGCAATTGACAACAGAATGGGTGGTTTTATGATTGCTGAAGTGGCGAGACTTTTAAAGGAAAACAAAAAAATATTACCTTTTGGATTGTACATTGTAAATGCTGTACAAGAAGAAATTGGCTTAAGAGGTGCTGAAATGATTACACAAAACATTAAGCCAAATATTGCAATCGTTACAGATGTTACCCATGATACCACCACACCAATGATTGATAAGAAGATTCAAGGTGATATTAAGATGGGAAATGGCCCTGTTATTGCTTATGCGCCTGCAGTACAAAACAAATTAAGAGAATTGATTATTGATATCGCAGATGAAAAGAAAATTCCGTTTCAACGAAATGCAACTTCTAGAGTAACGGGTACAGATACAGATGCTTTTGCCTATAGTAATGGAGGTGTGCCAAGCGCGTTAATTTCATTACCTTTAAGATACATGCACACTACCGTAGAAATGGTACAAAGAGAAGATGTTGAAAATGTAATTAAATTAATATACGAAACGTTATTAAAAATTGAAAATAATCACGATTTTTCTTATTTTAAATAACTTTATTTTAGTTAAAATGACGCAAAAAAATCAAGCTATAGCTAAGCAGTAAAAAAAAATCCCGTCTTAATCAAGACGGGATTTTTTATTTTTTATTTTCCTAGCATTCCTGCTTTCAAATCATCATCAGCAGGTTTATTTCCTAACCAAATTCCAAATAGTGCTTTTTTGAAATCTAAACCTTCAATAGTTCCTTTTTTAGTTCCATTTTTATATACAGAAACGCCTTCGTTTGGCACATAAACGATAATAAAGATATCTTTTTTATTGATAATATCTTTAAAGAAACTTTTAAATTTATCGATTTTAGCTTTCAACGGAGCTGTTTTTTTTCCTGTTGAATTCTCAAAACCTTCATTGATTGCTGAAATCATTTTTTCGGAAGAAATTAATCCTGAAACAATATTCAATTTTATCGCCATAGCTTCATTAGCTGCAGAAATGGCGTTTCCATCTGAAGATTTTTTAGTCACGTATAAAGAACCTATGTACATGTCCATGAATATTTTTTCTCTAGTTCCGGCACCGTTTAATGTTAAGTTTTGATCTTCTACAGAAAGTTTAGCATCTACCTTAACGTCTCCAATTGTTTTTTGTGCTGAAACGAAAACCGCCGTTAAAGCAATAAATAATGTAAAAATTTGTTTTTTCATAATAACTGATTTTTATTTTGATAATGCTAAGTTAACCTAATTTTTTATTTCTTCCTAAAAAAAATTAAATAAATGATAAAAAGTCTACTTATTTATGTGTTATTTTCTTTTGTTTTTAATTTTAACTGAAATATAAATGCATTTAATTCGAAACCTAATAAAATTAATATACAATTTAACCAAATGTAAAACATCATTACTAAAAGTGTTCCAATAGAGCCATATAGCTCATTATATCTGGCAAATTTTTCTACATAAATACCAAATAAATAGGAAGTTAACACAAACAAAACTGTTGTCATTACTGAACCATAACTTATAAAGGAGATATGTTTGGTTTCTCTTGTGCCAAATTTATAAAGTGTAGATGTAATGAGCAATATCATTAACATCACAAATAAATATCGAATTGTTTCAATAAGTGGGATTTTAGAAACATACCCACTTTGATTTTCAACTTGATGAATGAAAACAGCAACAAAAATTATTATTGCCACTGTTAATAAGAGTAAAAAAGCAATTAGTAAAGATAAAGCAATAGCAATAGCATATTGGTGGAAATAACCTCTTTTTTTACTAATATTTTTTGACATTTCAAATCCGTCCAACAAGGCATTAATTCCGTTTGACATTAAAAAAATCGACAAAACAAAACCCGAAGAAAGCAATCCATTATAACTATTATTTAAAATATCTTTTAAAATACTTTCTATTGCCTCGTATGTATTTGGTGGAACGCTTTGTGATACGAAAATAAGAAAATCATCTTGAAAATTATTTAAGGGAATAAAAGGAATTAAATTCAGCAAAAAAAGTGCAAAAGGAAACAAAGCCATAAAAAAGCTAAAAGCAATGGCACTTGCTCTGTGCGAAACGTCACCTGAAATAACTCCTAAAAGATATAATTTGATAATATCATACAATGAAGTCCCTTTTAAACTAGGAAAATGTATTTGCTGAAGTAGTAAAATTAAATGTTTTACTATTGGTTTAGATTTTATGTCTTCTTTATTGATTTTCATAGGAAGGATTTCTTTTATAAACACAGATTTAAATTGCTTTTAAACTCAAATCCATATTATAAACCGAATGCGTTAAAGCGCCTGATGAAATGTAATTTACACCACATAAAGCATAATCTCTAATTGTTTCTTCATTAATATTTCCAGAAGACTCAGTTAAGCATTGATTTCCAATTATTTCGACAGCTTTTTTTGTGGTTTCAAAATCGAAATTATCTAATAAAATTCTGTATACGCCACCTGATGCTAAAATCTCTTCCACTTCAGATATATTTCTGGCTTCTACAATGATTTTTAAATTTTTATTTTTTTGGTTTAAATATTGTTTGGTTTTAGCAATTGAAGCAGTAATTCCGCCTGCAAAATCGTTATGGTTGTCTTTAAGCATAATCATATCGTATAATGCAAATCGGTGATTTTCGCCACCTCCTATTTTTACTGCCCATTTTTCACACGCTCTAAAATTAGGTGTAGTTTTACGAGTGTCTAAAATTTTTACGCCCGTTCCTTCAATTAATTTGACATAGCTTTTAGTTTTTGTTGCTATTGCACTCATTCGTTGCATGCTGTTCAATACCAAGCGTTCTGCTTTTAATATAGATTGTGAACTTCCGTGAACATGAAAAACCACATCACCATATTTTACTTCAGTTCCATCTTGAATAAAAGTTTCTACTTTGAGGTTTGAATCTACATAGTTGAACACCATTTTAGCGAATGCTACGCCAGCAATAATTCCACTATCTTTTACTAAAAGTTCAGCACTTCCTTGCGCTGAAGATGGAATACAAGCTAATGAACTATGATCGCCATCGCCAACATCTTCTCTTATAGCATTGGAAATAATTAAATTTAATTCGGCTTGAAATTGTTTTTCTGTAATCATATTATTTTAAACTCTATCTGGAATGTCTAATTACAAATTTAAGCTATATTTTAATATTTTTGAACACAGATTAGAGAAATTAATAAAAATTTTAATAATCTAAAATTGATTAATGAAATTGAAATTTGTTTATCATCTTTGTAACAAAATCTAAAACTTCACTACATATAGTATATGATATCGGAAACGGAACAAAATTTTGTAAAACAACTTATGGCAAATCAGAATATTGTCCACAAAATTTGTAGACTATATACTTCTGATCAAGATGCACATAATGATTTGTTTCAAGAAATTACTATTCAGTTATGGAAAGCGTTTCCGAAATTTAGAGGAGAATCTAAATTCTCTACTTGGGCCTATCGTGTTGGACTAAACACAGCCATTACTTTATATAGAAAGAAAAAAAGAAGTATAGAAACTACTCCTTTTGACTCAGAATTTCATCATATCAAGACAGATGAATATAATTTTGAGCAAGAAGAACAATTAAAATTAATGTATAAAGCCATTGCGGAGTTAAACGACATAGACAAAGCATTGATGTTTTTATATTTAGAAGATAAAAATTATACTGAAATATCAGAAACACTAGGGATTAGCGAAGTGAATGCACGAGTGAAAATGAACAGAATTAAAGGAAAACTTAAAAAAACATTAAATCCGTAACTATGGATGAATTAGAATTATTAAAAAAAGACTGGAAGAATAACAATGCGCAATTTAAACAAGTTTCTGAAAATGAAATTTACGGCATGTTGCACAAAAGTTCGTCTTCTATTGTAAAATGGATTTTTATTATTAGTATTTTAGACATTATTTTGTGGACAAGTTTAGGCTTTTTAACAAATAACGACACCCATTGGCAAATGCTAAATAAGTATCATTTAAAAACTTTTATGCTAGTTATTTCTATAATTAACTACATAGTGATTATCTATTTTATTTATAAATTTTATACTAATTATAAAAAAATTAACGCTACAGATTCTATAAATCATTTATTAAAAAACATCTTGAATTCAAGAAAAACGGTAAAACAATATGTAAATTATAACCTTTTAATGATTGGTTTTATTCTAATTGTAGCATTTGTAGCTCAAACAATGTACGAACCAAAACTTCAAGAAATCATACATAAATTTGGCGCTGATTCAAACAAAGGATATGTTAGCGTTTTTGGGAGTTATTTTGTTTTTATTTTA
>CAMDGB010000051.1 GCA_945897915.1 Chryseobacterium gleum | reverse complement strand
ATTGCCATCTGAAATACTAGTTGGGCAAGTAGTATTACTAAAACCATAAATTAGCAATACATTGTTTGAATCCAATGGGTCTTTGTCTGTAGCTTGTGCTGCATTCCAAACATAAGGAATTAGATTAGTATGTTTATTTATAGTTAGAGTTGATAAAGTCGCTTTTAAAGCCATCCCGGTTTGATTCCAATTAAAGCCGTTATAATAAGGATTTGCAGGTGATCCAGCTTGCCCAAAGCTTAAATGAGCAACTAATAATAATAATAAATATTTTTTCATAATTTAGGGGTATTAATTATTTCTAGTTAACAAAGCCATGTAAAATCCGTCGTAGCCAGATTCGTGGGCCAATACTTTTTTATCTTGAACAAAAGTAAAGTTTTTTCCAATTTCAGTTGAAAGGAATTTTTTTATTTGTTCTTGATTTTCAGAAGGCAGAACACTACATGTAGCATACACTAATTTGCCTCCTGGTTTTACAATAGGAGCGTAGCTTTCCAAAACTTCGGCTTGCACTTTTCGGATGTTATCAATAAATTCTGGCTTTAATTTCCATTTAGCATCTGGATTTCTCTTTAATACGCCAAGTCCACTACAAGGTGCATCAATAAGCACTCTATCGGCTTGACCGTGAAGTTTCTTTATCACCTTTGTAGTATCTATTATGCGATATTCAATGTTGTGAATTCCATTACGTTTGGCACGGATTTTTAATTGTTTTAGTTTGCTTTCATACAAATCCATCGCAATAATTTGCCCTTTATTTTGCATTAAACAAGCCATATGTAATGTTTTCCCACCCGCACCCGCACAAGTATCAACTACTCGCATTCCAGGTTGAATATCTAACATATGAGCTACCATTTGAGAAGAAGCATCCTGCACTTCAAAAAGTCCATTTTTAAAAATATCTGTCATAAAAACGTTAGCTCTTTCTTCTAATTCTAAAGCCTCAGGGTAATCTGGAAGTATTTTAGTATGAATGTCTAATTGAAGTAATTCTTGTTTTAAAGCTTCTTTAGTTATTTTTATGGTATTAGTTCGCAAAATAACTTTTGCAGGTTCATTTTGAGCTGTAATTTCTTTTGACCAAACCGCTTCACCTAATTCTTTAACACCTATTTCGTCCATCCAGTCGGGAATAGATTCTTTGAATTTTCTATCTTTTGATAATTCATCAAATTTGCCTTTTATTCTTCTCAATGGCGTACCTTCAAAATATTTCCAATCTGGAAGTGTATAACCTTTTAAAGTAGCCCAAACAGCAAACATTCTCCAAATACTATCTCTATCAAATGGTTCTTTTTTAATTTCAGCTATTTCAGTATAAAGTCGTTTCCATCTAACAATATCATAAATGGTTTCTGCTACAAATTTTCTATCGCTGCTTCCCCATCTTTTGTCTAATTTTAAAGCCCTAGCCACGACTTTGTCGGCATACTCTCCTTCGTTAAAAATTGCCATTAAGGCATCTATTACTGCAAAACTAATGTTTCTGTGAAATCTCATGTATTATATGTAAAAATGCTTGCAAAGATACTAATTAAAAACAAAAAAACCTTTGATTTATAAGTTAAATAGCAAGTTTCTTAATTGTAAATGACTAAATATATACAATTTGAAATAAGACTTTTTTTGAATAATTGTATATTAGCCTAAAATACTAGTTTTATGAAATTTTTATCCTTGTTCGTGGTTTTTGTTTTATTATCCTGTAAATCAACATTTAAAGTTTTAGAAAGAAAAGATATTATTTTAGATTCTATTTCTATTCGAGCTATTTATCCAACGATCAACGGAGTTTGGTTTGGAGGTACAAATAGTAAAGCTGGATTTATTAGTTTTAATAACGATGCAGAGACTAAAATTGTAAAATTACAGAAAGAAAATACAGATTTTAGAAGTATGGCTTATGCAAATGGTGGTTTATATGTTTTAAACGCAGGAACTCCTGCGAATATGTATGCATTAAATACTTTTGGATATAATGGTGCTGCTACTTTAATTTATACTGAAAGTGGAGAAAAAGTATTTTATGATAGTATGTTTATAGATGCGAAAACAGGATTAGGAATAGTTATTGGAGATCCAACAGAAGATTGTTTATCTGTGCTTTTAACAGAAAATTCAGGAAAAAATTGGAAGAAAATAACCTGTGATATATTACCAAAAACAGTTGAAGGAGAAGCGGCTTTTGCGGCAAGTGATACGAATGTCAAAATTGATGATGGCGTGATTTTTATTATTTCTGGAGGAAAAAAATCTAGATTATTTAAGAGCGATAACAAAGGTAAAAATTGGGAAGTTTTTGATACGCCAATTATTCAAGGCGAAGCTATGACTGGAGCGTTTTCTATGGATTTTTACAACAAAAGAAAAGGAATTATTGTAGGTGGAAATTACGAAAATCAAAACGATAATTCTATCAATAAAGCTGTTACAAGAAATGGTGGCAAAACATGGAAAATAGTTGCTGAAGATGAAGCTTTTGGGTATGTTTCTTGTGTGCAATTTATGCCAAAAAGCCGAGGTAAAGTACTATATACTTGTGGATCTTCGGGTGTTTATTATTCTACAAATTTTGGAGAAAAATGGACAAAAGTTTTAAATGATACTGATTTTTACACGTTGCGATTCAGTGGTAAAAACAATATCTATTTTGCCGGAAAGAACAAAGTAATCAAAATAAAAATAAGCCATTAAAAATGGCTTATTAATTTATCTTCTTGGTGGAGGCGGTGGGCGATTGCCTTTGCGCTGTTTCAATTTTTCTAAAATTTTTCTATGAAATTCATGTTCTAAACGTTCTAATGTTACTACTTTTTCAGCAGAAATTATCGGTATTAATTCTGCTCGCATTTTCTTTTTTAATAACATTACCTCAGATTCAATAGCTTCGGCTTCTTCAATTTTTTTTATAGCATCTTCATCGGTACCGTTTTTTTTACCAACTCGAAGTTTCATTTGCGCTTCTTTCAACAGCATTATTTTGTCGTCATATTTGTTGTATACTGGCCAAAATTTTTCTGCTTCTTGAGAAGTAAGTGCCAATTTTTGAGAAATAAAAGCAATTTTCAACGATTTAATTTTATCTTTTCTTTCTTGCAAAATTTCCTTTTTACCAGCAAGTAATCCTTCTCTTTTTTCAATTAATTGCGATCTACGTTTCTCAATTTCTACTTTTTTTTGCTCTGAATTTTCTTGTGCTTGACTATTCAAGCTAAAAATAAATGCTACTAGTATTACTAATTTTTTCATTTTACTTTTTATTTAATTAATATTATTTAAATTATTGTAAATCAGTTCGTTTTCTAATTCTATTAATTCTTTATCATCTAACATAGAACCTACTTCATAAACACTTAATTCCTCGGAATGCATTTGTAAATAACTCATCTCTACTAATTCAATATTTTTTGTTTCTGATGAATTATATAACATAGGAGAAATAATAGTTAGCAATAAAACTGCTGCAATTCCGCTTACTTTATATAACGTGTGTTTTAAACTGATAACTTTAGATTCTGTATGCTTAATTCTAGTTAACAATTTTACTTCATTTTTAACAAAAAAATCTTCCGGCGCAACAAAACCTGATACCTTAGGAATTAAATTTGTAGTTACTTCGCCGTTAATTTTCACAACTATTTTATCTGATAAATCATCAAAATAATTGTTAGGAGTAGTAAAACCACTTATAGTTTTGTTATTTTCTAATTCTGTTTTCATTATTTATTTAGACTACTTTTATTGTAAATGGTTTAATTGTTTTTTAAATATGCTTCAATTTTTTTTACTGCATGATGATAGTTTGCTTTTAAACCTCCAACTGAAGTATCTAAAATTTCGCTAATATTTTCATATTTCATTTCTTCAAAATATTTCATTTTAAAAACCAATTGTTGTTTTTCTGGAAGTGTAGCTATAGCTTTTTGGAGTTTTATTTGTATTTCATTTCCCTCAAAATAAACGTCTGCTTCTAAATTTTGTATCGCTTTTTGCTGCATTTCTACGTTAGAAATACCTTGTTTTTTGGCTCTTTGATCAATAAACGTAAACGATTCGTTTGTTGCAATCCTAAACATCCAAGAATATAATTTACTTTCTCCTTTAAATTTTCCAATATTCGAAAACACTTTTATAAATGTATTTTGAAGCACGTCGTCAGCATCATCATGGTTTAAAACAATATTTCTAATATGAAAATACAAAGGTTTTTGATAGGATTCCACCAATTGTTTAAACGCTTTGTTTTGCGTATTCGGATTTATCAGCGTTTCTAAAAATAATTTTTCTTCTTGCAAAATCATCAATTAATTAAAGTTTGACTAAAGTTACATAAAAAGGTTTAATTGTCATTTATTTTTTTAATTTCGCAAGAAAATAATACGATGTTACAAACTGTGATTTTTGACATGGATGGTGTAATTGTTGATACAGAACCTGTTCACAATTATGCTTATTATCAACATTTTAAACAATTAGAAATAGAAGTTTCTGCAGAAATGTTTGCGACTTTTACGGGTAATTCTACTAAAAATGTTTTTGAAAAAATTAAAAATCATTTTGGAATAGAGGATGATATTGATAATCTAGTCCAAAAAAAAAGAAGTTTATTTAATGCTGCTTTTGATACTAAAGAAGATTTATTTTTACTTGATGGCGTAGCCAATTTAATAAAGCAATTACACAATAATGGCATTCAATTAATTTTAGCTTCTTCGTCATCAAAAGTAACTATAAGTCGTGTTTTTAATCGTTTTAATTTACATCCTTTTTTTTCGCATATTGTTTCTGGTGAAGATTTCCCACAATCTAAACCCAATCCAGCTATTTTTTTAGAAGCCGTTAGATTGTCTCAATCGAAAAAAGAAAATTGTATTGTAATAGAAGATAGCACTAACGGAATCAAAGCCGCTCATGCAGCAGGTATTTTTTGTGTAGGATATAGAAGTGAAAATTCTAAAAAACAAGATTATAGCTTAGCAAATTTAGTAATTGATAGGTTTGAAGAGTTAGATTTTAAAACAATTTTAAAATAGATTAACCAACAGCTTCTTTGTAAATTCGCAAACATCTTTCTCTTGCTTCTTTATGATCAACAATAGGTTTTGGATAATGAAGCGTTTCCAATTCTGGCACCCATTTTTTGATGTATTTTAACTCCTTATCAAATTTTTTAATTTGTTCTGTAGGATTAAAAATTCTAAAATACGGTGCGGCATCAACACCAGAACCAGCAGCCCATTGCCAATTACCAATATTACTAGATTGTTCATAATCTAATAATTTAGAAGCAAAATAAGTTTCACCCCAACGCCAATCAATTAATAAATGTTTGCATAAAAAACTAGCAACCACCATTCGCACTCGATTGTGCATGTGCCCTGTTGTATTTAATTCTCTCATGCCGGCATCTACCATTGGATAACCGGTTTCTCCATCACACCAATTTTTAAATAGCTTTTCATCATTTACCCATTTTATTTCATCGTATTTAGGTTTGAAACTTTTGGTTTGGGTGTAAGGAAAATGCCATAAAATCTGCATGAAAAATTCGCGCCATATTAATTCTTTTAAGAAAGTCTCATTCTCAAATTTTAACGCGTATTGCACTAATTTTCGAATACTAATAGTTCCAAATCGTAAATGAATTCCTAATAATGAAGTCCCATTTTTTAATGCAGGAAAGTTTCTTGTGGCTTCGTATTCAGAAATTAATTTTTCTGAAATATTATAGTTTGGCAATTGCATATTCGTTGCTTCGAAACCAATATCTTGCATGGATAAAAAAGGGTAGGAATGCTTTGTAATGTTTATTAGTAACGTTTCAGAAGGATAATTTACAAGTTGATTTGCTTTTAATTTTGCTTTCCACTTATTTGAAAACGGAGTATACACTACATAAGGCAATCCATCATCTTTAGTAATTTCTGATTTTTCAAAAATTACTTGATCTTTACAGGTTTTAAATTCAATTTTATTTTCTTTGAATAATTCATTTAAAGCAACGTCTCTTTTTCGAGCATAGGGTTCATAATCGTGATTGGTATAAACTTTAG
>CAMDGB010000050.1 GCA_945897915.1 Chryseobacterium gleum | reverse complement strand
GAAGATTTAGATGAAAACCAAATGGTATTTCAAAATCAAAAAGAAACTGTGGTAACCGCTTTCGAGATTTTCGAGCACTTATTGAATCCATACACCATATTAAAAGAGATACAATCTGAAAAATTAGTTATTTCTGTACCACTCCGATTATGGTTCTCTCCTGCCTATCGAAGCAAAACTGATATGTGGGATCGCCATTATCACGAATTTGAAGATTGGCAATTGGATTGGCTTTTAGAAAAAACAGGATGGAAAATCATCGATAGACAAAAATGGACCAATCCTGTTAAAAAATTTGGAATTCGACCATTACTAAGGTATTTTACCAACAGGTACTATATCGTATATGCTGAGAAAGTAAGATAAGAATTACCTGCTTTCTTCTAAGATTTTTTTTAAAAAAGCATTTTCAGCTTTTAGGGTTTGAATATGATCTTTATCAGAATTTATGACGGAATAAAACGAAGCATTTAGAACTTCTATATTCTGTTCATCGCTGACACTAATCTCCTTTTCATCTATTAAAGAAGAAACAGAAGTTTTAAGAATAGCAGCAATATTAATCAATCTTGGAATACTAATTCTATTATCTTCCTTTTCTAATCTGGCATAAGTTGGTTGGGTTATACCCAATTCTAAAGCTAAATTATCTTGAGAAAAACCCAATTGTTCTCTTTTTTGTTTGATTCGCCTACCTATAACATTCATAATAAGCTTCAATAATTAAACCTTTGGTTGTTAATATCCATTAATAGATCAAAAAAGTAGTGGTAAATAAATTCCGAAAATTTAAAAGCCGTAACAGTAATAAAACTTTGGTTCGGCAATCTCAAAACATCTTCCAAATTTATTTTTATTTTCTAAAATCAGTTGTAGCCATTTTTTTGGAAAAACAAATTTCAACTATTTTAAAAAATCATTGTTACGGTATTTTCGAATTTATATTACGGTTTTCAAATTTAAATATAAGAACCAATGATTTAATCTTATGTTTATTAATTTACATAAAAGTCCCAGAACTTAACTGCTTTATCTCAAATCTCAATCACACTGTAATGTAGGAAATCAAATGAGTGATTTCCCTTTTACATTTCTCTTTATAACAAAAATTAAAATATTTATATATTCTATATTTTATCCTAATAATTGAATAAAATATTTAAATTCTATGCCGACTTTTAATTTAATTGAAAGTAAGTTTACTCTATGTAAAAAACACTTGCTATTGATTCTGAATAGTTTATGCGCAGAATTAAAAAGATGACATTGTTAGTTGTTTTTTAAAAATCAATTAATAATAATTAAAATTAAAAAAATGAAGCATTTATTTTTAGGTCTAATCGCCACTATTTTATTCTCCTTTAGCGGATACGCAGAAAACTTGAACTGCAATACAAGTTTTGTTAAATCACAATCTCTAAGCTATTCAAATAATGGAAAATCATCCATAACTGAAGAATTTAGAAACTTAGACATGAGTCAATTTATACCAGAAAAGTTGTGCACAGTTATAGTAAAAATGACTATAAAGGTAAACAACAAAGAGGTTGTAATAGAGAGCACTCAGTCTTTTGAAGCTTCCAAATTTGGATGTATCGCTGCTAAAGTAGCTGCTTTTATTGTTAGTACCTTAGATCCAAGTATTAAAATATAATAAAATTAAAAATATCGAGATACTCAACATAAAATGAATATCTCGATATTTCATTTAAAATTAACCAATTAATTCTAAAAAATATAAATTATTAAAAAAATTAAAAGCATGAGAACACTAATTGGATTTTTTTTTATAACATTTTGTGCTTTCGCACAGATAAATGGAGGAAAGGTATTGTATAAATGTATTGAGAATGGAAAATCAAAGAATTCAATATTAATTTTCAATAAAGAAGAAAGTCTTTTTTATAACGAAAATATAAAAAAAGGAAAAAAAATAGATGTCAATTCTGATAATGACACAGGAACTGTAAGTCTATCGATTAATCTAGATATAGATAAACCCGACAATTTTGGATTGTATACTAACCTAAAAAGCAGATTCATTATTGAGCAAGAATTCCTTCCTAAAGATATAACAAACAAAAAATTGGACACTTTATTCATTAAAGATAAAATCAAAGCAATAAATTGGGAATTGTTAAATGAGACAAAAAAAATAAATGATTATTTGTGTCAAAAAGCGGTTGGCAATTTTAGAGGGCGAGAGTATATTGTTTGGTTCACTAATGACATCCCACTTGGCTTTGGACCATGGAAACTGAATGGCTTGCCAGGATTGATAATTGAAGCATTTGATTCAACCAAAACTTTTTATTTTTATGTTGAGAAGATTGAATTCAACACTAATAGTATAATAAATGCTTCTGAGTTTCTAAATAAAAGATACATTACCCCTATTGACGAACGAAAAAAATACTTGTCGCTCATAGAAAATATAGAAAATGAAATCAATCAAAAAATTAGAGCTTCGCTGCCAAGAGGATCAAATATAATAAGCTCGACAAATAAAAGCAACATAATTAGTCAAGATGATTTTTTAGAAATAAATTTTGAGGATATTTAAAAAGAGTAGAAAAAACTTGCTGAGAAAAAATCGATCATATTAAAATATGATGAAATTTAAGTTTTTCAAAAAAAAGAAATCAAAATAGATTAAAATGTTTTCAGATAAAATAATTATTTCACTAATAATGTCTTTTTTTTTAGCCAATGGTTATTCCCAAGCAAAAATATTCGGAATTGTTACCGAAAAAGAGAATAGCGTGATCGCTTATGCTAATGTTACATTAAAAAACGAAAACAGTCAAGTTATTATTAACTATACAAGTACTGACGACAAAGGAGCCTACAAATTATCCACTAATAAAACCGGCAAATACATTCTTACTTTCTCAGCCCTCAATTACGAAAACATATCAATTCCATTAGACTTGAGCGGAGAAGTTGCACAAATTAATAAAAACGCAACATTAACATTTAAGCCCATGGAACTAAATGAAGTTAACATTATTACCGAACGTCCCATAACTATAAAAAAAGACACTATTACTTTTGATGCAAAAGCATTTGCCCAAGGTAACGAACGTGTGGTTGAGGATTTGCTAAAAAAAATACCCGGGCTTTCGATCTCTAAAGAAGGAACAATAAAAGTAGGAAATCAAGAAGTTGAGAAAGTAATGATTGAAGGCGATGATTTTTTTGAAAAAGGATATCAACTATTAACTAAAAACATGCCGGCAAATCCCATAGATAAAATTGAGATCTACCAACATTATTCAAAAAACAAACACCTTAAAGGAATAGAAAAAAGTGAAAAAGTAGCATTAAACTTAAAGTTAAAAGAAGACGCTAAACGTCAATGGTTTGGAAATATGGATGTAGGATATGGATTAATTCCTAAAAACCGGTATGTTGTTCGAGGTAATTTGATGAATTTTGGAAAAAAAAACAAATACTATTTTTTGACTAATCTAAACAATATTGGTGAAGAAGCAATAGGTGATATTAATCATTTAATTCGTCCTTATAATGAAGGAGAAGTTAGTGCTATTGGCGATGGACAAAGTGCAAATTCATTAATCCATCTAAGTTCTCAATTACCTGAATTAAAAGAAAAAAGAATTAATTTCAATAACGCCGAAATGACTTCTTTAAATGCAATTTACAACTTAACTGACAAGATCAAAATAAAGACGCTTGGTTTTTATTATTCTGATGAAAATGATTTTTTTAGAAACAGTTTTGAATCTTTTTCGGTAGGAAATATATCATTTCAAAATACTGAAAATCTAAAACTTCGGAATAATAAAATTACGGGGTTTGGCAAACTTGACCTCACATATGACCTCTCAAAAACAAAAACATTCTATTTTATTGGAAAATGCAACGCTACAAACGAAGATAAAAAAAGTGATTTAAATTTCAATGGTGATTTACTTAATGAAAAACTACAAAGCAACAACCTGCTATTAGACCAGAAAATAGGATTCGTAAATAAATTTAAAAGCAACAAAGTGTTTTTGCTCTCAGGCAGGTATATCAATGAGAAGACACCACAGAACTATGCCGCTAATCAATTTTTATATCAAAGCCTATTTAATCAAAAAGCTAACAACTTAGCACAAATAATTGAAAATAGAATGCAATTTATAGGCCTAGATGCTCACTTACTAGACCGCAAAAAAAATGGGGATTTGTTAGAAATACGGTTAGGAAATCAATATAGAGAAGATTACTTAATATCTACTTTTTCGTTAAAACAAGATGAAATATTGCTTGAAAACCCTTTACTATATCAAAATAATTTAAGATACAACACCAATGATCTATTTATTAATTCAAAATATCTTTTTAATTTTAATAATATAAGTCTTCAAACACAAGCCGATTTCCATCAATTGTATAATGGTTTGAAAACACCTGAAAAATTATCAAAACAAACACCTTCCTTTATAAATCCGCGTGTAAGCTTGAGTTGGGAAATCAATAAAAACAACAGTATCTCTGCCAGTTATTCTTTCAATAAAACGAATGCCTCTATATTAGATGTTTATTCGAATTATATTCACACCGGTTTTAGAATATTCGAAAAAGGAACGGGAAATTTTAACCAGCTAGATGCATCAAGTATGATTTTTAATTATAATTGGGGAAATTGGGGAGAAAAGTTTTTTGCTAATACCATAATAGGATATACTAAAAACAATGATTTTTATAGCACAAACTCACAGTCTTTACAAGAATATACTAAAACAGATAAAATCATAATAAAAGATCGTGAAAACATTTTTTTTTCTTCAAATTTCGATAAATATTTAAAGCCTATTCATACAAATTTTAAAGTTATTTTTAGCGGATCAAAAACACAATTTAAAAATATTGTGAATAATTCTGATTTAAGAAACATCAATAACACTAGTCTGAACATAGGATATGAATTAAGGTCTGGTTTTAAAGGATTTTTTAATTATCATATAGGAACTAAGTGGAATCATTCTATAGTTAGCACAACCACAACTAATTCTTACACGAATAACACTTCTTTTTTAGACTTATCTTTTGTTTTTAATGAAAAACTCAATTGTCAGATAGAAACGGAACGCTATTATTTTGGAAATATTGATAAAAAAAGCAATACTTACTATTTTATAGATTTAGATGCTCGGTATATGATAAAGAAAAACAAATTATCTATATCAATACTTGGAAACAATCTGTTTGACACCTCAAGATTTATCAATTATTCAATAAGCGACACCAGTATTTCAAAATCAGAATATAAAATCGTCTCTAGGTATGTGCTACTAAAACTAGAATATAAATTTTAATGATAAGTAATGAATACTGTTTGATGTCGCATTTTAAAACCATCACAAAACAACTCAACATTCTGATTTTAAAATACCCATAACGATTTTTAGACTTTTTACTTTACGACTTTAAAACTTTCGACTTACTTAAAACCGTACTAGAAAAGATTAAAATAAATATTGTTTACAGCAAAATGAAATTGTGTAAACAGCAATCATAAAAGTTAAAAATGGATCAATACAAAGACATTTCAAAAAAGAGAATGAATTACGTTTGTATAAGTAATTTATAAATATGAAAACTTCATACATTTAAAATAAATACTAAATTATATCGTTATAGTTACATGGAGCATATTTAATTGCAGACAGAAAAAGAGAGAAAAGATGTTTGACTAAAATTATTTTTGTGTTGATAAAGATTTACAATGAGTTTAAACTTAACAATACTACTGTTTGAATTTGCAAAAACACTTTAAAGAACTAATTAAAATTTAGTTGGTTCGGAGTTTAAGTGTTCATTTCAAAGCGAAAAATTAAATTTTAATTAGCTCATTTATTAAAAACCATTAAACAAACTGGCACAATTACATAAAAATAATTTTTATTTAAAGTAAAAATTTGATTAAAAATGATTAATAAACAGAATATTAGAGGCCATATGTTTACTTTTATTCTTTTTTAACAAAAAAAAGAAAACTAATTAAATTATTTTACTTAAGTTTGGACTTAAAATTATCCTAAACAATTAGAAACAAAATACGCTTAAATCAAATCAGTAACCCAAATTTTAAATTATGAAAAAGACAATTACTCTTGTAGCATTATTTTTATGCACAATATCTTTTGCTCAGGAACTATTCATTGTGAGTTCAAACGGAAAATACGGAATAGTTAATCAACACGGTGTAGTGGTTATAGAACCAAAATA
>CAMDGB010000049.1 GCA_945897915.1 Chryseobacterium gleum | reverse complement strand
GTATGGTTTAACTCCAGTTGCAGGGTTTAAGCCAGCACCATTTCCAGTGTTTGCATTAAATTCCGCTTGTGTAGCAACAAACTGATTTGTTCTAGATTCAGCAATGTAAATAGTGTTTAAAACATTATTCATATTAAATCTGAAGTTTAAAGAATTTTCTTTGTTTTTACCTACTAACATTTTGTAAGAGAATCCTAAATCCATTAAACCATAAGAAGGTAATTCTAAAGAACCTAAATCTTTATTAGCTTGAGTTTTAAAGTTTACAGGGTCAATTGCAGCATATAATCTGTCAATATATCTGTAATTAGCATCTAATCTTACTCTTGTTAAAACTTCATAAGATACGCCTAAAGCTGCGGTTGTTTGTGCCGCATCACCCACTTTTAATCCATCAATATATAATGTTTCTTTAAAAGCTTCATTAGTTGTAGGATTTGTAATAACTACATTGTTATCATCTTGGTAACTAGCCGTTACATTACTTCCATATCTCCAGTCTCCGTATGAGAACATACCGTTAACATCTAATTTTTTGAATGGTTTGAATACGAAATCTAATTCAGCACCCATGTGAATTTGCTCTACACCTTCTAAGAAAGCTGAACCAGGAATTGTTGGAGTTGTAGAAATTCCATCATGATTAATATTAGTTGTTAATCTGATAAATCTGTCTTTCCAAGTAGTTCTGTATACATTTACATTAGCAGAAAATAGTTTAGATTTAAAACCGTAACCTGCTTCTAATCCCATGATTTTCTCATTAGTTAAGTTTTCATTTACTACAGATGCATTATTGATGAAAATTGCATTAAAGAAAGGTTGTTTAGAATAATATCCTGCATTCACATACACATTATTTTTTTCATCAATGTTATAGTTTGCGCCTCCTTTTACATTTCCACCTAAAATGTTTTTGTAATCAGTTGATGACAATGGATTAGATGATAAATATTTGTAATAATCTACTCTTTTGAAACCTTGTTGAGAAACCGCAGCTTGTAAAAACAATGTCAATTTTTCTGTAGAGTATTCTAATTGCGTAAATGCACCAAGCCAATTAACTAAACCATCATTATTATAGTTAATCGCTTTTTGGTAATCTGTATTCCATAAAGGATTTAAGTTAGGTTCTGTAGCATATTGGAAAGTTGAAACCGTATTAAGATTGTTTGCATCACCAGCTAAGTTATTAAAACTTGTAGAACCCAATAAATCATTTAATACTTGATAGTGAATACCTCTGTATGTTCTTACGTCAACACCAAAATCTAAGGTTAATTTGTCAGTAAGTTTTGTGTTTAAGTTTACAATACCACCATACCAGTTATGAGAGTTGATAGATGAAATTTTAGAAATACCATTAGTACCATTATTAGTTGATGTATTGTTATTGTTTTGAAATTGTCCAGCAGTAAGAGATCTTGGTAACGGTGCAAAAGCTCCATTAGAAACAGTTTGTCCTGAATTCCAACCTTGAATGAAATCTACGTTTATAGTTCCATCTGCTTTTCTTAAATTATCTGCGAAAAATCTATTACCTCTAATCGCTCCAGTTCCGTTAGAACCTCCACCACGACCCCAAGAGGCATAAACAACAGAAGATAATTTCATTTTATCAGAAATTTTATAATCCCAGTTTAATGATGCTACAGGTTTGTGATAAAAGTTAGTTCTAAAGCTATATTCTTCCCCATTTAACATTCCCCAATCAGAATTGTATCTAATGTTTGGATCCATTTCAGCAGGATTACCATATTTAATATATTGTGCAATTGTTGGAGCAGCACTACGTTGGTTATGCCATTGAGGGGCACCAGTTAATATAAATTGAAAATCATGTTTGTCATTTAATTGGTATCCTAAACCAATAAAGTAATTTCCACCTTCAAATTTTGTACCATCAACATATCCATCTCCAGATGTTCTTGACATTAAAAATGAAGCAGATAAACCATTTTTCATTTTACCAGTATTGTAAGAAAATTGGTTTTTAAAATAGTCGTCATTACCAAAAGAAGAAGCAAATGTTCCGCCCTGTTTTTGGTCTGCTGTTTTTGTAACTACATTTATAGTTCCTCCAACAGAAGAAATAGCTAATTTAGAAGACCCTAAACCTCTTTGTACTTGCATAGCGCTAGTTACATCAGAAAGTCCAGCCCAGTTACTCCAGTATACTGCACTATTTTCCATATCATTAACAGGAACCCCATTAATTAATACTGCAATGTTGTTTTGGTTAAATCCACGAATGTTTACTCTTGAATCTCCAAATCCACCACCAGATTTGGTAGCATACACAGAAGGTGTGTTATTTAACATTTCAGGAAATTCTTGATTTCCTAATTTTGCTTGAATTTCAGAAGCTTTGATTGTAGAAACCGCTACAGGAGTTTTTCTGCTTTTAGCGATATCAACTGTTGTAGATTTTACCACTACTTCTTCAATTTCTGAACTACTTAATACTAAAGCAATTGTTCCTAAGTTTTGATTTCCAGTAAATGAAACTTTTGAAGATTCAAATCCAAGAAAAGAAATAACAACTGTTCCAGCATTTTCTTTTGAAACGATTTTAAAACTTCCATCGTCAGAAGTTTTTACCGTGGCTGCATTTCCCTTAACACTCACAATAGCATTTGCTAAAGGATTGTTAGTGTTGTCAGTTACTTTACCAGTTACGGTAGACTGAGCAAAAACCATTGATGAAGACATCAATAATAAGGTTAAAAACCAATAAATGTTCTTTTTCATGTTTTGTTAGTTAAATATTTTACACAAAAATATAAAAAATTTAATGAATAACATTAAGAAAACATTAACATTTATTTATTTTATTAACATTTTTTAGCTAATAAATTTACTTAATAGCTTAGTTGTTGAACTATCATGGTTTTTGATGGTTCCGTTTTCTATTTCGCTTAAAATAGAATTGGCCAATTGTTTTCCAAGTTCAACGCCCCATTGGTCATAACTATAAATATTCCAAATAATGCCTTGTACAAAAATTTTGTGTTCATACATGGCTATTAAAGCGCCCAAACTTTCTGGAGTTAGTTTGTTAATTAATATGGTATTGGTTGGTTTATTTCCTTCAAAAACTTTAAAAGGGATTAAATCTGCTACTTCTGCTTCTGTTTTACCCTGTGTTAAAAATTCAGAAAGTACTTGATTACGAGATTTTCCTTTTAATAGGGCTTCTGTTTGCGCAAAAAAGTTAGACATTAATTTGTTATGGTGGTCTTTTTCGCCATAAAGCGGCTCAATAAAACCAATAAAATCTGTTGGAATTAGTTTTGTTCCTTGATGAATTAATTGAAAAAACGCATGTTGCGAATTGGTTCCTGGCTCGCCCCAAACGATTGTTCCCGTATGGTAATTAACATGTTTACCATTTCTAGCAATAGATTTTCCATTGCTTTCCATAATACCTTGTTGTAAATAAGGCGCCAGTTTTTGTAAATATTGCGTATATGGAATTAATGCTTCGGTTTCGGCACCAAAGAAATTATTATGCCAAATGCTTAATAGTGCTAAAACCACAGGAATGTTGTTTTCAAATGGCGCAGTTGCAAAATGCACATCCATTTTATTTGCACCTTTTAATAATTGATTAAAATTATCGTATCCAACAGCTAAACTAATAGTTAAACCAACGGCACTCCATAATGAAAATCTGCCGCCAACCCAATCCCACATTGGGAAAATGTTTTCGGGAGAAATACCAAAGTTGGTTACGTTTTGCAAATTAGTAGAAACAGCCACAAAATGTTTGGCAATATCTTTTTCTGTAGCATTTTGCAAAAACCATTTTTTTACGGTTTCCGAATTGGTTAAGGTTTCCTGAGTAGTAAATGTTTTAGAAACAATTACAAATAAAGTAGTTTCTGGATTTAATTTTTTTACAATTTCTTGTACATGATCCCCATCTACATTAGAAATAAAGTGGGTGTTTAAATTATTTTTATAAAATTGTAAGGCTTCCACAATCATAGCAGGACCTAAATCCGAACCGCCAATTCCAATATTCACCACATCGGTAAATGCTTTTCCAGAATATCCTTTTGCTTCACCAGAAACAATTTTATTTGTAAAATCTTTTATTTTGGTTTTAGTTTCAAAAATTTCAGGCATTACATTTTTTCCTTCAAACAAAACCACATCGCTTTCATTAGCACGCAATGCCGTGTGAAGTACTGCTCTGTTTTCGGTTTCGTTTATTTTTTCTCCCGAAAAATACTTTGAAATGGCGTCTGGCAAACCTACTTCATTGGCCAACTCAATAAGTAAGTTTAGGGTTTCTTTCGTCCAATTATTTTTAGAAAAATCAACATAAAAATCATCCCATTCGATATTGAATTTTTCTGCTCTTTTGGCATCATTTTGGAACAAATCTTGAATAGATTTTTGTTCAATTTCTGAAAAATGAGTTTTTAATTTTTGCCAAGCAATTGTTTCTGTTGGATTGATATGTTGTAATTTCATAATAAAATTATTTATTCTTTAAATGTATTTGCAGTGGTTTCGTCTAATTCTTTTTTTAGCGGTGCAATGGAAGCTAAATATTTTGTTTTTTGTTTTTTTGTCATGGGTTCCGAAGTAGGCAATTTTAACCGCAAAGGATCTACTTGTACTCCATTTTTCCAAAAACGATAGCATACGTGCGGACCAGTTGATAAACCAGTGCTTCCTACTTTTCCAATGATTTGTCCTTGTGTTACAGATTGCCCTCTACGCACTAAAATTTTCGACATGTGCAGGTATTGTGTGGCGTATTTTCCGTTGTGTTTTACTTTTACAAAATTTCCGTTTCCGGAAGTGTATCCTGTGGCTTCTACAACTCCAGAAGCGGTTGTTTTTATTGGCGTTCCGTGAGGCGCGGCATAATCCGTTCCGTTATGTGCTTTCCAGGTAAATTGTACCGGATGAAACCGTCTAGTTGTAAATTTTGAGGTTAATTTGAAAAAGGATAAAGGGGCTTTTAAAAACATACTTTTTGCGCCCGAAGCTTTTTCGTCAAAATATTCAACTTTTTTTTGGGTCTCATTTAGTTTATAAGGGAAAGCATATATTTTTTTCCCTTTGTATTCAAAATAAGACGCTTCTACTTCATCTACACCTAAATATTCACCGTTTTCAAAATATTTTTCTTTGATAGTTACAGCAAATTTATCACCTTTTTTTAGCTTAAAAAAGTCGATTGAATATTTATAAATTTGCGCCAATTCGTTAGCCAAATCAGCGCTAACGCCTTTTCTTGATAATGTTTCTGATAAAGAGCCGTCCAATTCTGCTGCAATAGTTCTTCTTTTTATTATGGTAGGGCGTTTTTTTATTATTACACAAATAGAATCTCTTAAATCAACTACCAAAAAACTGGTTTTGTCTTGTACATAAACCAAAGCTTTTAAGTTTTTCTTATTTTTTTTATCGGAAAAAGTTAAAAAGGCTTTACCTGCTCGGATGGTTTTAATATTGAAAGAGTCTTTAATTTTATCTGTAACATCAAATGTTTTTATACTATCGGGTAGTGTATACGCTTCTAAAATTGTGCTAAAAGTATCGCCAGATTGTAAGGTGTCTTGTACCACAGAAAAATCATTAAAAGTAAATCCGTATTTTTTAATTATGGGGATTTTTTTAGCGATTTTATCTGCCGTTTTTTTGTCATTTTCATTGTTATGACAGGAAAACGTAATTAGTAATATAGCGTATAAGATGTATTTCAAATCTTGGTTTTTAATTATTCTCCCCAGTTTTTTAATTCTTCTTCACTCCAAAGTTCAGGAAAGAAAATTCTTTTTTGGTATTTTGGTAGCATGTATTTTTTCCAATCACTTCCGCCAGTAGCTTCATGATTTCCAGGAACGCTTTCAATATATTTTTTTGCAGCATTAAAATGACCCATCACCCAAGTAATATTTACAGTTTTGTCATAATGACGCATAGCGGCAATTAATTCTGGGTTTTTTTGATCGTTTTCTGGTAATTGTTTAAATTTTTGCCAAAGATTTATGGTGTTGTATTCTTCCATAAAAGATAAAAATTCTTTTTTATATTTTCTTTCAAATTCGCTTAACAAATATGATTTTTCACCTGTTTGATGATCTTTTCCTGCGGCTTGCCAATATAAATGTTCTAAAGCGTGTGTGTAAGATGTGTCTCTGTCAATTGTTGCTCTAAAACGAATATCGATTAAATTAATCAAATCTGTTGATGCAAATTCAATCATTCTATATTGAGCACTTTGAAAACCACTTGCAGGCGTTAAGGTGTTTCTAAATTTTAAATATTGTTCGGGTTCCATGCCTTCTTTCATAATATCAAAAGAAGTAGTTAACATATCAAAATAGCGGCTAATTCTATTTAATCTTTCTGTGAAAAATTCGGTACTTGGCGCAGAATTATGGCACACTTGATCCATTTCCCATAGTATCATTTTAAATAATAATTCATTTACTTGATGATACATGATAAACACCATTTCATCAGGTAGGGTAGAACGCTGAATTTGTATATTTAAAAGCGCATCGGTTTGAATATAATCCCAATAAGTAATTGGTTTTGCCCAAAGCAATCCTTCTAAATGAGTTTCTGTTTTTTGATTTATTTTTTCGAACTTTTCATCTAATTGTTCGATTTTTGTTGAAATAGTTTCTTGCAAAATAAGTATTATTTAAAATTTATCGGATGTTTCAATCCTTTGTATTGATCAATGTCTGCTTTTATAGAACCTACTGCTAAACTGGCCTTTACTCTGATGGGAATTTTGTTATCATCGTTCGATATCCAAACCGTTAGACTTTCTTCTTCTTTAAAAACACGACCTGCTTGAACTAATGGTTTAAAAATCATGCAGTTTATTTCTCCAAATTTAGAGTTTATATTTTCTTTACCAACAAATTTTAGTTTAAATTTTGTAGTTTCTTCATCAAAAAACATATCTATTGTTATGGACTCGCCCACAGCTAACTTATCAATCTTAGGGTGGTTTCTTAGGTAATAGAAAGAAGAAACGATATCCTGAATATTTTCAGGCACATTATATGTTTTTTCGGTTTTATTTTTATAATCTTTTACTAAAACGGTATTATTGTTTTGATTAAAATAGCCTTGTTGATTTTTTGTGTAACCACCTTCGTTTATATTTCTAATAAACACATAAGGTTTGTTGGTTTCTTTGTTAAAGTAACTTTCATAGTTGTCCACTACTTTAAACATCATCTTAGCCATGCCTGTTGTGTATCCTTTTCCAACAACATGGTGCATTTTTTTACCGTTTAGTTCGGCATCTTTAACTTCTAAAGTGGCATAGCCAGCATTTATTATTCCGTAATGTATTCTTAATTTGAAAAATTCTCCAACAGCGTAAGAATCTTTTTCCTCTGTCTTAAAAGAGTTGGAAAGCACAAACACAGTTAAA
>CAMDGB010000048.1 GCA_945897915.1 Chryseobacterium gleum | reverse complement strand
TGCATAAAAGCAATCATCAAAAGATTTTGGTAACGAATGAGTTTTAAGAAGTGTAACATTGAATTCAGTTAAAGTTAAAATAAGTACTAATCGTGTTTTCCATTGTAATATAAATGCCATTTTCCCTGGACTTTCATTACCTGTTCGATAACATCGCGAACGGCTCCTTTGCCACCATTTTTATGGGAAATATACTTTGAAATGGCTTTTATTTCGGCGGTAGCATCTTGTGGACAAGAAGGCAAACCTACCAATTGCATCACATGGTAGTCTGGAATATCATCACCCATATAGAGCACTTGCTCTGGGTTGATATTGTATAATTCAGTATACTCCTTAAAGGTTTCTACCTTGTCTGGAGTGGCCAAATAAATGTCGGTAATTCCTAGATTTCTGAGTCTGATTTTCACCCCGTCATTGCTTCCGCCAGAAATAATGCAGACCTGATAACCGCTTTCTACAGCAGCTTTCATGGCAAAACCATCGCGTATGTTCATAATTCTCAACATCTCTCCGGTGGGTGTAATATGTACCGAACTGTCTGTAAGTACCCCATCAACATCAAAAACAAATGTAGTGATGTGATTCATGATTTCTTTATAACTTTTGGCCATTATTTTGAATAGATTGGGTTAGTATTCTATAGATAGTTTTGTGATTATCATCAGATAAAAATGATAAATGGGAATCAACGGTAACATTGTCCTTGCGTTTTGCAGGTCCTGTTTGCGATTCATTTGGAGAAAGGGTCATTACTTTTTGTGCTGTTTCTTGAATTAAAGGCTTTAGAATATCAAATGGAATGTGGTTTTCAGTACAAATTTGGTTTCCTATTTGGTACAAATGATTCACAAAATTATTGACAAAAACCGCTGCCACATGTATGGCTTTTCGTTGTTCAGTATTCAGTTTGTAGGTAATATTGGTAATGCTTTTGGCTACTTTTTCCAATAAATCAAAATCTTCGGGATGTTCACTTTCTAAACAAATGGGAACAACACTAAAATCGACCGGTTTGTTTTTGGAGAAGGTTTGCAAGGGATAAAAAACACCTTTTCTATTGGTGTCCGCTAAGTCAGCTAAGCCCATACTACCTGAGGTATGCACCACCAATCGATTTTTGAAGGGCAATTGAGACGAAACGGTTGCAATAGCAGCATCTGAAACAGCGATAACATAGAGATCAGCCACTGCCAAAGTGCTTAAATCATCCGTAATTTGATTGGAATCAAGTAAGTGAGCAACATTTTTTTTTTGTCTCGAAAATACTTGAACCAACTCAATTTCAGTGCTTTTCGAGAAAGCCTGAATCAAGTGATGCGCCACATTTCCGGAACCGATTATACTCACTGTAATCATTTGGCTAAAATATTAAAAAAAAACCTCATTTCTGAAATTGAATCACGGTTTAAATTTAAGAGGGCTGTCTTATCCTGAAATAGCGATACACAAAAAGTAACATTACAGAAAAACATGACAAGATTCGATTTGTAAAGTGCAGGGAAGAATACTATACCATGTCATTTAAATTGCAAATTGTTCAAGAAATAGAACGTGACAAAATTTGCTTATTATTTTTAAAAATTATATTCTTTTTAAGAGATGCTTTACAACACTAGAGATTTGTCTATATCCGAGAGATTGAGGTTTACATAAATCAAATCTTTTTGTACTAATACTTACCAATGATTATTTATTAAAAACTAGGATAATTATTTTATTTTTTTGGATTGTCCGCAATCAAATCATTAATGAATCATTTTTAGCATTGTATCAAACGTACCAACCGAACCCTTACTTAGAATTTTCCCATCAGCGTCAACTAAAATAAAGGTCGGATAGGTTGTTATCTTTAATTCTTTTAAAATAGGATTCGTACGACTTGAAATTATACTATGAATCCAAGACATTTGGTGCTTTGTGACATACTTTTTTGTTTCGCCCGCTACTTCCTCAAAGGAAAAACCAACAATTTCAAGCTTTGACGAGTATTCTGTATAAAATTTTTTGACTTTTGGTGTCATCACAACACAAGGACCACACCAAGTGCCCCAAAATTCAAGCAAGGTATATTTCTTCTTTTTAAAGACTTCACTGCTGTTTAAATCCTTATTTTCCATCGTTTTAAAAGTGAAAGGTTTGATGTTAAATTCAACAGCACTTCCATAATTGTCCGTCTTATGCGCTATAAAAGACAAATGCATTTTTGAGAGTGTAACATCCAAACTGTCTATTTTATAATTGCTTTTTGCTAAAGTAACGGTATCGCCAATTTTATATTCAAATTGACTGCTAAAGGAATCTCCAATAGGCCTTTTTGCAAATTCTATCGGTCGGATATGTACTATTCCGTACTTATTCTCCGTGCCATTATAAACAAATTCGTATTTTTTAGTATCAACATTCATTTCCCCTTTCCATGAATCTACAAATTTAAAAAACGATAGATATTCTTGGTCTTTGCCTGAAAAATTGTATCTCCATTTATTATCTTTCTGCGGATACATTACAAAAAATCGGGTTCGTTCTCGCACAATTCCTTTATCCAAATACTCATAGGTGTATTTAGATACCGGTAAGTTACTTATAACTTTATCGGTTGGATTATCTCGAAAATTCTTATCAAATTCATACTTTACCTCATCCCCAAAATCTTTATTATGATTGGCATCAGCAATAATGAATTGTGTGTTTTTATAAAAACCTACAACGACAATTAAACTTTCTTTTTTTGTGATTTTATTCAAATCCAAACCTGCTATTTTGTACCAATTTAGTCTTTCTTTATACTCATTTTCACTACTATCGCCAAGCTCATAAAGTTCCTTAACTTTTAAAGGATCTGAAAAAAGCGAATAAAATGAAATAGAATCGTGTACGGGTATTCCTATATGCGTATTTTTTTGGACTTCCATATATTTTTTTGGACTTGGAAATCGTTTTGGAGATTGAATGATAAACTCATTTTTATAATACATCCCAAAATTATTTACATTAACAACATTAGATAAAGGTATCGCAAGGTTGTTATTCGCTTTACTTTGAGAAAATAGTACAGTAGTCAAGAACAAGAAGAAAAG
Source organism: Chryseobacterium gleum (assembly GCA_945897915.1). GTDB lineage: Bacteria > Bacteroidota > Bacteroidia > Flavobacteriales > Flavobacteriaceae > Flavobacterium. The sequence continues at coordinate 4,412 of CAMDGB010000048.1, read as the reverse complement.
TAGGTATTTGATGTTTTTCATTTTTATTAATTTTAATACACTTAAAAAAGACTTAATAAAGTGACTGACAAATCGTCAATCACTTTATTTTTATTACATTGAATCTCCTAACAACTGCATACCTTTAATGATTGTTTTGCATACTGATAGCCTGGAGTAGGGCATGATATTGTCGCGCAATATTCACGATAGCTTCCATAAGTTCCAGCACCACATACTTTTTTACAATCTGCATCACTAGAACATGAAGTTCCAGAGCATCCTTCGCCATCGGAAAAGAAATTCTGAAATTCTTGTATGCTAATTACTTTGTTATAATATTTGGAAACAATTTTTAAACAAGTGGGGCCGCAATCTTTAAAATCAGGCTGGGCGTAGTGGGGGAAGTATTTCTTCATTCAACTTTATTAAACCTCTATTATTATGAAATTATATCTTATGTACAAGAAGAAACATCTTTTTCATTTTTAAAAATAACTACTTTTCTATGAAATTTGCAAGCTCATTTTCGGACATAAGTCCAACGTGAAACTTTAATACTTTCAAATTCTTATCAACCAAAATTAAACAAGGAATAGAAGACGAAATATTTAACGCAATTGCTAAACTTTCATATTCCTTTGAATTTTCATCAACTACAAACTGTCTCCAAGGCATTTGAACTCTTTCTAAAGCATTTTTCCATTGTGTTTTTTCTTTGTCAATAGAAATAGAAACAAAATCTACCTTGCTTTTATGTGTTGTGTACATTTTTTTCAAAGCAGGAATTTCTTGCACACACGGCCCACACCAACTCGCCCAAAAAACCAACAAATGTTTGTTGTATTTTTTATCTATTATTTCAGATTTTTCGCCATTATTATTTTCTAATAAAGGAAGACTTATCTTCTTTGCATAAAATCTCTTATCGTTATATCCTTTTAAACTTTTGTAGGTTTCACTCGATACAATAGGTCCTTTAAACAATTTTAATAAATTTTGAATTTCAGTGGCAGAAAAACTATTTCTATTTGAATTTATTTGATACAATAAAGTGAAGGAGTTTGGATATTCTTTAATTTTTGATGATACTTTTGCAAAAGTAAATTTATCAATATCAAGAAACAAATCTCCATCTGTATGGAACAAAGCTGTAGTTTGATATCCAGAAATAACTTTAGGAATTTCAACTATTTTAACTTTATCAGAAATACTCTTAAATTCATTAATTAACCCGTTTAATAAAATTATAGAATCAGAACAAAAAAATTGAGAATTATAGCCTGAACCCTTAAAACTAGAACTTGTATTATAGTATATAGCTCTTAAAACACCTTTTTTATCAAAATGATCTAAACCAAGTAAAAAAGGTTCATCTAACTCTTCTTTCCAGTTATGTACAATTTTAAATTTCCCCCTTTTCGTATTTACACTATCTATTATATTGCCTGAAAAATCTTTATATAAATACAATACACCATCTGGTAGGTTAGAAACGTCACCTATAATTATTGTTTTATTTTTATTTTCTTGACAAGAAAACAAAAGTATATTTAAAATTAGTATTATAAAAAATTTGATTTTCATTTTATGTTTAGTAGTTAGGGGATTTAAAAAATCGAAAATGTTTTTTTTAGAAGAGCTGTTTATGAGCAGCTCTCTAAATTAAATTAACATCTTGAAACACCATTATTTGAAGATAAAGGAACATTTCCTAAACCAGTTTCACAATAACTTGGTGCAATTGCATATTGTCCTATCATATCAGCTGGTGAATCAGACATAGATGCTGAAATAAATTTCTTACAAATTCCAGTTCTGGTAACCCATTTCCCGTCTGAACCTTGAATAGTTAGTGTACACCCTTTCCCCCCATTAACACTTTTTTGTTGCTCTTTGCTTAATACAGCAACACCTTCTAAATTTAAAATTTCATTCAACATAAATTGGTAATTTTTAATAATTATTTTTACCCAAATATTTAAAGTCAGTTGGGTTTCCTGACTACTCTTGCAAGAATGTTTTAGGACCAAACCCAAAAGGTTTGGTTTTTTTTATGTTGTTACTAGGTCTGTTTCGTGATTTATAGGCTCTAAATCGTCTATCAGCATTCGTAAATCTATCAACTCATAACTGTCTGGAAATTTAAATCCGTTTAATACAGTTGCAGGAGTATAATGTATATCATTCACATTAATCCAATTGCCGTGTTGTTTCAATATAGTTATTATTTTTACATCTTCGTTTTCAACAATCCCATATTTGGCTTGCCATTGCTTTAATGAACGGTTAGAATACCAATCTTTCATAGCTTCTAAAGCAGCTATTTCTCCTTGGTTTTCATAAATTGAAACAATTATCATAACTATTTGAGTTGCTGGATGAGAAAGTACATCAGGTGGTACATTAAAAATAAAATTAACTTGAATATCATGGTTGTTTTTTAATAAATCATAATAGCCATTAAAAGCTTCAACACAAAAACCACACAGAGGGTTCGTCACCGCATCAATAACCGCCTTAGCATTTGTAGGCCCAAAATTAATTTTATGTTCAGGCTTCAAAAGGTTTGCATTAATTATCTTTTCATTTTGTAATAATGTAGCAAACACCTTTTTGTCTCGTTTGAATTTCAAGAAGGCTACTTCACTCTTAGAAAGTTTCACTTTTTGTATCCAAAGTGTTTTAATAAAATAGAATAATGACACACCTACTAACGCAACAATTGCAGACTTTAGTAGGTATTCAATTTCTATTTTAAAATCGATATGACTCAAAAAAGCAATTAAAAATTGCGAAAATAAAGTCGCTGCAACTACCAAACATAAAGCACACCATTTTTTGATAACAAAAGCTTGTGAGTACACCGCTAAAGCAATTACAGGCAAACTACAGGCTGTCAAAGTAAGAAACAAAGTACTATTGTATCCCAACAAAAGCAATATTAGATTTGTGACAGCAAAATACACGAATACCAAATCGCTTAGTACTAAATTGCCTATCATCTTACTGTTTTGACTGTTAATCACAGCATCGCAACTACTTTCTTTTGATAGCGTACCACACACTTTTGCAACTGTCTTGTTGTGAATTCCCAAGGATTCTTTCAGGATTAAAAATCCAACTATTGCCCCTAACAGATTCAATATTCCGAAGGCAATAATCGTTGTCTTTTGAGCAAAGATTAAAGTTATGACACTAAGCAAGGCAAAAGTTGCATAACTTATATTCTCAAGACTGAATTTGTTTTGATTGGAAACACCATTTACATTTTCGGCTATGGCAATAATACTGCCGTCCCAATTAGAAAGAAATGCTTCAACGGTAATTTTTTGAGTTGACAATTGTTCATCCGTAATCTGAATGGTTTGGCTGTTCTTTTTTTTAACCAAATAAATACTTCTGCGTTCCTTTAATGTTAAGATTGTTAGAAACTGTTTCGGAAGTTTTTCTAAAACATTCTTAGGAACATTAGCTACAATGTTCTCTATTCTAAAGTAATCGAATGTATCTGAAATAGATCTGAAAGATGGAAAATCAGGATGAGTTTGCAATTGAAAATCAAGAGTAGTTGCATCAACGATATAACCTGATTTTGCAAGGTATTTATGAGAAATGTTGGAAATGTTTGAATTCAAAATAGTTTAGGATTTTTAGTGCTAAATTCACGCGAATCGTCAATTGTAAGTTTATTTTAAGATTTTTTTTGTAAAAATAAGAGTCTATTTAAAATTATTTTACGGCTTTTTGAAGGTTATTTTACGGTATTTTAACAGATAAGTTTTTTTAAAAAAACTAGACTATTGTTTATGTGGTTTTTACAAGTTAGTTTAATATTATTAATTTTAGAGAGGCATTAAAATGGTTACCAGGTTTTAGTGGTTCATTCTGGCATAAATTTGTACTAGCGACTTTTCTATTCATCGCTCTTTTGAAGTGTCTTTTGATCTAAATATTAACTCTTAATTAACGCTTTACTTTGAATAAAGCGATTCTACAAACCACATTTTTAGTTACTTTTGCGTCACTAAAAAAAAGTAATTCCACACCCCATGGATAAAAAAATAGTCTCCTTTTTGTTTTCAACGCGATTAATGGCCTTTTTGTTTTTATCATTTGCCACGGCAATGATTTTTGGTACTTTTATCGAAAGCAAATACAATACCGATACAGCTCGAATTTGGGTTTATAATGCCTGGTGGTTTGAAGGGATTATGTTGTTTTTTGTTATTAATTTTATTGGAAACATCAAACGCTATCAGCTACTTAGAAAAGAAAAATGGGCTACTTTAATCCTCCATTTGTCTTTTATTTTCATCATTACAGGGGCTTTTATTACCCGTTATATTAGTTACGAAGGAATGATGCCCATTCGTGAAGGTGCGGCAGAAAATCAGGTTTATTCAGATAAAAACTTTTTGACCATTTTTGTT
>CAMDGB010000047.1 GCA_945897915.1 Chryseobacterium gleum | reverse complement strand
GGAGGAAATGCCGGAGTTGAAAATTTAATTAAAACACTTCCAGGTGTGTATTCAAATAATGAATTAAGTACCTCATATGCTGTACGTGGTGGAAATTATGATGAAAATTTAGTATATGTAAACGAAATTGAAGTCTATCGTCCTTTTTTAGTTCGTTCTGGGCAACAAGAAGGTTTGAGTTTTACCAATACCGATATGGTACAAAACATTGATTTTTATGCTGGTGGTTTTCAGGCTAAATATGGCGATAAATTGTCTTCTGTTTTAGATATTGCTTATCGAAATCCAAAAACATTTCACGCAGGTATTGAAGCGAGTTTTTTAGGTGGAAGTATTTTTGCAGAAGGCGTTTCAAAAAATCAAAAATGGAGCAATATTACAGGAATCCGTTATAGAAATAATGCGCTATTAGTAAAAAGTCAGGAAACACAAACCAATTATCAACCTTCATTTTTAGATGTACAATCGTTGTTTAACTTTAATTTAAACACCAAATGGAATTTTAGTTTCTTAGGTAATATTGCACAAAATAATTATAATTATCAGCCAACTTCTCGTCAGACGAATTTCGGAACTATAAGCGAACCAATTGCGTTATTAATTCAGTATGAAGGACAAGAAAAAGATACTTATACGACATTTTTTGGCGCGATAAAGTCTGTTTTTGAACCTAACAAGAATAATACGTACAAACATATTTCATCAGTATATCATACTGTAGAACAAGAATATTATGATATTTTAGCACAATATCGCTTAGGCGAAGTAGATGCAAATATTGGTTCTGAAACCTTTGGTAACGTCGTGTTTTCTCGTGGCATTGGTTCTCAACTAAATCATGCAAGAAATAATTTAGATGCCTTAATTGTAACGAATGAAATTAAGGGAAATCATAAATTAAATGATGATAATGCTATTGAGTGGAGTTTTAAACACAATTTCGAAAATATTAGAGATAGGGTAGTAGAGTGGGAAGTTATTGATTCCGCTGGATTTTCATTACCAAATCCAGAATTAGAATATATTAATGACCAACCATATAATCCTTATTTTGGACCTCTAGCGCCTTACCAAAACGTTCGTGCTAAAAATAACACCACAATTAATCGATTCAATTCCTACTTCAATTGGAATTATGAAGGTTTGATTGGTTCGCATACTTATTATTTAAATGCTGGGGTTCGTGGACAAAGTTGGCTGGCTTCAAATAACGGAATCTCTGGAAACAATCAATTTACATTTTCACCAAGAGCGCAATTTATTTTAAAACCAAATTGGGATAAAGAAATGGTTTTTCGTTTTTCAGTCGGAGTTTACAATCAACCACCATTTTATAGAGAATTACGTGCCAGTGATGGTTCGGTAAATCCGAATGTAAAGGATCAAAAATCTATTCATTTTGTTTTTGGACACGATTATAGTTTTCAAATGTGGAACAGACCCTTTAAATTAGTGAGTGAAGCCTATTACAAAACCATGACTGATGTAAACGCCTATACAATTGATAATGTAAGAATCAGATATGAAGCAAATAACAACGCCACTGCTTATGTTTACGGAATTGATGGAAGACTTAATGGTGAGTTTGTTCCTGGCGTAGAATCTTGGTTTACGTTTGGGTATTTAAAAACAGAAGAAAATCAGGGTGAAAAAGGTTTTATTGCTCGTCCTACAGACCAACGATTGAAATTTGCTATTTTATTTCAAGATTATATGCCAAATATTCCAAGTTTAAAAATGTACTTAAATTTAGTTTACAATACAGGTTTGCCAGGTGGTTCGCCAGCTTATGCAGATCCATATTTATATCAAACAAGATTAAACGATTACAGAAGAGCCGATACCGGATTTTCTTATGTTTTTAAAGATGCAAAATTGGGTGGACACAGAAAATGGTTAGCTAATTTTTCTGAATTTAGTTTGGGTTTTGAAATTTATAATATGTTTAATAATCAAAACTCTATTACCAATACTTGGGTGCGAGATGTGTATACAAAAACACAATACGGTGTGCCAAACTATTTAACCACACGAACGTTTAATTTAAAATTAAGCATGAGAATTTAAGCTAGGTAATACAGATTTGATTATTAAACAGTTTTTTAATTTTTTAAAAAGACACCATTCATTATTACGTTGTAAATTTAAAAGACAATAAAAATATTGGAATATTTTCCTTTACAAATTTTATTCTAAACTTTGTAAAGCTACTAACCTAGCATACATTCCGTTTTTCGCAATTAGTTCTGCATGTTTGCCTTGCTCTACAATTTCACCTTTTTGCATTACAATAATGTTGTCTGCCTTTTGAATGGTTGATAAACGGTGTGCAATTACAATAGAAGTTCGGTTTTGCATCATTTTTTCTAAAGCATCTTGAACCAATTTTTCACTTTCAGTATCTAAAGCAGAAGTTGCTTCATCTAAAATCATAATTGGTGGGTTTTTCAATACAGCTCTTGCAATAGACAAACGTTGTTTTTGTCCACCAGATAATTTTCCACCAGCATCACCAATATTCGTATCAATTCCATTAGGAAGTGAAATTACAAATTCATATGCATTAGCAATTTTTAAAGCTTCGATAATTTCTTCATCGGTGGCACTCGGCTTTCCAATTAGTAAATTATTCTTTATGGATTCGTTAAATAAGATTGAATCTTGTGTAACCAAACCTATTAAACCACGCAAAGCATGCATATCCCAATCTCTAACTTCCACACCATCCACTTCAATTGAACCTTCTTGTATGTCGTAAAAACGGGTTAATAAATTAGCAATCGTACTTTTTCCTGAACCTGATTGTCCAACCAAAGCAATTGTTTTACCTTTTTCCACTTCAAAAGAAAAGTTTTTCAATACATTATCATCTTCATAGGCAAAGTTGATATTTTTTACAGAAATGCCTTTTTCAAAAGTATGTTTTACGAATGCATTTGGTTTGTTAACTACAATATTTTCTTGTTCTAACAACGTAAAAACTCTTTCGGCGGCAGCCAAGCCACTTTTTACTTGGTAAGATGCCTTAGATATTGCTTTTGCTGGAGTTAAAATAGTATAGGCTAGTCCAATATATACTATAAATTCTGTTCCTTTAAGCGAAAAATCTTCTAAAACCATAATACCTCCAAACCAAAGCAAAACAGCAATTGTTACAATTCCTAAAAACTCACTCAATGGTGATGCAAGGTTGTTTTTGTTGGCTATACTAGTTGTTAATTTTAGTAATCTTTCTAAGGAATCATTGAATTTTTGTATAAATGAATTTTCTGCATTATAACTTTTTACGACTTTTAATCCCGTTAAGGTTTCGTCTAAAGTTGAAATAAATACTCCTTGTTCATTTTGGACTCTAATTGACTTTGCTTTTAAGTTTTTACCAATTCTAGAAATAATTAAGCCAGAAATAGGAATAAAAATAAAAACAAATAAAGTTAATTTTACGCTTATTGCAAGCATCGCAAATATTGAAAAAATGATAGTCAATGGCTCTCTTACAACTAATTCTAAAATTTGAAAAAAGGAATTTTGAACTTCACCCACATCACCTAACATTTTGGTCATTACATCACCTTTTCTTTGATCAGAATAGTAAGAAATAGGTAAATGCACAATCTTACTATATAGTTTTTCACGTAAATCCTTTAAAACACCATTTCTTAGAATCGTAATTTGGTAAGAGGCTAAATAATTAAAAATATTTTTAAAGAGAGCTGTAATTATAACAATCCCGACGACTAATAATAAAGCATATTTTGCGCCATAAAAATCGTTTAATTTTGTAATATAAAACGCTAAATATTCTTGACTAAATCTGCTAATTTCTCCAATTCCAGTATACTCTGGTTTTTTAATAACTTTTTCAGTTAGTTTAAATAAAACATCTAAAGTTGGTAATAATGACATCATTAAAACAGTAGAGAAAAATGCATAAAAAACGTTGAATACAACATTTAAAATGGCATTTTTTTTATACTTTAATGCAAAAGGAATTATTTTTTTTAAATTTTGATCCATTAGTTTAATTTCATTTCAGTGATGATGTTCTGAATTTTGGTATCTAAAAATATATTGGCTTCTTCGAAATCGGTTGCATTTTCTAAAATAGCGTTTACGCTAAAATAGAATTTAATTTTTGGTTCAGTTCCACTTGGTCTGGCGCAAATTTTGGTGCCATCTTCTAAATAATAAATCAACACATTCGATTTTGGAATGTCTAAATTAAACGTTTCATTATTTATTAAATCACGAGCAGTTGTATTTTGGTAATCTTCAATACAAACTACGCGTTGTCCGTTGATAGTTTCCATTGGATTGTCCCGTAAATCTACCATCATTTGATTGATTTCTACCAAACCTTCTTTGCCTTTTTTTGTTAAAGATATTAAATGTTCTTTATAAAAACCAAAATCTAAGTATAAGTTAATCAGTTCTTTAAATAAACTACTTCCTGAAGCTTTCGCTTGTGCAGCAATTTCGCAAACCAATAAACTTGCTGCAACGGCATCTTTATCTCTAACTGCATCACCAACCATATATCCGAAGCTTTCTTCGCCACCGCCAATAAATTTTTGATTTGGAAAGTCTTTAATAAATTTCGCAATCCATTTGAAACCGGTTAATCCCACTTTACATTCAATTCCGTAAGCACTTGCTAGTTCAAGCATCATTGGAGTCGAAACAATTGTAGAACCAATAAATTCAGTTCCTGTAATTTTGTCGGCACGTTTCCATTGTTCTAGTAAAAATGCCGTCATAACCACCATGGTTTGATTTCCATTTAACAACATCATTTTACCATTTGTATCTCTAACAGCCACACCTAATCGGTCCGAATCGGGATCTGTACCAATTACAATATCAGCATTTATTTCGTCTGCTAAATCGATTGCCATAGCCAACGCCTCTGGTTCTTCAGGATTTGGCGATCTTACAGTTGGAAAATTTCCATCAGGAATTTCCTGTGCTGCTACAATATTTACATTCGTATAACCAGCTTTTTCTAAAACAGCAGGAATTGATTTTACAGAAGTTCCATGTAAAGGTGTAAAAACAATGTTTAAATTCTCTTTAGCTGATTTTGGTGTATTAAAACTTGCATTTTCGATTGTTGATTTTATAAATGCATCGTCAACAGCTTCATCTATATATTCAATTAAACTTTCGTTAGCTGAAAACAGGATGTCATTATATTTTAATGCTTCTATTTCAGCAATAATTTCACCATCTTGAGGTGGTACAATTTGTCCGCCATCTTGCCAATATACTTTGTATCCGTTGTATTCTGGTGGATTGTGTGATGCTGTTAATACAATTCCAGCATGACAATTTAAGTGTTTTAGCGCAAATGATAATTCGGGAGTAGGTCGCAATTCTGAAAATAAATATACTTTTATGCCATTTGCTGAAAAAATATCGGCTACTATTTTTGCTAACGTATCGCTGTTTTTTCTACAATCATAAGCAATTGCAACTTTTAATTCTTCATTTGGAAAATAGTTGCGCAAATAATTAGACAAACCTTGCGTATTTTTTCCAAGCGTGTATTTGTTGATACGATTGGTTCCAACACCCATAATGCCTCGCATTCCGCCTGTGCCAAATTCCAAATTTTTGTAAAAAGCATCTTCTAAACCCTTTGGATCTGATGTCATTAATGCTTCAATTTCTGTTTTTGTATTTTGGTCGAAAGTAGGCCTAAGCCATTCGTTAACTTGATCTAATATGTTTTGTTCTATATGCATAATTGTCATTGCGAGGCACGAGGCAATCTCGCTATTTTTTTAATTTTTATTTATTGCTTTCTAAGGTCACAATTTGTAACCTTAAAACTATAATGTTTCCGCTATTTTGTAGCGTTCTTCGTTGCTTTTGGTGCGTAAAATAATTTCTCCTAAAAAACCGGCTAAAAATAATTGTGTTCCAATAATCATAGTAGTTAAGGCGATATAAAATTCGGGTCTGTTCGTAATTAAACGTGCTGTTTTATGGATGAAAAGCTTATCGACTCCTAAATATACTGTTAGAATAAATCCAATAAAAAACATTAAACTTCCTAGCAATCCGAAGAAATGCATAGGACGTTTGCCGAATTTTGAAATGAACCAAATGGTAATTAAATCTAAAAATCCGTTTACAAATCTATCGATACCAAATTTCGAACTTCCATATTTTCTGGCTTGATGAATAACAACTTTTTCACCAATTTTTGAAAATCCAGCATTTTTAGCTAAAACAGGAATGTAACGATGCATTTCACCAGAAACTTCTATGTTTTTAATTACTATATTTTTATAAGCTTTTAAACCGCAATTAAAATCGTTAAGTTTTACACCCGAAATTCTTCTTGCTGCCCAATTGAATAGTTTTGAGGGAATATTTTTAAAAACTACAGAATCGTAGCGTTTTTTCTTCCAGCCAGAAATTAAATCAAATCCTTGATTTTGAACTAAATCATACAATTCTGGAATTTCATCTGGACTATCTTGTAAATCAGCATCCATAGTAATTACTACATCGCCCAAAGCTTTGGCAAAACCAGCATGTAGCGCTTGACTTTTACCATAATTGCATAAAAATTTTATTCCTTTAATATTGGAATTAGACTTTTGTAAGTCTAAAATAGTTTGCCAAGACGCGTCTGTGCTACCATCATCTATAAACAATACTTCATAAGAAAAGTTATGACTCGTCATAACTTTCTCAATCCATTTTGATAATTCTGGTAACGATTCTTGTTCGTTTAATAAGGGAATTATTAATGATATATTCATTTATTCGTTTAATGGGTTTGTTTTTGATTTAAAAATGGCTGCTAAAATTAAGTTCATAATCGAACTAATTAAAATTGACATTATAAAAGCTTGTCCGGTTTTAATTATTGAAAAATTGTCAGTTCTTGCAACCTCTTTGATATCTTGACTTGAAACTTCAGTGAAACTTTTCATCGCTTTCATCGCAATAACTTGTTGTTTATTCATGAATTCATTCATTTCTGTTCCATATTCAGTATCAATAAAATTGTTCAAGGAATAAGTAAATAATTGAGAAATAAAAATTCCAATTGTAATAGATATAGTCAAAGTTGTAAATAACTCTTTAAATGTGATAGAATTGTTTAATTCCTTTTTTGAGTTTATACATTGAAAAATTCTAACGCCTAAATATCCCAACCAAAATACAAATTGAATTATGCCTCCTGTAATAGCATTTTCAGCGGTTAATCCACCAATTAAGTATATTATTAGATGCATTAGGATCCCAATACTTCCTAAAATAATTCCATATTTTATACCGTTACTTTTTAAAACTTCATTCATAGCTTTTTATTTAAGTTAGTTTATGGATTAGTATATTTATTTAAAAATTTGTTACACTGCTTTTTGAACTACTTCATATACTTTACCATCTTCAAATTTTAGTGTTTTTGATGGATATTTTAAAAGCAACGCATAATCATGTGTTGCAATTATTACTGTTTTTCCATTAGCATTAATATTTCTTAATACTTCCATAATTTCGATACTCGTTTGAGGATCTAAATTTCCAGAGGGTTCGTCTGCTAAAATTAATTCAGGATCATTTAGTAAAGCTCGGGCTATCGCCACACGTTGTTGTTCTCCTCCAGATAATTGATGTGGCATTTTAGAAGCAAAATTTGCCATACCAACTTTTTCCAAAACTTCATGA
>CAMDGB010000046.1 GCA_945897915.1 Chryseobacterium gleum | reverse complement strand
AATAACAAGCACATTCTTGTATGGTAAATTCCGAATTATTTCAGAACCTTCAATTTGTAAATTATTAAAACTTCTATATCTACCATGCGTCAAAACACCAAAAATACGGATTAACCATTTCTTGATGAATAATATATGTCCAAATGGATTTCTTTTAAATATTTCCCCCATACGAATAGTGTTTTAAAAACGTTGCAAATTTAGTAATTTTATACTACTTCATCGCGTTTTTAAATAACTCTTTTAACTCATTTAGAATCATAGCTGTAGCGCCCCATATTAAAAAATTTTCAACTAGAAAAGCGGGCACATCAATATCTGTAGCATAGGAAGTAGTCATTTTAGTTTGCACAATGGTTTTGTCATCCAGCAATTGATGAATGGGTAATTCTAATACGCGTTGAACCTCCTCTGGATTAGGAATAAATTGTAAATTTTCATTTGAAAAACCTAGATAAGGCGTGACTAAAAAATTACTCGGTGGAATATAAATTTTACTACATTGTCTAATTATTTTAACTTTATTCATTTGAACGCCAACCTCTTCTTCCGTTTCTCTTAGTGCTGTAAATTCTAGGGTTTCATCTTCTAATTCTTCTTTTCCACCGGGAAAACTAATTTGGGAAGAATGCACACCAGGATAAGTGTTCCGGACAATCAAAGCCAAATGTGCTATATGATTTTTTGGATATACTAATATTAAAACTGCAGCATTTTTAGGTTCATTTTCAGTGTACGATTTGTCCTTAAGATAAGTTATTCGTTCCAAAGGCGCCATTTTTATGTGTGCATCTATGGCTAACAACTTTTCTTTCTTTAAATTTGCGATATTATTTATAAAGTGAATGAATTCCATTTTTAGATTTCTATTTTATAAAGTTACAAAAAATATTTACAAAAATGTATAGTAAAGCTGACGCACAATTAATAAAGAAAGAATTTTGGAGCACTTTTGGAAACGAATATCCAAGAAAATGGTTGCTGTATAACACTAAAATTAAAGACGTTACGTTTAAATTTAATGTAGATAACAAAAAAGCTTTTGTAATGCTAGACATCGAACCAAAAGATGAAAACAAACGAAAAATATATTTTGAAAAAGTAGAATCCTTAAAAGATATTTTAATAGAAGCATATTTATCCGATGTAATTTTGGACAGAGACCATTATTTAGAAAGTGGAAAAGTTATCAGTCGTGTTTGGGTTGAACTTTCAGATGTAAGTTTGAATCGAAAAACGGATTGGAAAACCATTTTTAATTTCTTCTATGATAAGATGGATGCTTTTGAACGCTTCTATTATGAATATGAAGATTATATAAAAGATTTAGAGGTGAATACATAGATAGATATTTGATTGAAAAATAAATTAAGTAAAAAAAGTCCTGATTTATCAGGACTTTTTTACACAAACTAATTAAATATTAAAAACAATATTTATTTTCTGCGATGACTTTAACAGCAATTTGCTCACGTAATTTAACTACGTTTGGCATATTCACATACTTTGTATAACGACGTAATCCCATTAACATCATACGTTGCTCGTCGCCTTCAGCAAAAGAAACAATTCCTTCTTTTCCTTTTTGAGTTATAATATCTACTGCGTTATATAAATACAATTGTGTCATAGCAAGTTGGTCACTTACTTTATCAGTACCTAATTTTTTTGCCATTTTTTCAGTTCTTAACAAAGCACTTTCAGCCATGTAAATTTCAATTAACATATCTGCGGCAGCCATTAATAATTGTTGATGTGCCTCTAATTCAGCTCCAAATTTTTGAACTGCAGCACCCGCCACCATTAAAAATGCTTTTTTTAGTTTAACAATCATTTCTTTTTCTTCTGCCAATAATTCTGAGTAGTCTGGTACATCAAAAGATGGAATTCCAATTAATTCTTCGGCAACAGCCATAGCTGGACCTATTAAATCAACATGGCCTTTCATCGCTTTTTTAACCAACATTCCGACAGAAAGCATTCGGTTGATTTCGTTTGTTCCTTCGTAAATACGGGCAATACGTGCATCTCTCCAAGCTGATTCCATTGGTGCGTCTTCAGAGAATCCCATGCCTCCAAAAACTTGAATGCCCTCATCTGTGCAATGTTGTACATCTTCTGAAACGGCAACTTTTAAAATTGAACATTCAATGGCATATTCTTCTACACCTTTTAATTCTGCTTCTTGGTGCGAATTTCCTTCTGCCTCACGCGCTTCAATTCTGTTTTGTATATCTCCTGATGCTCTGTATGTAGCACTTTCATCTACGTAACAATTTGTGGTAATTTCTGCAATTTTTGCCTGAATGGCTCCAAACGAAGAAATTGGAACATTAAATTGTATTCTTTCATTAGCATATTTTACCGCTCCAGAAATCGTTCTTCTTTGCGCTTCTAAACACGCTGCCGCTAATTTGATACGGCCCACATTTAATGAATTCATAGCAATTTTGAAACCTTCGCCTCTACCTGATAACATATTTTCAACAAGAACTTTAGTTTCATTAAAGAAAACTTGTCTTGTTGAAGATGCGCGAATCCCTAATTTATGTTCTTCTTCACCTAAAGTTATTCCGTTTACATTTTCTTTATCGTATTCTACAATAAAACCAGTGATATTTTTATCATCTTCAATACGAGCAAAAACAATCATTACATTACAAAAACCTGCGTTTGAAATCCACATTTTTTGTCCTGAAATCAAGTAATATGTTCCATCTGCTGATAAAACTGCTTTAGTTTTTCCAGAATTGGCATCTGAACCTGCTCCGGGTTCTGTCAAACAATACGAACCAAACCATTCGCCAGAAGCCAATTTTGGTACATATTTTTGCTTTTGCTCTTCTGTTCCGTATAAAGTAATTGGCATAGTTCCAATTCCAGTATGCGCACCAAAAGCAGTTGAGAACGAACCTGTTGCACCAGAAATATAATCACAAACTAAAGCTGTGTTTACAAATCCCATTCCTAATCCGCCATACGCTTCTGGAACAGCAACTCCTAAGAATCCTAATGCTCCAGCATTTCTCATACATTGTTCTGTATACGCGTAATCTTTTTTCTCAAATTTATCTTTATGGGCCCAAAGTTCTTTATCTACGAATTCTTTTACAGCATCACGCATCATAATTTGTTCTTCATTAAAATCCTCAGGTGTGAAAACATTTTCGCACATTGTTTCTTTTACTAAAAACTGTCCACCTCTTGTAATATCTTCCATTTTATTTTTTTTAGAGAAAAGAAAATAGAGTTTTCTAAAATTCTATATTTTCATTTTCGGATTATCTATATTCTTTTTTCTTTGTTCTATACTCTTAATTACATCAATTCATATATACCTGCTGTTCCTTGTCCAGTTCCGACGCACATAGAAACAATACCGTATTTAGCTTTTCTGAATTTCATTTCTTCGAATAATTGCACTGATAATTTTGCGCCTGTACAACCTAGAGGATGACCTAAAGCAATAGCACCACCATTTACATTGATGATATCTGGATTTAATGCTAATTCGCGAGTAACTGCTAGGGCTTGAGAAGCAAAGGCTTCATTTAATTCAATTAAATCAATATCTTTCAAAGTCAATCCCGCTTGAGATAGGGCTTTTGGAATGGCTTTTACTGGTCCGATACCCATGATTCTTGGTTCTACACCCGCAGAAGCGAAGTTTACTAAACGTGCAATTGGTTCTAAGTTTAATTCTTTCACCATTTCTTCACTCATTACTAAAACGAAAGCGGCACCATCACTCATTTGAGAAGAATTTCCTGCTGTTACAGAACCGTCAGCTGCAAAAACTGGTTTTAAATTCGCTAATGCTTCTAATGAAGTGCCTAATCTTGGACCTTCATCTTTTGAAACGACATAGGATTTCGTTTCTTTTTTTCCATTTTCGTTAACGAATATTTGTTCAATATTTATTGGAACAATTTGACTATCGAATTTCCCATCAGCTTGAGCTTTTAAAGCTTTCATATGAGATTCGTAAGCAAATATATCTTGGTCTTCTCTTGAAATTTTGAACTGCTTCGCAACAGCTTCAGCTGTTAAACCCATTCCCCAATAATAATCTTCATGTCCAGCAGCAGCGACTTTATAATCTGGAGTTGGTTTATAACCTCCCATTGGAATATAACTCATACTTTCCGCTCCGCCAGCGATAATACAATGCGCCATTCCTGATTGAATTTTAGCTGTTGCCATTCCGATAGTTTCTAATCCAGACGCGCAATATCTGTTGACAGTTACACCTGGAACATCAGTTACTTTTAATCCCATTAAAGAAATTAAACGACCTACATTTAAACCTTGTTCTGCTTCTGGCATGGCATTTCCAACCATCACGTCGTCAATACGTGTTTTATCAAAATTTGGCAATTGCGCCATCATGTGTTCGATTGTTTCTGCGGCTAATTCGTCAGGTCTTTTAAATCTAAAAAGTCCTTTAGGTGCTTTTCCTACTGCAGTTCGGTAAGCGGATACTATATATGCTGTTTTCATATTAGCCCCCTAGCCCCCAGAGGGGGAATTCCTATTAGGGGTAAATAGGATTTAAATTATCAATATTTTTTTCGCTCCATTATTCCCACTTTGGGAGTTAGGGGGCTTTTAATTTCTCAATGGTTTACCTTTTGTTAACATAAACTGAATGCGTTCTAATGTTTTTCTTTCTGTACAAAGAGACAAAAAAGCCTCACGTTCTAAATCCAATAAATACTGTTCAGAAACTAAATTTGGTTCAGATAAATCGCCACCTGCCATAACATAAGCCAATTTATTAGCAATTTTTTGATCATGTTCTGAAATATATTGTCCGGCTACCATTTGGTCTGTACCTACTAAAAACATACCCAAAGCTTGTTTTCCTAAAACTTTTATATCATTTCTTCTTACAGGTTGTGTGTATCCTTGATTGGCCATTTGTAAAGCAACCTGTTTTGCTGTAGCAATTTGTCTGTCTTTATTTACCACAACAATATCTCTACCTTTTTGAAGTACGCCAATATCGAA
Organism: Chryseobacterium gleum; assembly: GCA_945897915.1. Taxonomy (GTDB): domain Bacteria; phylum Bacteroidota; class Bacteroidia; order Flavobacteriales; family Flavobacteriaceae; genus Flavobacterium. Next base: position 3,691 of record CAMDGB010000046.1, on the reverse strand, counting down.
TGCTTCGTATGCAGAAGTTGCCACTTTCGCCATACCAACGGTTAAGAAATATTCTTGTAAAACATTTAATTCTACATCATTTTTTCTAAATAAATCTGAAGCACGAAGCGCCATTTCTTTAGAACCACCACCACCTGGAATTACTCCGACACCAAATTCTACTAATCCGATGTAAGTTTCAGCAACTGCAACTGCTCTATCTGCATGCATGGTTAATTCACATCCTCCACCAAGTGTCATTCCGTGTGGTGCAGCAATTACTGGTATTGAAGAATAACGACAACGCATCATCGTGTCTTGAAACATTTTGATGGCCATATTTAATTCTTCATATTCTTGCTCAACAGCCAACATAAAAATCATAGCTAAATTTGCCCCTACAGAAAAATTCGGCCCTTGGTTCCCAATTACTAATCCTTCATAACCTTTTTCAGCCATATCAATAGCTTTATTGATTCCTTGTAAAACGCCAGCTCCGATAGAATTCATTTTAGAGGTAAATTCTAAATTGATAATTCCGTCACCTAAATCGGTAATAATACTTTCGCTGTTGTTCCAAACTTTTTTGCTTTCGCGAATGTTGTCTAGAATAATAAAAGCATCTTGTCCAGGTATTTTTTCTGTTTGTTTCTTATCAATATTGTAGAAATAAGTTGCACCCTCTTTAACAGAATAGAAAGATGTATTTCCAGAAGCCAGCATATCAGTTACCCAACTTGCGGGTTGATAGCCTTCCGCTTGCATTAATTCGATTCCTTTTTGAACACCAATCGCATCCCAAATTTCAAATGGTCCGTTTTCCCAACCAAAACCAGCTTTCATTGCATCGTCAATTTTGTAGAAAGTATCTGTAATTTCTGGAATTCTGTTCGAACAATAGGTAAACATCGAAGCGAAGTTTTTTCGATAAAACTCTCCTGCTTTATCTTTTCCTGTAATTAAAACTTTAAATCTATCAATTGGTTTATCTATAGATTTTGTCAATTCTAAAGTCGCGAATGATGCTTTTTTAGCGGTTCGATATTCTAAAGTGTCAAAATCTAAAGAAAGTATTTCTTTTCCTTCTTTTTTGTAGAAACCTTGTCCGGTTTTACTTCCCAACCAATTATTTTCCATCATTTTATTGATGAATTCTGGCAATTTGAACAATTCTAAAACCTTGTCTGTTTTACAATTTTCGTAAATTCCGTTAGCTACATGAACTAAAGTATCTAAACCAACAACATCAACAGTTCGGAAAGTTGCCGATTTTGGACGACCAATAACTGGTCCTGTTAATTTATCTACTTCTTCAATCGTTAAACCCATTTCTTTTACTTGGTGAAACAAGCTCATAATTCCGAAAATTCCGATTCTATTTCCAATAAAAGCGGGTGTGTCTTTGGCAACAACTGAAGTTTTTCCTAGGAATTTTTCTCCATAAACATTTAAGAAATCTAAAACTTCAGAAGAGGTTTGTGGTCCTGGAATTATTTCGAATAATTTTAAATAACGTGCCGGATTGAAAAAGTGCGTTCCGCAAAAGTGTTTTTGAAAATCTTCGCTTCTGCCTTCACTCATAAAATGAATCGGAATTCCGGACGTATTTGAAGTAATTAAAGTTCCTGGTTTACGGAATTTTTCTATTTGTTCAAAAACGCTTTGTTTGACATCTAATCGTTCAACAACCACTTCAATAATCCAATCTGCTGTGACTATTTTTGACATATCATCTGTTGTGTTTCCAATAGAAATTCTACTTGCAAAACTTTGATGGTAAATTGGTGATGGTTTAGATTTTAGCGCATTCGCCAAATGATCGTTCACCAATCTGTTTCGAACTGGTTTACTTTCTAAAGTCAACCCTTTTTTTGTTTCTGCATCTGTTAATTCTCTTGGTACAATATCTAGCAGCAGCACTTCTACTCCAATATTTGCAAAATGGCAAGCTATTCCATTTCCCATAATTCCAGATCCAATAACTGCAACTTTTTTAATATTCCGTTTCATTTATATGTATTTTATTTTGGAGAATTTGGATTGTTATAGTATATAAATTATTTTTGTTTGATATTTTTATCAAATATTTCTTTTTCAAGAATTTGTTCATTTATTATTTCAGCAACTTGCATAAAATTGATAAGTTGTTCTTCCGAAATCTTAGACTTTATCACTTCATTAAATTGTAGTACCGTTTGTTTTGATAATTCTCTTTTTTGTTTGCCTTCTTCAGTTAAAAAGATTAAAACGCCTCTTCCATCGGCAGGATTTTTTTTTCGTATGATCAAACCTCTTTGCTCCATAGATTTTAAAGTTCTAGTTAAACTTGTAGCTTCCATACCCATTCTTGGGCCTAAAGCCGTAGAAGGAATTCCTTTTTCTTTATCTATACTTAACAAAGCAAAACCTGTAGCCATAGTAGCACCATATTTTGCAGCTTCTTCATTATACATTTTAGAAACCGTTTGCCAGGTATACCTTAAAATATAATCGATTGTTTTATCTTGCATAAAATATTTTTTTTCAAATATAAAAAAAAATACTATGCGTGCATAGTATTTGACTAAATTTTTTTAACTTTTTATACTAAGTAAAGTAAATTTACAAATAAAAAGAAATCAATAACCTTTTTTGATACTAATAAAATGTTAAATCTTTTACTCGAGAAGGTAATTAATTGATTGGAATACAGGTAAATTACTTTAGTTGAATTAAGCACCAAATAGGAATATGATCTGAAATTTTTCGAGCTTCTTTAACAGATTTAAATGAAGTATAAAAAGGTACAATTCCACTTTTTATAACTTTAAGATTACTAGGTTTGTAAAAAATATTATCATACTCTGATGCTAAACAATCATTGTTTATGCATTTCTGACGTAAACTTGTTTTTTGATTTTGAAAAACACATGTAAAACCTATTTTTTTAATTGGGGAAAATACAGAATGACTTTGCGGACAATTAAAATCACCCATAAAAACTAAATTAAGTTTTGGATATAAATTAGGAAAATATTTAAAATATTTAATTTCGCTTGCTGGATTTTTCTTTTTAGGTACTGCATGAAAAGACACCAAAGTTATTGATTTCCCTTTGTACATAAAAGTACCCATAAAAGGTTCGCGATCCATTTCTTTTTGATAGTTTTGATCTAACCAACAATTGCCTGTTTTTTTTACTATTGAAGGTTTCCAAATAAAAGCGTATCGCTCGCGACTTGATGGATTAGTACTCGTTGTTGGATTACTTATTATATAATCCCATTTTGAACCTTTATCATTTAAAATGGCAACCAACCTACTAACGGCTTTTGCACCACCATAACCAGCTACCACTTCTTGAATAGCAATAATATCATAACTTTTTATAGCGTTAGCTATAACCAATAATTCACTATCAGATTTTGATTTACCTAAATTCATAATATTCCAACTACATATGGATATTTGAGAAAAGGAAAAACAAGTGACTAATAAAAAGAAAAAAAAGTACTTATTTAATAACATATTTGGTTTTTTTGCTAAGATATAAATAAGTACCATTATATATTTGGATACAAAACTTTATTTTATGCGTTTCCTTTCAGGTCGTGTGTTTCGTTATATCTTTTTTGGCGTTTTTTTTTAAAAAAAGGATGCCACTTGACCCATTAACGCTCAGGTTTTCATAAGATATATTTGGTAAACAATTGCCGCACCAATAACAAAAAAA
>CAMDGB010000045.1 GCA_945897915.1 Chryseobacterium gleum | reverse complement strand
TTTATGGCCGATGCTATTAAGGGTAATAAATATGATTCGTATCCTGTAGGTATTCAAATTGGAATTAAATTACATCGTTTTATTGACAGTTATACAGATTCACACGAAATTTATAGAAAAAGCAAACACCGATTACATGAGAATTTCGGTCATTATTCGGGTGTGATTATGGATATTGTTTACGATCATTTCTTAGCTAAAAACTGGTCGCTTTTTTCAAATATTACATTAGAAAAATATGCGGATGATTTTTATTATTTATTACAAAGTAATTACGACATCTTAGCTCCAAAAACCCAAAATCAATTGCCTTACATGATAAAAACCAATTGGTTGGTGTGTTATCAATCATTAGAAGGATTGGAATTAATTTTATTTCAAATGGATTATCGCACTAAAAACCGAGTAAATATGCCCGCTGCCATTCATGAAATCAAAAAATTTTATGCAGAAATGGAACAAGAGTTTTTAGCTTTTTTTACAGCATTACAACAACAAAGTAAGTTTGAACTAGACAAACTAAAAAACGATTTTCATTACAACACCTAAATAGATTCATAATACTATTTGTCAAATCTGTGTACCCTAAACATTTTATCTTTTAAAAAATTAGCGTATTTTAGCCATTCTAAAAAAAACCTTTTGTTAAAACGAATACAAAAAATAACCCATTTTTTTGAAAACTATTTTTCTAAACTGAAGTCGGTTTTAGAACCGCGTCAGTTTTTATATATCTCTAGTATTTTAGTAGGATTATCCGCTGCTTTGGCCGTAATTGTTCTAAAAACGTTTGCCCACAATGTATTTTTATTTTCACAATACTTAAACACAAAACTGCATTTACCTTACAGTAAAAGTACCTTACCTATTATTGGAATTTTATTAACGGTTTTTGTAATTAAAAACTTCTTAAACGGAAACATACAAAAAGGAACATCGCAAATTATGTATGCTGTGGCTAAAAAACGCAGCGTAATGCCAGCCAAACAAATGTATGCGCAAATAATTACCAGTTCATTAACCGTGGGTATGGGTGGAAGTGCGGGATTAGAATCGCCAATTACGATTACAGGTGCTGCTTTTGGTAGTAATTACGCTTTAAAATACAGATTAAGTTACAAAGACAGAACCTTACTTTTGGCTTGTGGAGTGGCAGCTGGAATTGCTGCAGCATTTAATGCTCCTATTGCAGGGGTTTTGTTTGCCATAGAAGTTGTTTTGGCAGAAATTAGTATTGCTGCTTTTACACCACTAATAATTAGTGCCGCAACAGGTTCTATAGTTTCGATGTTATTATTAAATGACGATGCTTTATTTAGTTTCAAATCAATTCAAGATTTTGATTCCAAGAATATTCCGTTTTATATTATTTTAGGAATTTTGTCTGGGTTTGTTTCCATTCATTATGCTAGAAACTTTAGAAAAGTAGAACGTTTTTTCGCCACAAGAAGTAAAAACACCTACAGAAAAGCCCTTTTTGGTGCTCTTATATTAGGAATACTAATTTTTATATTTCCTAGTTTATTTGGTGAAGGATACGAAGGTATTAAGCTTTTAGCTGCCAATCAGCCAGAAAAACTATTGGAAAACACCCTTTTAGCACGTTTTGAAAATAACAGATGGATTATTTTTGGTTTCATTACACTAACCTTATTATTTAAAGTCTTTGCTACCGGAATTACATTAGGCGCTGGTGGTAATGGTGGTAACTTTGCTCCTTCCTTATTTGTGGGTTCGTATTTAGGATTTTCTACGGCGTATTTTATTAATATGCTAAAGATTACAAATTTGCCTATTAGTAATTTCACTTTGGTGGGTATGTCTGGTGTGTTGAGTGGTTTGTTTCACTCGCCATTAACTGCTATTTTCTTAATTGCTGAAATTACGGGTGGCTATAGTTTAATGGTGCCTTTAATGTTGGTATCTTCTATAAGTTTTGCTATTTCTAAACACTTTGAGCCCTATTCATTTGACATTAAAAACTTGGCCGATAAAGGCGAAGTATTTACAGACGATAAAGACAAAAACATTTTGCAATCAATAGATGTTAAGAAACTGATTAACAATCATTTTACGCCAGTAACCGAATCTAAAACATTAGAAGCGTTAATAGAAAAAATAGCGGCTTCAGACGATGTTATTTTTCCTGTTTTAAATGACGATAACAAACTAATAGGTTTGATATATTTGGATGATATTCGTCCGGTAATATTTTCTGCGTTTAAAGTAAAATTTACTTCTATTACTGAGGTGTTGCAACCTGTAAAAGACAAAGATATTGTTGATTTTGAAGACAATATAGAAAGCATAATGAATAAATTTGAAAGCACGCACCAGATTATTTTACCCGTAGTGCAAAACAAGGTTTTCATAGGTTTTATCTCAAAAGCAGATATTCTAGAAAAATACCGCGAACAACTGAAAGAATTGGTAATTGAGTAAACCGTTTTTTAGCAGTACAAACCTCTAAAAAACGGCTTCAAAGGTGTAAATGATATCGCGGTTGGGGTTCCAAACTGCTCCGTTGGGGTTCTGGAATGATAATTTAGGGTTGTAGACCCAAAAATTAGGGTTAATCACCCCAAATTATATGTATTTAACCCCAAATTATCTCAATAGAACCGCAAAATATCTCAATCGAACCCCAACGGAGGAGTTCGGAACCCTAAATTATCATTCCAGAACCCCAAAATTCTATTTGTGAACCACTTTTTTTTTGTAACGAGTAATGGCTTTGAGTTTAAAAAAAGAAAGCGATGGATTTAAAGTAGTAACCAAGAAGGAAAAATTCATTAAAAAAACTGCCTAAAAAATCTTGTATTTGTCAAGCTGAACTTGATTCAGCTTCTATAACTAATGATAATCATTATTTATAGATTCCGAAATAAATTCGGAATGACAACATACTTACTTTTTAGGCAGCTTTTATTTTATACTCTTACGATATTCGCGCCAAGCGCTCTTAATCGTTCGTCTATGCGTTCGTAACCTCTATCAATTTGTTCGATATTTTGTATGGTACTTGTGCCTTTAGCAGAAAGTGCAGCAATTAGTAACGAAATACCCGCTCTAATATCTGGCGAACTCATAACAGTAGCTTTCAATTGCGATTCGAAATTATGTCCCATTACTACTGCTCTGTGCGGGTCGCATAACATAATTTTTGCACCCATATCTATTAGTTTATCAACAAAGAACAAACGGCTTTCAAACATTTTTTGATGAATTAAAACATCTCCTTTTGCTTGGGTAGCTACTACTAAAATAATACTTAATAAATCAGGTGTAAATCCTGGCCATGGCGCATCAGAAACTGTTAAAATAGACCCGTCAATGTCGGTTTTAATTTCATAACCATCTTTATGAGCAGGAATGTAAATATCGTCTCCTTTTTGTTCTAAAGTAATGCCAAGTTTTCTAAATACATTCGGAATTTGTCCTAAGTTGTTCCAGCTTACGTTTTTAATCGTAATCTCACTTTTTGTCATAGCGGCTAAGCCAATCCATGAGCCAATTTCAATCATATCTGGTAAAATTCTGTGTTCACAACCACCTAAAGTTTCCACACCTTCAATGGTTAATAAATTAGAACCAATACCTGTAATCTTTGCCCCCATTGCGTTTAGCATTTTACACAACTGTTGCAAATAGGGTTCACAAGCGGCGTTGTATATAGTAGTAATGCCTTCGGCTAAAACAGCAGCCATAACAATATTAGCTGTTCCTGTAACAGAAGCTTCGTCTAATAACATGTAAGCACCTTTTAATCGGCCTTCGTTTTCTACACCATAAAAATGGTCTTCTCTGTTGTATCTAAATTTAGCACCTAAATTAATAAATCCTTCAAAATGGGTATCTAAACGGCGTCTTCCAATTTTGTCTCCACCTGGTTTTGGTATAAATCCTTTTCCAAAACGGGCTAATAATGGTCCTACAATCATAATAGATCCTCGTAAACTTCCACCTTCTTTTTTGAAAGCTTCTGTTTCTAAATAGCCAATATTTACATCATCCGCTTGAAAAGTATAATCGCCAGGTCCGTTTTTCTGAATTTTAACACCTAAATTACCCAATAAAGTAATTAGTTTATTTACATCAATAATATCAGGAATGTTAGTTACTCTAACTTTTTCTGAGGTTAACAAAACAGGACATAAAACCTGTAATGCTTCGTTTTTTGCACCTTGTGGTTGCACATCTCCTTTTAAGGCCTTTCCGCCTTCAATTTTGAATGTTCCCATTTATAATGTAGTATTAGGATTATTTTTTGGTTTAAAATTTTTTGCTCCTTTATAATTTGGATTGTTTAAATTGGCTTTTGTGTTATCTGGTGCATTCGGTTTTGCATTTGTAGGTGCATTAGTATTTCTATTCGTGTTTTGTTGCGGTTTGTTTTGTTTTGCCGGCGGTCTATTCTGATTTCTAGACGTATTAGTCGGTTCATTCTTAGTGAAAAACTGGGTTTTGTTCGACTGTTTTTTATTTACTTTTAATAAATTTTGCGAAGTAGAAAGCTCTTCTTTCATTGACGTTAAGTTCAATTCACCATTAGACAATTCTAATAAATGATTAAAAATAACTTCATCTGTAACCGTATCTTTGTTCCAACTCAAAAAGCTTTTTTTCATATGATTGGCAATCACAATGGTTAAGGCATTTTTCAATTCACCTTCCTCCCATTTACGGGCAACATCAATCATGTACTTGATGTTGTTGCCATAAAATCTGTATTTTGGAAAGTTTTGAGGATAAGCCAAACGATCTGGTTTCAATTGCACTACTTCTCTTGTAGGAATTGGGTAAGGTGAATCGATATCCAATTTAAAATCAGACATGATAAATAATTGATCCCATAGTTTGTGTTGAAAATCAAGCACATCGCGTAAATGTGGATTCAAATTTCCCAAAACCGAAATTACATAACGTGCGCCTTTGTTGCGTTTTTCTCTATCTTCGATAGCTGTAATTTGGTTAATTAAATTTTGTACATATCTTCCGTATTCAGGAATAATCAAATGTTCCCGTTGCGAATTGTATTCTAAATATTTAATTGATTCTTCGTTGTTGTATGACATATTTATAATGAAATAATTCCTTCTATAGTAGCTAATTCTTGATATTTTTCAATTACCTTATCTGCGTTTTGCATGGTAACATGAATTGAAATACTTGTATATTTTCCTGTTTTAGAAGCCTGCGTTTTTATAACGGCACCCATATTATTAAAGGTGTTTTCAACTAAATTAACGTTTGTAGCATTAGTTGGAACAATAAATTTATACAAATACACAGAAGGCCAGGTTGTTGATTCTTCTAGTTCAGATTTAAGTCTAATGTAAAAATCTTCTGTATTTTTATCCATGTAAAATTAATATAATAAAGCAACAAATATACATTTATAATGTTTGATTTGAAAATATAAATAATTAAGATTTTCAAAATAAAAAAAATGATAGTACATTTGATTTTTAAAGCCGTAAAATGGATAAGAAAATCATACTACTAATTGGTGGTCCTAGTTCTGGAAAAACAACATTAATGAATCACTTAGAATCTGAAGGTCATATTTGTTATCCTGAAATTTCTAGAGAAGTTATTTTGAAAGCCCGAGAAGAAGGAGTTGATTATTTATTTTTAGAAAATCCGATATTGTTTAGCGAACGACTTTTAGAAGGAAGAATTAAACAATATGAAAAAGCTACTTCTGAAGTAAAACATGTTTTCATAGACAGAGGTATTCCTGATGTGGTTGCCTACATGGATTATATCGGTGATACCTATCCTGAAAAATTTATAGCCGCTTGCGAAACCTATAAATATGATACGGTTTTTTTGTTACCACCTTGGGAAGAAATTTACACTAGTGATGCAGAACGATATGAAAGTTATGAAGAAGCATCAAAAATTCATCATTTTTTAGTAGATACCTATACAAAATATGGATATGATTTACATGAAGTACCTAAAACTTCTGTTGAAGAACGATTTCAATTTATTATCAATCATTTAAAATCCTAATTCGATCTAATGAATCAACCGTTAGATATTTTAAAAGCACACTGGAAACATGCTGCTTTTAGACCTACTCAGGAAGAAATTATTAATACTGTTTTGCTCGGTAAAGATACTTTTGTCTTATTACCAACCGGTGGCGGAAAATCAATTTGCTTTCAAATTCCTGCCTTACTAAAACCTGGAATTTGTTTGGTAATTTCACCGCTAGTAGCTTTAATGAAAGATCAGGTTGAAAATTTAAAAACAAAAAACATAAAAGCAATTGCTTTAACGGGTGGCATTTCTTTTGAAGAAACCAATAATTTACTAGATAATTGTGTTTTTGGCGATTATAAATTTCTATACCTCTCTCCAGAGCGCCTACAACAAGATTGGGTTTTAGAACGAATTAAAAATTTAAATATAAATTTAATAGCCATAGACGAAGCGCATTGTATCAGTCAATGGGGTCACGATTTTAGACCCGCTTATTTAAAAATTTCAGCATTAAAAGACTACTTTTCGGTGCCGTTTATTGCTCTAACTGCTTCAGCCACACCAAGAGTTCAAGAGGATATTTGTACCCTTTTACAATTAAAAAACCCAGTTGTTTTTAAAAATTCCTTTTCGCGAGAAAATTTAGGATATCATATTATTAAAACCGAAGACCAATTAGGGAAACTCAATCAAATTCTCATAAAATATCCTGAACCATCAATTGTATATGTAAAAAACAGAAAATCCTGTATTGAAATTAGCAAAGTACTTATAGATTTTGGCTTTACAGCAACGTATTATCACGGTGGATTATCTGCTAAAGAAAAAGATAAAAACATGCAACTTTGGTTAGATGAGAAAGCCAAAATAATAGTAGCTACCAATGCATTTGGTATGGGAATTGACAAACCAAATGTAAAAACGGTAATACATTTACAAATTCCTGATAATGTTGAAAATTACTATCAAGAAGCTGGCAGAGCCGGAAGAAATGGGGAAACAGCATTTGCTTTATTGTTAGCCCCAAAAGTAAAATCAGAAAATTTATTGCAGATGTTTGCCGGTAATTTACCAAATAAAGAATTGCTTCATTTGGTATATAAAAACCTAAACAATCATTTCCAAATTGCATACGGCGAAGGGTTTCAAGAGGTTTTTTATTTAAATTTAAACCAATTTTGTACAAAATTTAATACATCTTCAAGTAAAACTTTTGCTTGTTTACAATTTTTAGACCGTCAAGGCATTATAATGCTAGATTATTTAAAAAGTAACAAAGCCAGTTTACAATTTAATATTGAAAGCCGAGAAGTTATTAGATATTGTAGTTTAAATACAAAAGACGCGTTAATAATAGAAACTATTTTACGAAATTACACAGGTGTTTTTGAACAAATTACTACAATAAATACAGCTCTTTTAGCTGCTAAATCAGGTAAATCTGAAGAAAAAGTTGTTGCCGTATTAAAGAATTTGCAAACACTAGAAATGATTGAACTAAAACTTCAAAGCAATGACATTTCTATCCTTTATAATGAACCACGAGAAGACAGTTATACCATTAATCGTGTAGTGAAACTGTTAGAAAATCAAAATCAAATTAAAATAGAGCATTACAACCAAATGCTTCATTTTGTTTCAGATAATTTGAGTTGTAAATCGGTTTTAATTTCGAATTATTTTGGTGAAGAAAATCCTAAAAACTGTGGAATTTGCTCCTTTTGTAACTCACAAAAAAAATCGGAACCTAAATCTGTTTTAGAACAAATTCAAAATCTATTATATAAAGGAGTACTTTCTTCAAATGAAATAGAAAACGTACTTAATTTTTCATCAGAAGAAATTATCTTTGCCCTGCAAAACTTATTAGAAAATGATGTTATTTATTTAAATTCAGATAATCAATATCAAATTAAGTAAGTAATAAATTTTATTAGCGAATACTATAATGGAAAAATTAAGAATCATATTTATGGGAACGCCCGACTTTGCAGTTGGCATTCTTGACACTATATACAACAGTCAATTTGAAATTGCTGCCGTAATTACAGCTCCTGATAAGCCAGCAGGAAGAGGTCAAAAAGTTGCTGTTAGCGCAGTAAAGACCTACTCTTTAGCCAAAAACATACCAATTTTACAACCTACAAATCTAAAAAGTGAAGATTTTTTAAATGAATTAGCAGGCTATAATGCCAATTTACATATAGTTGTAGCGTTTAGAATGTTACCGGAAGTAGTTTGGAAAATGCCAAAATACGGAACATTTAATCTTCATGCCTCTTTGCTACCTAATTATAGAGGCGCTGCTCCAATAAATTGGGCAATTATTAATGGAGAAACAGAAACAGGTGTAACTACGTTTTTTATTGATGATAAAATAGATACTGGCGCGATGATTTTAAATCATAAAATTGCTATTGAAAAAAATGAAAATGTAGGACAGTTACATGACAAATTAATGCATTTAGGATGCGAGACTGTAATTGAAACTTTACATTTAATACAAAATGGAAAAGTTGAAACAAGCATTCAAACCGAAAATTCAGATTTAAAAACAGCATACAAACTAAATAAAGACAATTGTAAAATAGATTGGTCAAAACCTGGAAACCAAATTTACAATCAAATAAGGGGATTGTGTCCTTATCCTGGCGCTTGGACCTTCATTAAAGATGGTGAAAACGAATGGAATGTCAAAATTTATGATACTACTTTTATAAATGAAGTACATACTTATAAAATAGGTCTTATTATTACCGGAAAAAAAGAAATGAAAATTGCAGTTTCAAATGGCTTCCTACAAATTGATAGTTTACAATTTCCAGGCAAAAAGAAAATGCAAATTCACGAACTATTAAATGGTACTTCAATTGGTGTGGACGCCTATGTTGAGTAAGATTTTAAGCAAAAATTAGCTCCAAATAGGCCACTTTATTAACATTTGAACTAATTTATTAACATTTTTAACGAAAATAACTGTAAATGCTTGTGTAGTTCAATGATACAATTAAATTTGTATAACAAAATTATATATAATTAATTTAAAACTATCAATTATGAACAAATCAGAATTAATCGATGCAATGGCAGCAGCAGCTGGAATTACTAAAGCAGCAGCAAAATTATCTTTAGAATCATTTTTAGGAAGTGTAGAAGGTACATTAAAAAAAGGTGGTAGAGTTTCTTTAGTAGGTTTTGGATCTTGGTCAATCTCTAAAAGAGCGGCTAGAGATGGAAGAAATCCTCAAACTGGAAAAACTATCAAAATTGCTGCTAAAAATGTAGTAAAA
>CAMDGB010000044.1 GCA_945897915.1 Chryseobacterium gleum | reverse complement strand
CATCCCATTCTTTTTGATAGGACAGCGCACGAGAAAAATAGTCTTCATAAACTTGTTCTACTCCCATTCTCGATTGAGGGAAACGCAATCTTTCAATATCGCCCCAGTTGGATTGTTTTACATTTTCACCTAAAGCAAATTTTATGTATTTAGGGGCGTCTTTAACCAACATTTCATCTGGATTGTATCCCCATTTTAGTTTAACAAAAGCGGCACGGCCACCAATTGGATTGGCAGAACCATGCAATAAATTTGCAGAAGTAACCCCGCCGGCTAAGTTTCTGTAAATGTTTATATCTTCAGAATTTACAACATCTTCAATTGTTACTTCAGCCGATGAATTTTGTCCGCCCTCATTTACACCATTTGAAATTGCGATATGTGAATGTTCGTCAATAATACCAGCGGTTAAATGTTTTCCAGTTGCATCAATCACTTTTCCTTTTTGAGGTAAGTTTTTTCCTACTTTAATAATTTTTCCGTTTTCAATTAAAATATCTGTTTCCTTTAAAATGCCTTCTTTTTCTCCTGTCCAAACCGTAGCGTTTTTAAACAATATTGTTTCTTGTTTTGGTTTTGTACTATTACCGAAAGCTATATTTGGGAAAGTAACGGGATAAAAAACTGGAGTTTTCTTTTCTTCTTTTTTGTCAGTTGTAGCGTCTTTTTTAACTTCCGTAGTTGCTGGCTTTTTAACTGCACTCCAAGTAACTTCTTTTCCGTTTTCTAAAAACGCTTTTCCAGATAAACCTGTTTCAGATTTTAATCCAGAAATTCTAATAAAATTGGAAGAAATAGTATCTTTTCCTTTAATAACCATTGTAATCCAAGGATCGTTATAAGTAATTTTTGTTCCGAACTCCATTTTATCCTGAGAAATTTTGGCGTCTAATTTTGTAATTTCTCCTTCAATTGCTAAATCGTATTTATTGGAATCTAAAGTTAAATCGTATTTTCCTCTAATATCTGAAGGTTGTATTTTTTCAATTACAAATCTATTTCCTTGAACCCAATTTTCCTGAATAGTAGTTTTTGATTCGAAAATATCGCCACTTGTAATTATAAAATTCGCTAAGTTGCCTTTTTTCAAAGCACCAATATTGGTTTGGTTTGTTATTTTTGCTGGAATTTCAGTTAAAGCAGCTAATGCTTTTTCTTTTGGAAATCCAAATTCTACAGCTTTTCTTAAGTTTGTTAAAAAGTCTTTAGGATTTTTTAAATCGGCAGTTGTTAAAGCAAAATTAATATTGTTTTCCGCAAGTACTTTTGGATTATATGGCGCTTGATTCCAAAATTTCATATCAGACAAAACAACTTGTTCTGCAAGAAATGAGTCGGAAACATCATAGGCCTCAGGAAAATTAATTGGAATAATTAATGTAGCATTCGTTTTTTTAATTTCTTCGATACGTTCTAATTCGTTTCCGCTACCTTTAATAAGGTAATTTATTCCGAATTCGTCACCAATTTTATCTGCTCTTAAGATATTTAATTTGTCACCAGCATTAAATATTTGTACTAAATTTTTATTTTGATTAAATATTTCTAATGAAATATCTTTAGTTTTTGAACCTCCAGCAGCGTACCATTTTGCATCATGATAAAACTGTTTTATTAATGCCATGCTTCCCATTAAGGAAGAAGGGTAGGACTGTCCAGAAAGCGAACTTTTTTTTAGCGTAATGTGTTGTGATATTTTATTATTTAAGATTCGGGTTCCGTTATTTTCAACATCATTTAATGTCCAAAGCAACCCTGTTCCAGCCACAATTCCATCATTGTTGAAACTTAAGACTGTTCCAAAACCAGTTTCTCTTAAATCTTTGGCAGTTTTTTCATCGTAACTTAAGTTTTCATAAGCATTGAAATCGGCTCTGATATGATCGTTCCAATAATAGCCGTTTCTTTCAGAATCATATTGTGGCGATCTTGAGTTTGACGCTTTTTTTTGAGGTTTTTGAATTCCAAATTCAGTATATAAATCAATAAATGAAGGATAAATAGTTTTCCCTGTAGCATCAATTATTGTTGCGTTTTTAGGAATTGAAATTTGTGGTCCAATTTCTAAAATTTTGTCACCTTCAAATAAAATAGTTGCATTTTCAATTTTAACTGTTGAAGATGAATAAATAGTGGCATTAGTAATTGCTACTGGATTTTTGTAGGTTTGTTTGACACCATCATTTTTAGGAAAATAATTTTGGCTGAAACCTAAATTAATAGCTAAAATTGCTAGTAAGAAATTTAATATTCGCATAGTTTTTTTTGTTTTTGTTGGCTAAAAGTATAAAATTTATTTAAGAGAATTTACTTTTAAGAAATATTAGTTATAATTTTAAGTTTTGTCTAACTATATATTCTATCTTCTTAAATATAAATAACCATTTAATGGTTTTGGATATTCAGGGTCATTAAGGTATAAAATGTAGTAATAGGTGCCGCTTGGCGCTTCATTATTGCCCATTGTATTTTCAGAATAGCCATTCCAATCAGGTTTATTGTTGTCTCCAGTCCAAATTAATCTTCCCCAGCGGTTATAAATTTCTAACTTAAAATTAACAAAAATATCTCTTAACCCATCTATGAAAAAGAAATCGTTTAGCCCATCATTATCTGGTGAAACAGCATTGTAAACTATCGGTTCGCAATTTTTGGTAAGTAATTCAAAGGAAGTTAAACTGAAACATCCATTTTGGTGATCTTCAATTCTTACCCAAATTGTTTTTGGTGTTTGTGATGCTTCAAAATTATTTAAAAAAATAATATGATTTGTGAAATTTAAAGCATCTGCTTCAGAAGAATAAAACGTACTCAAATGTCCAGGATTGGTTTTTACACTTCCTTCATACTCAGAAAAATCAAAAATTCCCTTTGTTAATCCTAAATTGCAACTAACAATATCTTCTAAATTATTAAAATCAGGAGAAGCTAAAAGTTGAATGGGTAAACTAAACAAATTATTAGATTCAGATATTTCATTTACAATTCCCGTTCCATTACCAGTATCGTCTACCCTAGCAATTAAATTAAACTGTAAAGGAATACTCGCAGGAATTGTTAAAGTGATAGTTCCGGTTTCAGATCCGTCGATTGGAATAGCGTTTTGCGTAAATGCCGAACCAACCACCACATTATCAGCATAAAAAGTAATTGGCGTATTAGCCGGTAAACTGGCTGTAGAATTGTTATTTGTTACGGAATAATTTATTTGAAGCTGTCTTATATTACAATTTATTGCGGGAGCAGGAAATATAATTCTACCATCAGGTAATTGACTGTTTAATTTG
Source organism: Chryseobacterium gleum (assembly GCA_945897915.1). Taxonomy (GTDB): domain Bacteria; phylum Bacteroidota; class Bacteroidia; order Flavobacteriales; family Flavobacteriaceae; genus Flavobacterium. Next base: position 6,025 of record CAMDGB010000044.1, on the reverse strand, counting down.
GTTACAATAGCGTTTATCATTACATAATCTTGTCCTGAAGTCAGCTGAATTAATGCCGAAGTGTCTCCAATATTTATGTTATTTTGTATATTATAAATATCCAAATCCATATTGTATAATTGATTGGAATTTGTAACAGAATTAGTTCCATTGAAAGCGTTATTTGCCGGGTTCAATGGCGGATTACTGATAATATTACCATTAATTCGTAATGTTTCGTTTACTTGAATTCCGGAGTCGCCTTCCCAAGCTAAAAACCCAATTTTAGCATCTACATTATCAATTACATTTAAAGCATTAAGTGTAACATTTAGATTATTTTGTAATTGCGACACTACTTGTAATCCATCGTAAATATTTAACTGATTTAATGGTAAAGAGAGGTTTTTATATACTACAATTAATGACCATCCCGCAAAATTAGTACTGTTTTGTGCATGAAGTGGCAAAAAAGAACTTACATCTAAGTCTGAAAGTGTGTAAACACCATTTCCGGTGGCTTGTACTTGTGAGGTAACATTAGCAAACGCACTAAAAAAATTAAAAGATTGGCCTTGGGTTAACGTATTTGAAAAAGTTCTGGTAGCAATTATTTCTGTTCCATTTAATTTGACATTAAAATCTCCAGTTCCACAGCCTGCCCAATATAAATAAGCGCTCTCAATAATATCATTGGTGTTTAAAGCAAATGTAGCGGAAGATGTAGTAAAAACAGCTGGTGTAGTTTGAAATGAATTTTCAACCGGATTTAGAGTGTTTCCTACAAAAGTAAAATCATATCTCCCATTAAATTGGCTATATAAACCAATATTTTGAGAAAATGAAAACTGTACAAAAAACACAAAAAACACAAGTGATTTTTTCATCAATAGGTTTTAATATTTAATATTTATGCTGAATAATTTTACCAAAGTAATAAATTTTACTAATTTCCCCAAAGATTTATGAAGCGAAATTGCTATTTTTCATAATTAGAATACTTAAAATCATTAATGAATAGTTTTAAAATAATAAAATATACTTCCGGACATTATAATTTATGGAATGACTTTGTAGCAAATGCTAAAAATGCTACATTTTTGTTTCATAGAGATTTTATGGAATACCATTCCGATAGATTTGAAGATTATTCGTTGCTTATTTTTGATGAAAAGGAAAAATTAGTTGCTATTTTTCCAGCAAATAGAATTGGAAATGAACTTTTTTCGCATCAAGGTTTAACTTATGGCGGATTAGTTTTAGATGAAAAAAGTAAACTTTCAGAAGTGATACAATTAAATTACCAGCTAATGTACTATTTATTTGAAGCTGAAATTATAAAAGTTAATTTGAAAGTAATTCCAACTATTTACAACTCATTTCCATCGGATGAAATGGAATATATATCTTTTTTATTACAAGCCAAACTAGCAAGAAGAGATGGTATCGCAATATTAGAATTAGAAAATAAAATCACACCTTCTCGTGTTCGTAAAAGAGGTATAGAAACAGGCGAAAAACACCAATTAAAAATTATAGAAGAAACTAGTTTTGATTTGTTTTGGAAGGAATTATTAATACCAAATTTAGCACAAAAATATCAAACAAAACCCATTCATTCTTTGGAAGAAATAACGTATTTAAAAACTAAATTTCCTGAATTAATTAGGCAATTCAATGTTTATTTTGAAAATAAAATTGTTGGTGGAGTAACTGTTTTTGTAACAAAAAACGTAATTCATCCTCAGTATATCTCAGGAAATAAGGCTTTTAATACTAAACTAGGAGGTTTGGACTTTTTATACAATCACTTAATTCAAAATGTATTCTCAAATGATAAATATTTTGATTTTGGAATTTCTAACGAAAATAATGGTTTACAGTTAAACGAAAGTTTGCATTATTGGAAAGAATCTTTTGGAGCTAGAACAATTGTTCAAAATTTTTATGAAATTGAGACTAAAAATTATGTGAATTTAAATAAGGTTTTGATATGATAAAATTTTTAGATTTACATAAACTAAATAAGCCATTTGAAGCCCAATTTTTAGCTAAAACGGCAGCATTTTTAGACAAAGGTTGGTATATTTTAGGTGATGAAGTAAAACAATTTGAACAAAGTTTTGCCTCTTTTTCTAACGCAAAATATTGCATAGGCGTTGGAAATGGATTAGATGCTTTAGTGTTAATTTTAAAAGCTAATATTCAATTAGGAAATTTACAAAAAGGCGATGAAGTTTTAGTTCCGGCAAATACTTATATAGCTACAGTTTTAGCAGTTTTGCAAGCCGATTTAGTACCTGTTTTTGTAGAACCAAGTATTGCAACATATACAATAAACCCAAATTTAATTGAAGGTAAAATTACTTCAAAAACTAAAGCCATTTTAGTGGTTCATTTATATGGTCAATTGGCCGAAATGGATAAAATTAATGCTATTTGCGAGACTCACAATTTACTTATTATTGAAGACGCCGCTCAAGCTCACGGATTAACTTTTAATGGAAATCACACGAGAGCTTTTAGCTTTTATCCCGGAAAAAATTTAGGCGCTTTGGGCGATGGCGGTGCTATTACAACTAATGATGATACATTAGCAAAAGTTTTATTTTCCATAAGAAATTATGGTTCAAGTAAAAAATACCATAATGATTATGTAGGTGTAAATTCTCGTTTAGATGAATTACAAGCAGCATTTTTAAATATCAAATTACCGCATTTAAATGATGAAAACGAGGCCAGAAAAAAGATTGCAAAACGTTATTTAGCAGAAATTAAGAACACAAAAATTGTTCTACCAAATTGTGAAAATTTCAAAAATCATATTTTTCATTTATTTGTAATTCGTACTGAAAATAGAGATGCTTTGCAAGACTATTTATTTAACAACGGAATAGAAACTTTTATTCATTACCCAATTCCGCCACACAAACAAAAAGCACTTCAGGATTATAATTATTTGAGTTTACCAATAACTGAAAAAATACATGAGGAAGTTTTAAGTTTACCAATAAGTTCTGTTTTAACTGATGAAGAAATTACCCATATTATTACTATTTTAAATTCGTATTAATTGTCAGAAATTAAGAAAATAATTCAACAACCTTTATTCAAAATTACTTCTTTGAATAGCGTACATATTTTGTTAAAATTAATTTTTGGCTTCATTACTTCCAAAGCGTTAGCTCTTTTTGTTGGTGCAAATGGCATGGCGTATGTAGGCAATTTTAGAGCCTTTTTAAATGTAGTTGAAAACTTTTCTTTACTTGGGATTCAAAATGCGATTATAAAATATGTTTCTGAATATCAGCATGATAAGGCTAAATTAAAATCGGTTTTAGCTACTTTTGGATTGTTGCTTTTAGTTTCTTCAATATCAATTAGTTTGATATTGATTTTTGGTGCTAATTATTTGTCAAAACAACTATTTAACCATTCTGAAATGTATGGTTTTTTGTTTTATATTTTAGCTATTTTATTTCCATTATATGTTTTTTCAACGTTTTGTATTTCAGTGGTTAATGGCTTTCAACAATACAAGAATGTAATATATATTCAGATTATTTCAAGTGCTATTGCGTTGCTTTTTTCGGTTTTTTTAATCTATTATTATTCTACTTTTGGTGCTTTAGTTTCATTAGTTTTAGCACCAGTTTTTGTGTTTTTTGTTTGCTTATTCTATCTGAAAAATCTTATTTCAATTTCCGATGTTTTTTCCTTTCAAAATTTCAATTTTTCGGTTGTAAAAAACTTGTCTGAATACGTGTTAATGGCATTGGTTTCTGGTGTAATTGGTTCTTTCGTATTACTAGAAATTCGTACTGATATTGTTACTATAACGGGATTACAAAATGCAGGAATTTATGAAGGTTTACAGCGTATTGTTTCCTATTATTTATTGTTTATTTCTTCAATAATGACAATTTATTTTTATCCAAAAATAGCGGAGACAAATTCGGATACGAAAGAAATTATATTCAATTATTTAAAAACGATTATTCCGATTTTTGCAGTTGCTTTAGTGCTGATTTATTTTTTTAGAAAATTCATTATACAAGTTTTATTTTCTGCAGAATTTGAAACTATGGAATCTTTATTTTTATGGCAATTGTTTGGGGATTTATTAAAAGCAATTTCCTTAATTTTCGGTACGATTTTAATCGCCACAAAGCAAACAAAGGTATTTATTATTACAGAAATAATTTCTTTGTGTATTCTGTATTTTTCAACAAATTTGATGTTACACACTATTGGAATAAACGGAATAGTAATGGCTCATGTAATTACTTATTTTATGTATTTATTAGTTTTAGTAATTTATTTTAGAAAAGAATTAAGATGAAAATTACTATAATAATTCCGTTTTATAACGAAGAAAAAAGAATAGTTTTAGAAAGTTTCCACCAAATTTTTATGAATTCTCTGCATTATGATTTTATTTTAGTTGATGATGGAAGTTCTGATAACACCTTTGAAGTTTTAAATCAATTTAAAGATGAATTTTCTATCATTGAAGTTCTTAAATTAGATAATAATGTAGGCAAAGCTGAAGCCATTCGTGCGGCTGTTTTATCTATTTCAAATTGCGATTTTATTGCGTATTACGATGCCGATTTAGCAACACCCTTTTCAGAATTAGAAAAGTTAATTCAGTTTTCGGTACAAAATCCAAAATATTTATTGGTTATGGGTGCTCGAATAAAATTAATTGGAAATAGCGTGAAACGCTCATTAAAAAGACATTATTTTGGTCGTATATTCGCAACAATTGTCAGTCAGTTTTTACTTAAAGTAGCTGTTTACGACACACAATGTGGTGCTAAAGTGTTCGATTTTGTAACTGCGAAACACATTTTTGATATACCTTTTATTTCCAAATGGTTGTTTGATGTGGAATTATTGAAACGTTTGCAAAAGATTCATAACCTAAAAGAAGTCGTGAAAGAAATTCCATTAGAAAAATGGGAAGAAATAGAAAATTCGAAAATTAAAGTTGTAGATTTTTTTAAAATACCATTCGAACTTTTTCAAATTTATAGAAATTAAAATGAAACAACATATATTAAATAACAAATATATTTTCTTGTTGATTTTTTTCCTTTTAACGGCAAAAATAATTTTCTATTTTGGATATAATTCTTTTTCTGAAGCGCCTGATAGTTGGGCATTTAATCATTTTGTAACGGAATTAATTAATAACAACTTTAACGATTATGTAGGTGAAAGAACGCCAGGTTATCCGTATTTTGTTTATTTGCTAAATCACGATAAAATGTTGGTGGTTTTAGTACAAATGTTAATGGGAATTATAACTAGTATTTTATGGTTTAAAACTTTATTAAACCTAAAAATATCTGAAAAATTTGCTTTTTATTGCACGTTGTTTTTTGCTTTATACCTTCAAAACTTTTTCAATGAAACGTTTATTTTAGCAGAAACATTTATGTTACTTTTAAATTCGATTATTTTATACATTTTATTGAATAATTATTTCGAAAAAAAACAAATTATAGTTGAAATAAGTATGAGCGTACTTCTTGCGGTATTAATTTTAGTAAAGCCCTTTTTTCTTTTTTATCCGTTTTTAATTTTTGCATTGTATCTAATAAAAAATCCCGCTTTTAAAAAAGTTATTTCTGTCAAATTAATTATTTTTATTTTACCAGCGTATGCTTATTTTTCCTGGTGTAGTTTTGTAGAAGAAAAAATTGGCTACTTTGAACCAACAGCTTATTTTGGTTTAAATTTAGCTCAAAATTGCCTGTATTTTGCCGAAAAAGGCCCAAAAGAATATGATTATATAGCTAAACCATATGTCAAATATCGAGACGAAATGTTACTTAATGGCGAAGATGCTTCTATGGCCGTTTGGAAGGTTTGGGGTGGTCAACATTTAGCACCAAAATACACGAAATTTGCAGACGTTACCCATCAGTTTGGAAAATATGCAAAAGCCACTATTGCTAGTAATTTAGGAGATTATTTTTATTATTCAATTACGAATTCTTGGTTTGATTTTTGGAAGGTTTTTGATATGAAACCGTAT
>CAMDGB010000043.1 GCA_945897915.1 Chryseobacterium gleum | reverse complement strand
CTTTTTATTCTAAATTCTGTCGGAACGGCCTTCCCTACTTCGTTTACGATGTTTGTACTATTTCGTATTGTTGGTGGAATTGGTGTTGGAATTGCCTCTATGGTTGTACCTATGTATATTGCCGAAATTGCTCCGCCTAAACGACGCGGTGCCTTAGTAGGAAATTATCAACTGGCAATTGTAATTGGTATTGTGGTGGTTTATTTTGTAAATTACTTTATCGCATTACAGGGTGATGCCAATTGGAATTTGAATATTGGTTGGCGATGGATGTTTGGCTCTGAAATTATTCCTTCACTCCTATTTCTAATTTTTATTTTTCTAATTCCAGAAAGTCCTAGATGGTTGTTTCAAAAAGGCGAAACTAGCAAAGCCATTACAGTCCTGCAAAAATTAAATACGGCTGAAGAGGTAGCTCAAGTTCAATCTGAAATTGAAAATTCATTACATCAGGAAGATAAAAATCAGTGGAAACATTTAGGTAGTCCAATATTTAAAAAAGCACTTTTTGTAGGTATCGGACTTTCGATTTTACAGCAATTAACCGGAATTAATGCCATTTTGTATTATGCTCCAGAAATCTTTAAAAGCTTAGGAAGCTCTACCGATGTTTCGCTACTAGAAACAAGCATTTTAGGTGTTGTGAATTTAATTTTTACTTTGTTTGCCATTAAATTAGTTGATAAAATGGGACGAAAACCACTGCTTTACATCGGTTCTATAGGTATGACCATTGCCTTAGCTGCTGTTGGCCTTTTCATTTATTTTGATGCTGTTGGCAATTGGGTGTTACCTTTCTTACTGATATTTATGGGCGCTTTTAGTATTTCTTGGGGTCCAATCGTATGGGTATTATTATCTGAAATTTTTCCAACTAAAATAAGAAGTTTAGCTTTGGCTATTAGTGTTTTCATTCAATGGGTGGCAAATTTTGTAGTAACTCAATTTTTTCCTACTTTAGTTGAAAACAAATGGTTGAAAGATCATTTTAATGGTGCATTTCCATTTTACTTGTTTTCTGTAATTTGCTTATTTTCATTATTTTTTGTTTGGAAAAAAGTGCCTGAAACCAAGAATAAAACCCTTGAACAAATGGATACTTTATGGAAATAAAAAAAATCGTTTATTGTATATTGTTTTTGCTTACTATTTTAGGTGTAAATGCTCAAAACAACGCCAAGTTTGTAAATACTTTTATAGGAACTGATGGAACAGGCCATACGTTTCCAGGGCCTTCTATGCCTTTTGGAATGGTGCAACCGGGACCTGACAATTCAATTGAAGGTTGGAATCACACGAGCGGTTATCAATACAAAGACACGTTACTTTTAGGTTTTTCACAAATGCGTTTTAGTGGTACAGGAATTGGCGAAATGGGTAATATTCTTTTATTACCATTCAATCAAAATAAAATAAAATACAAAAACAGTTATCATAAAGACTCGGAAAAAGCAAGTGTTGGTTATTACACTTTAACTAAGAAAGATGGTATTAAGGTAGAATTAACGTGTTCAGAAAGAATAGCTTTTCATAAATATACTTACCCTGACATACAAGCGCAATTGATGTTGGATTTTCAACACGGTATCCAATTTTTAAACGATAGTTTGGTGTTAGAAAATGATATTAAAATTGAAAACAACACAACGATTTCAGGGTATTGTAAAACCAAAGGTTGGGTAACCAAAAAATATTTTTTTACTATACATTTTGAAACTCCTTTTTCAGAAATACAAGAGCTTCCTAAAGGAAAAAAGCAAAATGCACCGATATTTAAAATTGATTTTGATTTAGCTGATAATAAAATTCTACATACGAAAATCGCATTATCTACTGTTAGTATTGAAGGTGCACAATTGAACTTGAAATCTGAGATACCGCATTGGAATTTTGAAAAAGTAAAACTAAATGCCGAAAAAGTTTGGGATGATTATCTCAACCGAATTGACATCGAAGCACCTCAAAAACAAAAAGAAATCTTCTATACTTCGCTATACCATTTATTATTACAACCCTCAAATATTGCCGACGTAGATGGTAACTATCGCGGCGTTAATGATGCAATCAATAATGCTCCAAATAAGGAATACTATTCCACTTTATCCATTTGGGATATTTACAGAGGCGCTTTTCCGTTGTTGCAAATTATTGTGCCTGAAAAAATTGATGGTATCATAAACACCTTATTATTGCATCATAAAGCCGCTGGATTTTTACCTATTTGGACGGCTTGGGGACAAGATAATTATTGTATGATTGGAAATCACGCAATACCTATGATTTTATCAGCTTATACCAATGGCTTTAGGGGTTTTGATAAAAACGAAGCACTCAAAGCCATGATTGAGACTTCCACCAAAAGTCACATTAATTCCGATTGGGAATTGTATAATCAATATGGCTATTATCCCTTTGATAAATTAGATAATGAAGCGGTTTCAAGAACGTTAGAAAGCGGATATGACGATTGTTGTGTGGCGAAAATGGCTGAAAAATTGAACGATAAAGAAACCTATTCAAGTTTCACCAAAAGAGCTAATTTCTACAAAAATCTATTTGATACATCAACCCAACTCTTTCGAGGAAAAGAAACCAATGGAAATTGGAGAACACCATTTGACCCTTTGACAGCTACCTCACCCATGAACAATCCAGGCGATTATACCGAAGCAAATGCTTGGCAATACTTTTGGACTCCAGCGCAATATGATGTAAAGGGTATGAAAAATCTATTGGGAGGAACATCGGCTTTCACCAAAAAACTAAATGAATTTTTCACCATTGAAAGCGTTAATCCAAATAAATTTTTAGGACAAGAAGCCATGATTGGACAATATGCCCATGGTAACGAACCGAGTCATCACATAGTGTATTTATATGCTTTTTCCGATACACCAAAAGTGGGACAAAAATACATTCATAAAATCATCAACGAATTTCACAATAATACACCAGATGGAATGATAGGAAATGACGATTGCGGTCAAATGAGTGCTTGGTATATTTTGTCTACGCTAGGATTTTATCCTATAAATCCAGCAAATGGCGAATTTGTTTTGGGTGTACCTCAAGTCAAAAACGCAACAATCCATTTAAAAAATAATAAAAAATTTACCATAAGTACATCTAATTTTTCTGAAGATAATAGTTATTCAAACACTCAAAAACTAAACAATATAGAATTAAGTAAACCAATTATAAACTATTCGGATATTATAAATGGCGGAACACTTCATTTTCAAATGACAAATCAATACTAATTATGAGAAATATTCATAAAACACTACTAATTTTGACTTTATTCTCTTTGACATTACATGGTCAAAACCAAAATAAAGTGGCTGAAAAATATCAAATACTACCTTTTGGAAGCATAAAACCCACTGGCTGGCTGAAGACACAAATGCAAAAAGATGTTGATGGTTTTGTGGGCAATTTGGATAAATTGGTGCCTGACTTAATCAATGATCCAATTTACAGTACAGGTAGATTACATAAAAACAGTACGGTTAAAGATTTAGGGAACAATAAAGAAGGAGATGCAGAAGGTAGCGAACAGTACAAATGGTGGAACAGCGAAACACAATCAAATTGGTGGGATGGGTACATTAGAAATGTAATCCTATTGAATGACAAAGTAGGGCTTAAAAAAGTAGACCAATATGTTCAAAAAGTTTTGAAATCGCAAGATGAAGATGGATATATTGGTATTTACGATAAAGAATTACGTTATAATTTCAATTCAGAAAATGGCGAATTATGGTCAAAAGCTACTATGTATCGTGGTTTACTGGCGTATTATGAGTATTCAAAAGACAAAAAAGTATGGAATGCTATTGTGAATGCTGTAGATAATGTAATGACAAATTATCCAATAGGTAAATCAAGTCCGTTTGAATCAGGCAAAGCTTTTAATGGTGGGGTTTCACACGGATTAACGTTTACCGATGTTTTAGATAAAATGTATCAAATCACAGGCGATACAAAATATGCAAACTATGCCCTATTTTTATTTTTGGATTTTAGCAAAACCTATCAATCCGAAAAAGACGTTCAATTGAACAATATTTTAAATCCAAACTTCAAGCTACAATCGCATGGTGTGCATACCTACGAGCATTTACGTCCTTTATTAGTTGCCACTTATGCTGATAAAAATACTGAATTACAAAAAGCATTGGAGATTTACATTCAACGAATTGAGAACACCACAACACTAACAGGAGGCGCTATTGGCGATGAATGGATTGCCGAAAGAACTGCAGATGCAACCCATACAGGTTATGAATATTGTTCGTTACATGAATTATTAGACAGTTATACCGTTTTATTACAAAAGCAAGGAAATCCTAAAACGGCAGAAGCAATAGAAACTATTTTCTACAATGCAGCTCAAGGTTCTAGAAACCCGAATCATTCTTGTATTGCTTATCTAAAGACCGATAATTCGTTTGAAATGATGGGTACAAAAAATGGTGAAGTGGAGCCCAACCGAAATCAAACGAGATACAAATATTCGCCCGCACATCAAGATGTAGCTGTTTGTTGCAATCCCAATGCTGGAAGAATTACTCCTTATTTCATTGAAAAATCATGGCTAAAAGAAAACGAAAATACGCTTGTAAATGTGCTTTTAATGCCTAATTCTGTAGAAACAAAAATTCAAAATCAATTAATTAAAATTGAAACTATTACGGAATATCCTTATGAGAATACATTTACTTTCAAGATTTCAAATACTAATTATGTACAACCTATAATCAAAATTAGAAAACCATCTTGGGTTACTAAAGTTATAACTAATGAAAGCTATGTTTTGGAAAATGAATTTATAGTTATTGATAGAAAATTTGGAAATGAGGATAAAATTCAAATTGAATTTAAAACCGAAATTCAAATTAAAGAGGATGCAAATCAAGAGAAATACTTTAGCTACGGCGCATTGTTTTATGCGAAACCCATCGATGCTATTGAGCAAATAGGAAAATCGTATTTCACTCATTTTGATGATTTAACCTATAAGCCAATTAATACCAATCGTTTTGAATTTATTGAAGAAAATCAAGCTTCCTTCAATAATGGTCAAATTATTTTGAAAGCAAAAAATAAAACAACTAATCAATTAGAAAACATTACGCTTATCCCATTTGGCAAAACCATTTTAAGACAAGTTAGTTTTTAAAACAAAAAACCTCGATATAACTATCGAGGTTTTTTTGTGAACACTATTGATTTATTCTTAAACCAAATATTAGAATTTCTAGCTGATTTTGTTAAAAAAATGCCTTAGAATAAGTTGTGGATGATAAAATTTCTATCGGTTAATTTAAGGTATTATTTATAAAGAGTGGCGAATAATCAAGTTGCTTTTATTTTCTATTTGTTCCTTTTTTCCATTCAAAATCATTTGAGCTAGAATTTTTCCCATCGCAACAAAATCTGTAGATATGGTTGTTATGCCGTTTTCTACGACTTTTTTTAATGGAGTTTCGTTATAAGATATGATTCCGAAATCTACACCAAGTATTAAATTTTGTAGCTTGGATTTTTCAATCACTTTTACTAAATCTCTATCGTCAGGAATAATATATACTTCGCCTTTTTTTATTTTCTGGTTTTTAAATTCAGTATAAACAGAATGGTTAAATCCGAAGTCTTTACAGAATTTTTTAAATCCAATTTTCATTCCTATGGGCTCTCTAAAGCCCGGAAAAATCATGTTTAGTTTTTCGTACTTGTTTAATTTAGTTTTACCTTCCTCTAACCCATTATAAATATCTTCCTTGTGATTTTGATATACCGCAGGGAATGATTTTAATTCAGTATTTGTTTGGTCTAATATATAAACATCGTCAACTGGTAGGGTTTTTATGATTGCAGCCGCCCCATCTAAATTAGTCGGCATAATGATATATTTGGTATAGTTTCCATTGCTGTCATTGATTATTTTTTGAAAAACCTGAAGGTTAAAATGATGAAAAAAAATATCAACCTGAGTATTCATTCCAATATTTACTATAAAAGAATTATACAGATCTTCCTTAAAAATATTTAGCTCATCAAAAAGTAAAAAAATCCTTTTTTTTACTTTTACCTCAATGGTTTTTATATAGTAGCCTTTACCAAGAATAGAATATATAATACCCCGCTTTTTTAATTCTTCATAAGCCAGAAGTACCGTATCACGGGAAATAGAAAACTCAAGGCATACTTTGTTTATTGATGGAAGTTTTTCATCTTTTTTCAAAAGTCCTTTTACAATAGTTTTTTCAATAGAGTAAATAATTTGTTTATACTTAGGTATTCCTAGATTATTTTGGATATTAATAAATTTCATAATAATTTTTTTTACAAAAATACATAAAACTGGTAGGTACTAGTGTGTAAATAATGATAATTAAATTATATTTGAATTAAATAAATTTTTTAGGAGAATTATGAATTCATTTTTAAATACATGTCCTGCAATTAAATTCTTTGGATATATGCCCAATGAAGCTGTTGTTGACTCTTGTGAATTAACCAATAAAAACGGAATACAATTGAAGGTTATCACTTTTGGAGCCACGATAACCTCATTAAAAATACCCTTGAAAAATGGAAGTTTTATTGACGTGGTCCTGGGTTTCGATACTTTGGAAGCCTATTTAAATTCCTTTAATATAAATAGCGCGCCGTATTTTGGAGCCACGGTAGGGCGTTATGCTGGCAGGATTAATAATAGTACTTTTAGTTTGAACGGCAAATCGATTGATTTAAATAACAATAATAATGGGCATTCCTTGCATGGCGGAAATATTGGCTTTAGCCAAAAACAATGGAAGATAAAAAATGTGAATGAAGGGGAAAATCCATCCATAACTTTAAGTTATTTCAGTCCTGATGGGGAAGAAAATTACCCCGGAGATTTATCGATAGATTTGACCTACACTTTATCCGAAGAAAATGAATTGATTATTGAATACGTTGCCACTAGTTCGGAGGATACAATAATAAACTTGACTCATCACAGCTATTTTAATCTTGATGGTCATAATTCCACTATTCTTGAACAGGATTTGTCAATTAATTCCAATAAAATATTGGAAACCAATGAACATACAATTCCAACGGGTCAATTTCTGAATTTAGAAAAGAACCCTTTTAATTTTAACCAAGCTAAAAAATGCCCTCAAAAAATAGATACCACTTTTGTTTTGAATGGTGATGAGAAAATCTCGGCTTCCCTTTTCAATCCTAAAAATAATTTAGAAATGTTGGTATTTACAAATCAGCCGGCTGTGCATATTTATGTGGGAGGAAATTGTAATAATGAAATTAAAGGAAAGGAAAATACAGATTATCACAATTTGAGTGGGATTTGTTTTGAAACTCAAAATTTTCCTGACGCACCGAATCACGATCATTTTCCTGACGCTGTTTTAAGAAAAGACGAAGTATATCAACATAAAACTAGGTATAAATTTCAAGAAATTAAATAAAAAAAACCAAATTATAAATAATGAATGCGATTTTAATACAAGACACAACTGATTTTTTTAAAGCTAAATTTGGAAATGTACCCGATAAAATTGTTCTTTCCCCAGGAAGAATTAATATTATTGGCGAACACATCGATTATAATGATGGTTATGTTTTACCCGCAGCAATTGATAAAATAGTTTGTTATGCATTCGAAAAAAACAATTCAAATACCGCAAAAATTCATGCGATTGATCTGAATGAATCACTAAAAATAGACGTTACAAAAGAAGAAACAATTAGCGATATCGTTTGGACTAATTATTTACGGGGTGTTTTATTTCAATTAAAATTAAAAGGACACAAAATAGGCGGTTTTAACTGCGCCTTTAGTAGTAATATTCCAATTGGTTCTGGTTTGTCTTCTTCGGCAGCATTAGAATGTGGGTTTTTATTTGGAATAAATGAAATGTTTAATTTGGGAATAAAACCAATCGATATGGCTTTAATGGGACAAAGTGCAGAGCACTGGGTTGGAATTAATTGCGGGATCATGGATCAGTTTTCTAGTATAATGGGATTGGAAAACAAAGTGATAAAAATTGATTGCCGTACTTTGGATTATACCTACCATGATGCTGATTTTGCCGATTATTCTTTAATTTTATTTGATAGTAACTTGCAACATTCCTTATTTACATCCGAATATAATAATCGACGAATAGAATGTGAAGAAGGATTAAGTATTATAAATGAAAATTATCCTGAAATTAATAGCTTTAGAGATTGTAATGAAGAATTATTAATTGGTTTAAAATCTAAAATGACGGATAATGTTTTTAGAAGAAGTTTATATGCCGTAAAAGAAATAAAACGTGTCATTCAAGCTTGTGCTGCGCTCGACAAAGGCGATATTGAAACGTTAGGTAAATTAATGTTTGAAACCCATCAAGGATTGTCTAAAGATTATGAAGTAAGCTGCACAGAATTAGACTATCTAGTAGATTTGGCAAAAGCCGAAGAGGATGTAATTGGATCTCGATTAATGGGAGGTGGCTTTGGCGGTTGTACCATCAATTTGGTAAAAAAGGGAAGTGAAAGTAAAATAAAAGAGAAATTTACCACATTATATGCTGAACATTTCAAAATAGATTTAATAACATACGATGTGAAAGTTTCTAACGGCACATCACTATATAAAAACTAATTTATAATGAAAAAATTTGATATCTACGAAGATCCGCACCGACGATTTAATCCGCTCATAAACGAATGGGTTTTAGTCTCGCCACACCGTGCAAAACGTCCATGGCAAGGTCAAAAGGAAACTGTTGCTAATGATGAAAGACCAGCATATGATCCAACTTGTTATTTGTGTCCAGGCAATGTTCGTGCTAATGGAGAAGTAAATCCAACATATCTTAGTTCATTTGTTTTTGAAAATGATTTTGCAGCTTTAAAAAAAGAAGAAATTGAGTTTGAAGAAAGCAAGGATGCTACTTTCTTTAAAGTAAAACCAGAGAGAGGAATTTCAAGAGTGGTTTGTTTTTCACCAAAACACAATATCACTTTGCCAGAAATGGATTTGTCAACTATCGAAGAAATTATTCGAACTTGGCAACGAGAATATACGGATTTGGGTAATGTTGATTATATTAATTACGTACAAATTTTTGAAAACAAAGGAAGTGTCATGGGGTGTAGCAATCCACATCCACATGGACAAATTTGGGCACAATCCTCTATACCAACCCAAGTAGAGAAAACACAAAATAGTTTGAAATCCTATTTTGATAAAAATCAAAGCAATCTTTTAATTGACTATTTAAATGAAGAATTAAAACTAAAAGAACGTATTGTTATTGAAAACGAACACTTTGTTGCCTTAGTTCCTTTTTGGGCGATTTGGCCATTTGAGACACTGATTATTTGCAAACGTCCTATCACAAAAATTACAGATTTTACTGCTAATGAAATTGAAGATTATGCTAGTATTCTTAAATTATTAACTATAAAATACGACAATCTTTTTGAGACCTCTTTCCCCTACTCTTCTGGTATTCATCAAGCGCCAACCGATGGGGAACTTCACCCAGAATGGCAATTTCACATGCACTTTTATCCACCTTTATTGCGTTCGGCAACAGTTAAAAAATTTATGGTAGGATATGAAATGATGGGAGAATCTCAACGAGACATTACGGCTGAAAAAAGCGCTAAAATGTTAAGAGATTTATCTGATGTACATTATAAAAGTAAATAAGACATGAAAATATTAGTAACAGGAGGTTTAGGATTTATCGGTTCACACACAGTTGTAGAATTACAAAATAAAGGTTTTGAAGTGGTGATTATTGACAATCTTTCCAACTCTTCTGAAACCGTTTTGAAAGGTATTGTAGCCATTACTGGTAAAAAACCCCAATTTGAAAAATTAGATTTAAGGGAAAAAGCATCGGTACAAGCTTTTTTTAAAAAACACAATGATGTGAGCAGTGTGATTCACTTTGCGGCTTCAAAAGCTGTTGGTGAAAGCGTTAAAAATCCATTGTTATACTATGAAAACAATATTGCTTCTCTGATTTATTTATTACAAGAATTACAAGAAAAAACAGAAGCCCACTTTATTTTCAGTTCTTCCTGTACGGTTTATGGTCAGGCGGATGAAATGCCTAT
>CAMDGB010000042.1 GCA_945897915.1 Chryseobacterium gleum | reverse complement strand
AATAGATTGTAACATAGTTTATTTTTTTAGTAATAATTTCAAATATAATAAAATATATGGAATTCCTATTTAAATTTAAATTTAAATTAAAAATTGTAAACTTTAGTTGGCGTTACACAATAATTTAACTGAATATCAGTTGATAAGGTATCAGAAATTATTGTTTCAGCCTCATAAAAAGAGACGCCTATTTTAAGTGTTTTTGAATTACATTTTGATAAAAACTGGTCGTAAAATCCTTTTCCGTAACCCACTCTATTCCCTTTTTTATCAAAAGCTAATAAGGGAACAAAAACCACATTAATTTTAGAAACAGGAACTTCTAAACCGTCAACAGGTTCGGGAATATCGTAGTTATTTTTCTTAATTTTGGTTGTGTCTGTTAAAAGAAAATGGGTCATTTCTCGAGTTGAAAAATCACTTACGGAAAGGACAATATTTTTATCTTTTCCAGCCAAAACTTGCAAAATATATTCCGTGTTAACCTCTTTTTTGCTTTCAATAGGTAAAAAAAGCTGATAAAAACTGTGTTGCCAAATATCTAATTGGATGATTTGATTTGCAATTTGTATTGACATTTCATCTATTTCATGGTCTGATAAATTAGCTCTTAATGCGCTATACTTTTGTCGCAGCGCTATCTTATTCATCTTCTAGGGTTTTTGAAATATGAAAAACTGCATCGCCTTGGTAAACAATTGGTGAATCATTTACATTTATTAAATAGCCCGCGTGTGGTGCTTTAAGTTTATGACTCACCTTTCCAAAAGGATCTGAAATTGTGGCTAATAATTCGCCTTTTGTTACAAAACTTCCAATTTGTTTTAAACCATGAAACATCCCAGAAAAATTAGCTCGAATCCAATCCGACTTTTCTATATATATAGTTTGGTGCGGTTTTGAAATTTCGTGTTTATTTTTTAGCATTCCAAAATGCATTAAAACCCGCTTTGTTCCTTCTACAGCTTCTTTAGTAACTGCATTATTAATATCAAACGATTTTCCGCCTTCAAATAATAACATTTTAACATTCATTTTATCACAAGAACTTCTAAAAGAACCAGATATATTATTAGAATATAAAGTAAACGGAGCGCCAAATACATCTGAAAGTGTTTTTAACACTTCGTTATTAGGAACAATTCGTATTTGTGGCGCATTAAATCTTTGGGCACCACCAGCATGAAAATCTATTGCATAATCTATATTTGGAATAATTTCTTTTAAAATATAATAAGCAAATTGACTCGCTAAAGAGCCTGATTTGCTTCCAGGAAAAATTCGATTTAAATCTCTGCCATCTGGAAATTCTCTGGTTTGATTGACAAAACCGAAAATATTAATTACAGGAATACAGATAATAGTGCCTCGTTTAGGTTTGTTAATTTTTTTTACAATTAATTCCCTTACAATTTCAGTTCCGTTAATCTCGTCGCCATGTAAACCAGCAGTTAACAACACTACCGGGCCTTCTTTTTTACTTCTTTCTACAATAATTGGAATGTGTAAATCGGTCATCGTATGCAATTTCCCAATTTGCATATTGATGGTTTTACTTTTTCCTGGTAAAATAGTTTCATTAAAAATAGTAATTTCCTTTTGCATCACGTGTTTTACTTTTTGCTAAAGTAATAAAATTTTACTTCATGCTAAATCAATTGTTTTTTGCTATTTTTGTAAGGCTTTCTCTAGTCAAATTACTGAATACTAAAAACTGAACACTGCATACTAAAATGACGCCACTCGAACTACAAATACAAACCTTACCTGAAAATCCTGGTGTTTACCAGTATTACGACAAAGAAAATAAGATTTTGTACGTTGGAAAAGCGAAAAATTTAAAAAAACGTGTACAATCATATTTTACAAAAAACCACGAGAATTATAAAACCTCAGTGCTTGTAAAAAAAATTGTTACTATCAAACACATTGTAGTTCCTTCAGAAACCGATGCGTTATTGTTAGAAAACAACCTTATTAAAACGCTACAACCCAGATATAATGTTCTACTCCGCGATGATAAAACTTATCCTTGGATTTGTATTAAAAAAGAAGCTTTTCCAAGGGTGTTTTCTACACGAAAAATGATAAAAGACGGCTCGGAATATTTTGGTCCCTACACCAGTTTTAAAACGGTAAACACATTATTAGAGTTAATTAGAGAATTATATCCCATACGAACTTGTAATTTTGATTTATCTGTTCCAAACATAAGAGCAGAAAAATATAAAGTATGTTTAGAATACCATATTGGAAATTGTAAAGGCGGCTGTGAAGGATACGAAACGCAAGAAAATTATCAAAAACAAATTACGGCTATACGTGAAATTTTAAAAGGAAATTTCAAAGAAAGTTTAAAAGATTTTAAAAACCACATGCTTCTTTTATCCTCAGAAATGAAGTTTGAAGAAGCACAAAAAATTAAAGATAAAATTGAAGTTTTAGAAAACTATCAAGCAAAATCAACCATAATAAATCCTAAAATTACCAATATTGATGTTTTTTCCATTATTTCAGACGAAACAATGGCGTATGTTAATTTTTTACAGATTTCTCATGGCGCCATTATACGTTCTCACACATTAGAATTAAAGAAAAAATTAGATGAAACAGATCCAGAATTATTAGAATTAGCAATTGTAGAAATCAGAGCGCGATTCTTTTTAACTTCAACAGAAATAGTAGTGCCTTTTGAAATTGATTTAGGAGATAAAATCAAAATTACTGTTCCTAAATTAGGAGATAAAAAAGAGATTTTAAACTTATCTGAACGCAATGCAAAATATTATAGATTCGACCAATTAAAACAAATTAAAATTGTAGATCCAGAGCGGCATACCAACAGAATTATGGCGCAAATGCAAAAAGATTTACGCCTTTCTATGGAACCTAGACATATTGAATGTTTTGATAACTCTAATATTCAAGGAACAAATCCAGTAGCAGCATGTGTGGTATTTAAAGATGGAAAAGCCAGTAAAAAAGACTACAGACATTTCAACATTAAAACCGTTGAAGGGCCAAATGATTTTGCTTCAATGGAAGAAGTAGTGTATAGAAGATATAAAAGATTACTAGACGAAAATGAATCGTTACCGCAACTTATTATTATTGATGGAGGAAAAGGGCAATTATCTTCTGCATTAAAAAGTTTAGAAAATTTAGATTTGCGTGGTAAAATCGCCATTATTGGTATTGCAAAACGATTAGAAGAATTGTTTTATCCGGACGACCCCATTCCTTTATATTTGGATAAAAAATCGGAAACACTAAAAATCATTCAACAATTACGAAATGAAGCGCACCGCTTTGGAATTACTCATCATCGCGACAAAAGAAGTAAATCTGCATTAAATTCTGCCGTAGAAAGCATTCCTGGCATTGGAGAAAAAACAATGATAGCATTAATTTCGCACTTTAAAAGCGTAAAAAGAGTAAAAGAAGCTACTGAATCTGAAATTTCTTCAGTAATTGGACTTTCAAAAGCAAAAAAAATTTCCGACTTTTACAAAAAAGAATAACAAATGTTTAAGAAAATAGAAAATAGAATAATGAAAATAGACGATCACCTTCGTGGTAAATTTTCTTGTTTTATACTTTTTACTTTTGCTTTATTCCTTTTGCCTTTTTACTCAATTGCTCAAGACAGTATCAAAAAGCCTAAAATCGGATTAGTGCTTTCTGGTGGTGGTGCAAAAGGATTGTCACATATTGGTGTTCTGAAAGTAATTGATTCTTTAGGCATAAAAATAGACTATATTGGAGGCACCAGTATGGGCGCTATTGTAGGTGGATTATACGCTTCTGGATATACGGGTAAACAATTAGATTCTATATTTAGAATTCTAGAATTTGACGATTTAGTTCAAGATAACATCCCCCGAAAATCTAAGTTACTTTTCAATAAAAGAAATGATGATATTTATGCTTTGTCTTTACCCTTTAAAAAATTAAAGCTAGAAACGCCAAATGCACTTTCAAAAGGGTTTTACAATTACAATTTTTTATCCAAATTAACTTATCACGTCAGAAACACAAGAGATTTTAAAAAATTACCAATTCCGTTTTTCTGTATGGCTACAGATATTGAAACTGGGGAAGATATCTTATTAAATAAAGGAATTTTCCCACAAGCATTAATAGCAAGTAGTTCTGTTCCAAGTATTTTTTATCCTTTTGAAATTGAAGGCAGACTTCTAGTTGATGGAGGTGTTACAAATAATTATCCTGTTGAAAAACTTAAAGAATTGGGTGCCGAATATATTATAGGTGTTGATGTACAAGAGGAATTGAAAGACCGAAATGAGTTGCAAGGTATTACTACTATTTTTGGACAAATTTCTAATTTTTATACACAATCTCAAATGAAAAGTAAGCGCCAACTTACAAACATTTACATCAAACCTAAAATAAAAGGTTATACCGTTCTATCCTTCGAAAACGGAAAAAAAATTATTGAAAATGGTGAATATGCAACGAGAAATTTTTTATCAGAATTACTAAAATTTGAAAACAAAGCATATCAAAAACCTAAATTAAAACCTGTTAAAGATTCAATTTTTATAGGAAATATTGCTTTTACAGAATTAAAAAATTATACACGCGCTTATGTTTTAGGAAAATTACGATTTAAACCCAACTCAAAAGTAAGCTTTGAAGATTTTCAAAACGGTATTCAAAATTTAAGTAACACACAAAACTTTAGTTCCATAAAATATCAATTTAACGAAAAAGATATTTTTATTAGTTTAAGGGAAAATAAAATAAATACTTTTTTAAAATTTGCACTTCATTATGATGAATTATATAAAAGTGGCGCGTTAATAAATATCACTCAGAAAAAAATAATCTCAAAAAACGACATGGTTTCTTTAGATTTAATTTTTGGCGATAATTTTAGATACGATTTTAATTACTTAATTGACAATGGCTATAATTTTAGCTTTGGAATTAACTCAAGTTTAAATAAATTTAATAAAAATGTAAATACGGCATTTGGAATTCAAAGTTATTTAAGCAACGCGTTTGATAAGATAAATTTAGATTATTCAAGTGTCAACACGAAAGTGTTTCTTCAAACTATTTTCTTAAGAAAATTTAATATCGGTGGCGGATTAGAATTTCAAAACCTCTTTTTAAAATCGGAAAATTTGTCAAAAGCCAATAAAGTAATCGAAAATAGTAACTATTTTTCGTTAGTTGGCTTTCTTAGTTATGATACTTTTGACGATAAATATTTTCCAAAAAAAGGTTGGTACCTTAAAAGCAATTTTAATAATTATTTTTCCTCCACTGATTATACTTCACAATTTTCAAATTTTTCAATTTCTAAAACAGATTTAGGAATTGCTGTTGCTCCAATAAAAAACTTCTCTGTTGTCTTAAAGAACGAAATTGGTTTTAAAATAGGTCATTCCACATTGCCATATTTTGATTTTGCTTTGGGAGGAACTGGATTCAAAGACAGTGCTAATATCATCCCTTTTTACGGATATGATTTTTTAAGTATAATTGGGAATTCCTATATTAAAAGTAGTGGGACTTTTGATTACGAATTTTACAAAAAAAACCACATCAATCTTACCTATAACGCTTCAATTGTGGGCGATTTTATTTTTAATGCCACAAAAACATGGTTTAACAAACCCTCAAATACCGGATTTGGTTTGGGCTATGGATTAGAAACCTTAATAGGACCAGTTGAAATAAAATATACTTGGTCTCCTGAATCGAGTTTTTCCGCTTTTTGGGTGAATTTAGGATTCGTCTTTTAAATATTTTTTTTGATTTGGATATTTAATTGAAAATATCCTATATTTGAAGCAACTAAAAAATTATTATTTTATGTCTATTTGGAAAAGAAAATCTATTTCATTACTACTTGCTGAAGCTACTGAATCAGAAAAAGGATTAAAAAGAACGTTAACAGCTTGGTCATTAGTTGCGCTAGGAATAGGTGCGATTATTGGTGCCGGATTATTTGTCAGAACTGCAACTGCTGCGGCTCAAAGTGCTGGGCCATCTGTTACAATAGGATTTATTGTAGCGGCTATTGGTTGTGCGTTAGCTGGTTTATGTTATGCTGAATTATCATCATCTATTCCAATTTCAGGAAGTGCTTATACTTATACTTATGCAACAATGGGAGAATTACTTGCCTGGATTATTGGTTGGGATTTAATTTTAGAATATGCTGTTGGTGCAGCAACTGTAGGAATTGCTTGGAGTGAATACCTGAACAATTTGCTCGTAAATGTACTCCATACCAGTCCAATTCCATATGAATTATGCCATTCCCCTTTTCAAGTTTCAGCTGAGGGTGTAAATGGTATTATAAATTTGCCAGCATTGTTTATTGTTGCGGTAATTAGTTTGCTTTTAATTAAAGGAACACAGGAATCAGCATTTGTAAATAGCTTAATAGTTATAATAAAAGTAACTATTGTAATTTTGATTATTATATTAGGCTGGAACTTTATTACTCCAGCGAATCATACACCATATATTCCTCAACCATCTATTTTTACAGACGAACATGGAATAGGTCATAATTTTGGAGGTATTTGGGGAATTCTTGGAGCAGCAGGAACTGTATTTTTTGCATTCATTGGTTTTGATGCTGTTAGTACAGCAGCACAAGAAACTAAAAACCCAAAACGTGATATGCCTATAGGTATTCTTGGCTCATTAGCAGTTTGTACAGTTCTTTATATTCTTTTTGCACACGTATTGACAGGACTTGAAGATGTTGAGTTTTTTAGAAATGGAGGAAAAGAAGCTTCGGTGGCTAATGCAATTACTTCTGCAATGCCAGGTTATGAATGGTTAGCACAGTTTGTAACCGTGGCTATTTTATTCGGATTTACCTCAGTAATATTAGTAATGCTGTTAGGACAATCACGTGTTTTTTATTCTATGGGAAAAGATGGTTTGTTGCCAAAAGCATTTGGTGATTTACACCCAAAATACAAAACACCCTACAAAGCAAATCTTGCAATTTTAGTTATTGTTGGATTATTCGCTGCATTTGTTCCTGGAGATATTGTTGGAGATATGACAAGTATTGGAACGCTATTCGCCTTTATTTTAGTTTGTATTTCAGTAATTGTTTTAAGAAAAACACATCCAGATATGAAAAGAGAATTCAAAACTCCTTTCGTGCCGCTGGTTCCAATTCTTGGAGTTGGGGTATGTTTAGCTATGATTGCAGGATTAGGATGGACAAACTGGTTGCGATTAGCAGCATGGTTAGCACTTGGGCTTATATTTTACTTTGTATATAGTAAGAAAAACAGTGTGTTAAATAACCCTGATAAAAAATCTAATAACAAACCAGAATAACATAACATTTAAAAAACGACTTCAAATGAAGTCGTTTTTTTTTATAATATATTTTTCCGACATTTGTGATATGGAAAACTGGAACGGATTATTAGCCCACTTAAAATTCCTCATCAAGAGAAATCCTGAGTGAGTAATTTAATGTGCCAATTAGATACTATGTCCATTTGCAAATTATCTAATTATTTCATTGTCTAATTATCTAATTTAAAAAAAATGCCAATATATCATAAATTAGGAGAAATCCCTCACAAACGACACATCCAGTTTGAAAAACCAAACGGCGGATTATACTACGAACAACTTTTTGGTACCGAAGGTTTTCATGGACATTCTTCACTATTATACCATGTTCATAGACCAACACAGGTTAAAGAAATTACCAAATCCTATTCTGTAGAACCAAAAATAGCCATTGGTAAAAACATAAAATCACTATTATTAAAAGGTTTTGAATTACAACCAGCCGATGATTTTTTAGAAAGCAGAAAAGATATGCTTGTTAATAAAGATTGTATTATCGGATTAGCCGCGCCAAAAAAATCATTGCGTAATTATTTTTATAAAAATGCCGATGCAGACGAAATGATATTTATTCATAAAGGTTTTGGAAAACTTAGAACCATGATGGGAAATATAGATTTTGAATATGGCGATTACTTAATCATTCCGCGCGGAATGATTTATCAAATTGATTTCAATTCAGAAGACAATCGCTTATTTTATGTAGAATCTTATACGCCTTTTTATACTCCAAAAAGATATAAAAATGATTCCGGGCAGCATTTAGAACATTCGCCATTTTGTGAAAGGGATTTTAAATTACCATCTGAAATAGAAACGCATGACGAAAAAGGTGATTTCTTAATCAAAATCAAAAAAGAAGGGATGATGCACGAAATGGTTTATGCAACACACCCTTTTGATGTTATCGGTTGGGACGGTTACAATTTCCCTTACGGATTTTCAATTCATAATTTTGAACCTATTACAGGTCGTGTACATTTGCCGCCACCTATTCACCAAACTTTTGAAACAGCAACATTTGTAGTATGTTCTTTTGTGCCAAGATTATACGATTATCATCCAAAATCAATTCCTGCACCATACAATCATAGCAATATTGATTCTGATGAAGTGTTGTATTATGTTGATGGGGATTTCATGAGTAGAAACAACATCGAACAAGGTCATATCACTTTACATCCAAAAGGAATTCCTCACGGACCAGCACCAGGAGCTATGGAAAGAAGCATTGGTCATACCGAAACAAAAGAATTAGCAGTTATGGTTGATACGTTCCGTCCATTAATGGTTACGGAAGCAGCAATGGGATTAGATGATGGAAAATATTATAAATCTTGGGTGGAATAAAATTAAAACACAACTTTTAGGTAATTAATTTTTTACCATTAAAATAAAAAAATTATGAATAACGATTTAAAATCAGTCGAATACGGCTTAGAAAAAATATTTGAAGGCGCACAAGATTTCTTGCCTTTATTAGGAACAGATTACGTGGAAATTTATGTGGGTAATGCTAAACAAGCTGCTCATTTTTACAAAACAGCTTTCGGTTTTCAATCTTTAGCTTATGCCGGATTAGAAACTGGCGTAAAAGACAGAGCGTCTTATGTATTGAAACAAGACAAAATACGTTTAGTATTAACAACGGCTTTAAACAGCAATTCACCCATTGGCGAACACGTAAAAAAACATGGTGATGGTGTAAAAGTTATCGCACTTTGGGTAGAAGATGCAAGAAAATCATTTGAAGAAACCACAAAACGTGGAGCAAAATCTTATTTTGACCCAGTTGTTGAAAAAGACGAAGATGGCGAAGTAGTTCGTGCAGGAATTTATGGTGCCTATGGAGAAACGGTGTTTGTTTTTGTAGAACGAAAAAATTACAACGGAATTTTCATGCCTGGTTATCAAGAATGGAAATCTGATTATAATCCAAAACCAGTTGGTTTAAAATTCATTGACCACATGGTTGGAAATACTGGTTGGAACAGAATGAATGAAGCGGTAAAATGGTTTGAAGATGTAATGGGATTTGTTAATTTTCTTTCTTTTGACGACAAACAAATTACTACAGATTATTCGGCATTGATGTCGAAAGTAATGAGTAATGGCAATGGAAGAATTAAATTTCCAATTAACGAACCCGCTGAAGGAAAAAAACGTTCTCAAATTGAAGAATATTTAGATTTCTATGAAGGCGAAGGCGTGCAGCATATTGCAGTTGCTACGGATGATATTATTTCAACTGTTGCTGATATGCGTTCTCGTGGAATTGAATTTTTAAGCACACCGCCACAAGCTTATTATGATGCCATTCCAGAAAGATTGAAAGATCACATGTCGAAATTTAAAGAAGACATCAACGAACTTCAAAAATTAGGTATTATGATTGATGCGGATGAAGAAGGGTATTTGTTACAAATTTTTACCAAACCAATTGAAGACCGACCTACTCTTTTCTTCGAAGTTATTCAAAGAATGGGAGCTAGAGGTTTTGGAGCAGGAAACTTTAAAGCGCTTTTTGAGTCTATCGAAAGAGAACAAGCCAAAAGAGGAACATTATAAAAACCTATTAGTTAAAAACAACATTATCAAATACTTAAAAAAAGTAGGTTATTTTTTTGTTTTGTTAAATTTTAACCACTTTTCTTGTGTTTTTTTCTGTTAAAAGTGTTAAACTTGATTTTTAATTAAATAAAATATAAAACCTTAACATATCTTTGCAAGGCAATTGAGAGGTAGTAGACTCATATTGTATATAAGTTTTCATAATTTATAGTTTTTTGGTTGGTTAAACATAAAAACTCAGTTAATTCATTTGACTGGGTTTTTTGTTTTTTGTAACTTTGGAGCAATAATTGTATTATTCAAAGAAAA
>CAMDGB010000041.1 GCA_945897915.1 Chryseobacterium gleum | reverse complement strand
CAACAACTGTTATCGAGGTAGGCGTAAATATTCCTAACGCTTCAGTAATGGTAATTGAAAGTGCCGAACGTTTTGGTTTATCACAATTGCACCAGTTGCGCGGACGTGTAGGCCGTGGAGCTGAGCAAAGTTATTGTATTTTAATGACGGATTATAAACTTTCCGAAGACAGCAAAACCAGAATGGAAACTATGGTGCGAACCAATGACGGATTTGAAATTGCTGAAGTGGATTTGAAATTACGAGGACCAGGTGATATTATGGGAAAACAACAAAGTGGCGTGCTAAACCTTCAAATTGCCGATTTGGTAAAAGACCGAGATATTTTACAAGTAGCACGCCATCTAGCAATAAAACTTCTAAAAACAGATCCTAGCATGAATTTACCAGAACACGCAAAATTAAAAGCGGTGTTTTTGGAAATCAGCAAGAAGAAAAGTATTTGGAATTATATTTCGTAATGGAAAAAAGAATATAGAGTATAGAAAATAGAATATAAATTTAATAATTTTATTTAAAAAACATAAAACCATGGTACAATATAACCCAAAAGACTGGATTACTTTTATTTTTCGATTTCATAAATCGGATACCTTTCGTCAATTAATTCCAATGATGATTTTAATTGGTGTTTATTCTGGTGCAATTTGTTATTTTGAAATACATTATTTCAAATTAAAAGAAAATAGTCATGTTAAGAATATTTCTATCTTACACACAACTGTTGGATTTGTTTTGTCATTACTTTTGGCTTACAGAACCAACACTGCTTATGATCGCTGGTGGGAAGGACGAAAATTATGGGGAAGTTTGGTTAATAATTCCAGGAATTTAGCCATTAAATTATCCGCTATTTTAGATAATGAAGCCGATAAAAATTACTTCAAAAAAGTGATTCCAAGTTTTGCTTCCATCTTGGCAAAACATTTAAGTAATGAAGAAGTTGGTAAAGTTTTATTTGAAGGTTTGGATTTAGAAATTGACCAAAACAAACACAAACCCAACCAAGTAGCTAAGATGATTTATAGTAAAATAAATGATTTATATAAATCTAATAAAATAACTGGTAATCAGTTAATTATATTAAATTTAGAAATACAATCTTTTACTGATGTTTGTGGTGCTTGTGAACGAATTAAAAACACACCAATACCCTATTCTTACAGTGCGTTTATTAAAAAATTTATTTTCTTTTACGTGATGACTTTACCTTTTGGATATGTATTTAGCTTAGGATATTACATAATTCCTGTGGTAGTATTTATTTTTTATGTATTGGCAAGTTTAGAATTAATTGCTGAAGAAATTGAAGATCCTTTTGGTGGTGATGAAAATGATTTACCTACTGCAAAAATTGCAAGCAATATTAAAAAACACGTTGAAGAAATTTTATAAACTTTAAACTGAAAATAAAAATTCCCGTTTCGAAATTGATCGCAACGGGAATTTTTTTAATTATAAAAAATACTATTTTCTTGCTAATACTTTTAATGATTTCTCGATAATTGCGGTGCTATTTAATCCGTATTTTTCCATTAATTGTTCTGGTGTGCCACTTTCTCCAAAAGTATCATTTGTAGCTACAAATTCTTGTGGTGCAGGTTTATTTAAACTTAACGTTCTGGCAACACTTTCTCCTAAACCACCTAAAAAATTATGTTCCTCAGCTGTTACTACACAACCTGTTTTTGCAACCGATTTTAAAATAGCTGCTTCATCTAAAGGTTTTATGGTGTGAATATTAATTACTTCAGCAGAAATACCTTGTTTTTCTAATTCTTCAGCCGCTAATAAAGCTTCCCAAACTAAATGTCCTGTTGCGATTATCGTAACATCATTTCCTTCGATTAATAAAATGGCTTTTCCAATTACAAAAGGTGCATCTGCTGGCATAAAATTAGGCACTACCGGACGACCAAAACGTAAATATGCTGGTCCGTGATGATCTGCTAATGCTAAAGTAGCTGCTTTGGTTTGGTTGAAATCACAAGTATTGATAACTGTCATTCCAGGCAACATTTTCATTAAACCTATATCTTCTAAAATTTGATGCGTAGCGCCATCTTCACCTAAAGTTAAACCTGCGTGTGAAGCACAAATTTTAACATTCTTATCTGAATAAGCAACAGATTGACGAATTTGGTCATATACTCTACCTGTAGAAAAGTTAGCAAAAGTTCCTGTAAAAGGAATTTTCCCACCAATTGTTAAACCTGCGGCAATTCCAATCATATTGGCTTCCGCAATTCCGATTTGGAAAAAACGCTCTGGATGATTTTTCTTAAAATCGTCAAACTTTAACGAACCAATTAAATCGGCACAAAGCGCGACTACATTTTCATTTTTTTGTCCTAATTCGGTCATTCCTGCTCCAAATCCTGAACGGGTATCTTTACTTCCTGTGTTTTCGTATTTTTTCATATTTTTAAGCTATAAGCATAAGGCATTGAGCACAAAGCATTATTAATAATCTCCTAAAGTGGCTGGATTTTGGTTTAAGGCATTTTCTAATTGCTCATTACTTGGTGCTTTACCGTGCCATGCGTGCGTGTGCATCATAAAATCTACACCGTTACCCATTTCTGTATGTAATAACACACAAACTGGTTTTCCTTTTCCTGTGCGAGATTTTGCATCTGCCATTCCGTTTATAATGGCTTCAATATTATTTCCTTTAGCAATTTCTAAAACATCCCAATCAAATGCTTCAAATTTGGCTTTAATATTTCCCATATTTAAAACATCAGTAGTAGAACCATCAATTTGTTGTCCATTCAAATCCACAGTTGCAATTATGTTGTCTACATTTTTTGCAGATGCATACATAATAGCTTCCCAGTTTTGGCCTTCTTGTAATTCACCATCACCAGTTAAAACATATACTAAATTTGTGTCTTTATTTAGTTTTTTAGCTTGTGCAGCACCAATGGCAACAGACAAACCTTGTCCTAAAGAACCAGAAGCCATTCTGATACCTTCTAATCCTTCATGCGTTGTTGGATGCCCTTGTAAACGCGTATTTAATTTACGGAAAGTTGCCAATTCGGATACTGAAAAATAACCGCTTCGTGCCAAAACACTGTAAAATACAGGAGAAATATGCCCGTTTGATAAAAAGAAAACGTCTTCATTTGCTCCATTCATATCAAAACCTTCGTTTCTTTTCATTACTTGTTGGTACAGTGTTACTAAGAACTCTGCACAGCCTAAAGAACCACCTGGATGACCTGAATTAACTGCATGAACCATTCTAAGAATATCTCTTCGAACTTGTTGTGTAAATTGTTCTAAATTTGAAATTTGTTGTGTCATTGTAAAAAGTTTTTGCAAAAATAAATTTAATAATCTGTTTAAACTAATGAGATTTTATTTTTTTATCAAGAAGAATTCAACAATTTTTTCAATAACTTTTAAATCGCCTAATATTTTCCTATGTCCTAAATTATTTGTGATTAAAATTTCTTTATTGGAAAGGTTTTCAGCCAAATGATATGCTTCCGAAACCGATATATCTTCATCATCATTATCATGAATAACTAAAACTGGAATTTTCACTTCTTTAGCTACAACATAAGAAGAAAAACTTTCCATTTCTAAATGGTATTTCTTTTCAAAATTATTTTTCATCAAAACAGCTACTTTATTTGGTAAACCAATTTTTTCTGTAAACGTATTCACAATGTTAATTACGCTATTTCCACTAGCAATTACAACAGCTTTTTTTATTTGTAGACCTTTTTTTACTGCGTTTAAAATTGACATGCCTCCTAAAGAATGTCCAACTGCAAATTCAAAAGGACCATGCTGTTTTTCTACTTCTAAAATAGATTCTATAAACTCGAGCATTAAAGTGGTTTTTGTACCTGATTTACCATGTGCTGGGGCGTCAAAGCTAATTGTAGCATACTCTTTTTCTATGAAGGCATCAGCAATTTTTACTAATTGGGTGCCTCTACCCGACCAACCGTGTACGAGAAGGATTTTTTTATTCGAATTTCCATAAGCATATACCACAATTTCTTTATTTATAGATGGCACAAACAACATAGTTTGTTGGGATTCGGATTCCATAAGAAACTCTCTTTTCGGAATTTTATGTTTTATGGGTGTAATAAATAATTTTCGAGCAAATTTCTCAGCTAAAACAGGAGAAATTCGATATAAAAAACGACCAATTAAAATTATAATTTTTGGAACTTGCGTTTCGGTAGGAGATTTTTTATTAGGCATAAGAAATTTTTATACAAAAGTAAACAATTATAGTATGGTATGATTTTTGAACTAAACAAAAAATAGAATAACTTTGTTTGACCAAATTTTATATCATGAAAATACTTCTAAAATCAATAATCGTAACAGGAATTCTTGTTGCTTCTTGTGCAAAAAATCCATTTACGGGTAAAAGTACAATGGCACTTGTTCCTAACAGTCAAATTTTTCCATCTGCGTTTCAACAATATAATCAGTTTTTGTCTGAAAACAAAGTTTTGAAAGGAACTTCTGATGCCAAACGTATTGAAACGATTGGAATGAAAATAAAAACAGCTTCTGAACGCTATTTAACTGCTAATGGAAAATCAGATTATTTAAATGATTACAAATGGGAATACAATTTAGTAGACAGTAAAGAAGTAAATGCCTGGTGTATGCCTGGTGGAAAAATTGTTTTTTACACCGGGATTTTACCTATTTGTAAAGACGATGCGGGAATTGCAGCAGTAATGGGACACGAAGTCGCACACGCTTTAGCCAATCATGGGCAACAGCGAATGAGTGCTGGTTTATTGCAACAAGCAGGGGCTGTTGGAGCTGCACTAGCTGCCGAAAAATATGTGCCAAAATATCAAAATGAAGCCATGCAAGCGTATGGTGCTGGTTCGCAAGTATTAGGCATTTTGCCGTTTAGTAGAGCACATGAAAGTGAAGCCGATATGATTGGATTAACGCTTATGGCTATTGCCGGATATGATCCTATTAATGCAGTTAAAGTATGGAAAAGAATGTCGGCGCAATCTGAAGGTAAATCGCCTCCAGTATTTTTAAGCACCCATCCAAGCAACCAAACAAGAATTGACGAATTAACCGCATTGCTTCCTCAAGCAAAAGCGGAAGCCGCTAAATTTGGCGTTTCATTTAAATAGTAAAAATATTATCTTATATTAGTCCCGATTTATATCGGGATTTTTTATTTTATATACAATGCAACAACTAGAAAAAGGAAATAACAAAGTTTTAAACGCTTGGGCGTTTTACGATTGGGCAAATTCTGTGTATTCGTTAGTCATAACTTCCTCTATTTTTCCTTTATATTTTGGTTTCTTATTCACAAAAGAAAATCCAAATATTGAACTATTCGGAACTTCCATCAAAGCTACTTCATTAGTTTTCTTTACCACAGCTTTTGCTTTTTTAACAGTTGCAATACTATCTCCAATTTTATCTGGAATTGCTGATTATTTAGGGAATAAAAAACGATTTATGCAGTTTTTTTGCTATTTAGGCGCCGCCTCTTGTATAGGATTATATTGGTTTACCAAAGAAAACATAGTTTTTGGTATGTGTTGTTTCTATCTTGGATTGGTTGGTTTTTGGGGAAGTTTGGTATTCTATAATTCCTATTTATCAGATATCGCTTTTACAGAACAACACGATAAATTAAGCGCAAAAGGGTTTTCCTTAGGCTATATTGGCAGTGTTATTTTACTTTTGATTTGCTTGTATTTAATTATTGGAAGAACAGATGAAGAAGCCATTGAAGCTATGAAATTATCATTTGTTTTTACTGGAATTTGGTGGGCTGTATTTAGCCAATATACCTTTTATTATTTACCAAAAGGAAATAAAAATAAACATCCTATAACTTTTTCTGTGCTACTTAATGGATATAATGAATTAAAGAAAGTACAAAAATTATTTTTTAAGGACGCAAAATTAAAAAGCTTTTTAATTGCCTTTTTTGTTTACAGCATGGCGGTACAAACCGTAATGCTTGTTGCTACTTATTTTGGAGAACAAGAAATAAATTGGGGTACAGCTGACGAAAAAAGACAAGGACTAATTGTAAGTATACTAATGATTCAATTGGTAGCGGTTTTGGGAGCTATTATAACCTCAAAATTGGCATTAAAATTCGGAAATATTAAAACGTTAATTGGCATTAATTCAGTTTGGATTTTTATTTGTATTGGTGCTTTTTTTGTAACTAAACCCATACAATTTTTCTTGGTAGCTGGAATTGTAGGTTTAGTTATGGGTGGAATACAATCGCTTTCACGCTCTACTTTTTCTAAATTAATGCCCGAAACAAATGATACTACTTCGTTTTTTAGTTTTTATGACGTAGCCGAAAAAATAGGAATCGTAATCGGTATGATTCTTTACGGAAGCATCAACCAAATAACAGGAAGTATGCGAAATGCTGTTTTATTTTTAGTGTTGTTTTTTGTGATTGGTGTTATTTTACTTTTTAGAACGCTAAAAATAAAAAAATAAATGTTTTGATTTTTTTATGGCATACATCTTGACTGCTGAAAGTGTAAATTAAACCAAACTACTAGTTTTTATTGTGACTTATGTCGATTAAAAAAAATAGTTGTAAATTTACATTCCTTTTTTAATGACAAAATGACTTATAAATAGATATGCCAAACCATAAAATAGTAGCGATTGACAATTTGTCGCTTCAAGAACTAGATTCAGAAGCAGAATTAATTCCATTAATGACTCCAGAAGATGAGGAGGAAATGAATAATGAAGAATTACCTGCTGATTTACCCATTTTACCCTTAAGAAATACCGTTTTATTTCCTGGTGTGGTCATTCCGATCACGGCTGGAAGAGACAAATCGATTAAATTAATAAACGATGCCAATGCGGCTGGTAAAATTATTGGTGTTGTAGCACAAAAAAATGAAGCTGACGAAGATCCTACTTCAGATGAAATTTATCATGTGGGTACAGTTGCCCGAATCATGCGTGTTTTGAAAATGCCTGACGGAAATACAACCATCATTCTTCAAGGAAAAAAACGTTTTGAAATAAGTGAATTTACACAAAGTGAACCTTATTTTAAAGCCAAAATAAAGGAAGTAAATGAAGTGCGTACGAAGAAAAAAGATGAAGAATTTTTGACTATTATTGAATCTATTAAAGATTTAGCAATTGAAATCATAAAAGAAAGTCCAAACATACCTTCAGAGGCCACTTTTGCAATTAAAAACATCGAAAGTGATCCGTTTTTAATCAATTTTGTATCTTCAAATATGAATTTGAATGTTTCGGATAAGCAATACTTATTAGGTATTGTAGATTTGAAAGAACGCGCTTTAGAAACCTTACGCTATATGAATTTAGAACTTCAAAAATTGGAGTTAAAAAATGATATTCAATCTAAAGTTCGATTTGATTTAGACCAACAACAACGCGAATATTTCTTACAACAACAAATGAAAACCATTCAAGAAGAATTGGGTGGCGTTTCAAATGATGCAGAAATTGAAGAAATGCGAACCAAGGGTAAAAGTAAAAAATGGGATGCAAAAACGGCAGAACATTTTGATAAAGAAATTTACAAATTGCAACGCACCAATCCGAATTCACCTGATTTTGGAATTCAACGTAATTATTTGGAATTATTTTTAGAATTACCTTGGAATGAATTTTCAAAAGATAAGTTTGACCTAAAAAAAGCCCAACAAATTTTAGACAGAGACCATTTTGGTTTAGAAGATGTTAAAAAACGTATCGTGGAACATTTAGCAGTTTTAAAATTGCGAAACGATATGAAATCGCCAATTTTATGTTTGTATGGACCTCCTGGTGTGGGTAAAACCTCAATTGGGAAGTCGGTTGCAGAAGCATTGGGAAGAGAATATGTTCGCATTTCATTAGGTGGTTTGCGTGACGAAGCAGAAATTCGTGGACATAGAAAAACTTATATTGGAGCCATGCCCGGAAGAATTATTCAGTCGATAAAAAAGGCAAAAACGTCTAATCCAGTTTTCGTTTTAGATGAAATTGACAAGTTGTCTTTTAGCTATAATGGCGACCCATCTTCTGCCCTATTGGAGGTTTTAGATCCAGAACAAAATAACGATTTTCATGATAATTTCTTAGAACTTGGATACGACCTTTCTAAAGTAATGTTTATTGCTACATCTAACAGTTTATCAACTATTCAGCCAGCTTTATTGGATAGAATGGAAATTATAAATATGTCGGGTTATACCATTGAAGAAAAAATTGAAATTGCGAAAAACTTCTTGCTACCAAAACAATTGGCGGCACACGGATTAACTTCAAAAGATTTACAAATTGAAAAAAAACAATTAGAAAAAATCGTAACGGGTTACACACGAGAATCTGGAGTTCGTGGTTTGGACAAAACTATTGCTCAAATGGTCCGATATGCAGCAAAATCTGTAGCTATGGAAGAAAACTACAATAAAAAAGTAACAGATGCTGACATTCTTAAAGTACTAAAATCACCAAGAATGGAACGCGATAAATATGAAAATAATGATACTGCTGGTGTAGTTACAGGTTTAGCTTGGACATCTGTTGGTGGTGATATTTTATTTATTGAATCGTTAGTTTCTAAAGGAAAAGGCGACATGAACATGACTGGAAATTTAGGAACGGTAATGAAAGAATCAGTAACAATTGCATTAGAATATATTAAAGCGAATGCAAAACAATTAAATATTGAATCTGAAGTTTTAGGCCAATATAATATCCATATTCACGTACCAGAAGGCGCAACTCCAAAAGATGGACCAAGTGCCGGAATTGCCATGTTAACTTCAATGGTTTCTAGTTTTACACAATGTAGAATTAAGAAAAATATTGCGATGACAGGCGAGATTACCTTGCGAGGAAAAGTACTACCAGTTGGCGGAATTAAAGAAAAAATATTGGCCGCAAAACGTGCAAATATTAAAGAAATTATATTGTGTAAAGAAAACAAACGGGATATTGAAGAAATTAAAGCCGATTATTTAACAGGTTTAACTTTTCACTATGTTGATTCGATGAAAGAAGTAATTGACATTGCTATTTTGAAAGAAAAAGTTAAAAACCCTGTAACTTTTGACATTAAAAAGGCAAATTAAATTTTCGGATATTCAGAAAACAGACTAAAACCTATAAGAAACTAAACTTATAGGTTTTTTCTTTATATTTGAAATATTAAAATCAAATAATGAAAATACTACTTGTAGGAGAATTTAGTCGGTTGCATAATTCATTAAAGGAAGGACTTTTGGCGTTGGGTCATGAAGTTGTTTTAGTGAATAATGGCGATGGATTTAAAAATTTTCCTGCTGATATAAGTATTCGAGCTGCTTTTTTTAAATCGAAAGTAGGGAATATTCCAAGACAAATTTGGTTTAGAATTTTTAAATTTGATTTGGCAATATTAGAACACGGCGTTCGATTTTGGTGGATTTCTAAAAAACTAAAAAACTTTGATGTAGTTCAATTAATTAATGAAACTCCAATACAAACTGTTTCAAAGTTAGAATTGTTTTTATTAAAACGTATTTTAAAGCAAAATAAAAAAGTTTTCTTAATGTGTTGTGGGATTGATTATATGACCGTATCTCATATGCTCCAACAGAAAGACAGGTATTCCGTTATGAATCCTTACTTTGAGGGTATTGCAAAAGCTAAAAAACAATATGACTACTATTTTGATTTTTTAACCAAATCGCATCAAAAAATTCATCAATTTTTATACAAAAATAGTTCAGGAGTCATTGCGTCTGATATAGATTATATAGCATCTCTCATTGAAAATGAAAAGTATTTAGGGATGGTTGCAAATCCTATAAATATTGATAAAATTGTAAGTAGTGAAACTACAATTTCTGGAAAAATTTCTATTTTCTTAGGGATAAATTCAGGAAATTCTTTCACAAAGGGAACTTCATTTTTTGAAAAAGCGCTCGTAATTATTCAAGAAAAATACCCAAATTTGATTGAAGTTAAAATTACTACAGATATACCTTACGCGGAATATCAAAAACATTTTGAAAAGGCACACATCATATTAGACCAAGTATATGGTTTTGATCAAGGATTCAATGCCCTAGAAGCAATGGCCAAAGGTAAAGTAGTGTTTACTGGTGCGGAAACTGAATTTTTAAATCATTATAATTTAAAAGAAGATGAAGTAGCCATAAATGCTTTGCCTGACTTAGATTATTTAGTTGAGAAATTATCCTATTTGATTGAAAATCCTTCAGAAATTAATCGAATTGGAAAAAATGCCGTTCAATTTATCAACAAAGAACATCATTATGTTAATCAGGCTGAAAAATATGTTGGACTTTGGAAAACCAATTAAATTTTTCTTTCAAGAATAACAAAACCACAACTAACATAAAAAATTCATACGGAAAAGCATATTTAGCATTGGTTCCATAGACTACAAGTGCTTGCAAAATAGCTGCTGCATGAATGAATGCTAAAAGAATCATCACATTTGTAACTTTTCTGTTTTTTATAAATAGAAAAAAGTAATAAAAACTTAAAATCAAAAAAACAAATTTCAAAATTAGCAGTAGTAACATCTGAATGGTATTAATCAGAGAAACCACAGAATTGAAAGAACCATCTTTAAAGTTCATATAC
>CAMDGB010000040.1 GCA_945897915.1 Chryseobacterium gleum | reverse complement strand
CTCCAGGAATCCGTCTTAATAAAACTGGAGAAAGCGCTGTAGCACCATTGATATTTCTGTTTTTTCCAGTAATAACTACGGTTTCAATTACTTCATTAATAGTTCCTAAAATGGGATTCCATTCAAAATCTTCATTAGGTTTTAAATTGACTTTATACGTTGATTTCTTAAATGACGATATGTAAAATGAAATGGTAATTTCTACATTAGCAGCAATTTCTAATTCGTAAAAACCATTTTTATTGGTGCTTGTATTCGATGTAGGGGAACTTACTGAAACATTTTCAATAGGCAGCTGATTTTCGTTTAAAACCACACCTTTAATTCTAGCTTTTTGAGCAAACGAAAAAGCGGAAATTAAAACAAAAAATAAGATAAATCGAAATGACTTTATGTTAAAACTCATAATTAATAAATAAAATTAGATAAAAAAGTGGCCGTGTTGTTTAATTTATCTGTAACCACAATTTTAATACTATTAGTTCCTGAAATTACTTTACCATCTTTAAAATTATGAACCAATTTTTTGGTTTTAAAATCATATTCCATCAAAATCCATTGATCATTTAAATAGGCGTTGTAACTATCTATACCAGAAAGTGCATCGCTTATAGAAACACTTAACGTTTTTAACTTAGAAATATTGCTGTTTTCAATAAAATTAGGGTTATAAATTCGAGGTGCCACATTGTCGACACCAACTTTATATTTTCCAAATGCTTTGACTTTAGCAGAAATTTTTGTGTTTTTTTTATATGAAGCATTATATTCTAGATTGTAACCAGAAACTGTTCCTACAAAAGCTTTCTTTTGGTCTTCCTCAGACAAATCTGAAATGTCTAAAGTTAGGGTAAAACCATTTTGAATGGCTTCAAAATTATTTTCTAAATCCAAAACTCCGTTTTTTTCAACAATATTTAAGGTTGCATTTTGATACAAAGTAAGTGGTGGAAAATAAACAGCTGTTTTTTCAAACTCAAAATTATATTCTGATTTGTACTTTATAAAATAATTTTCTTTGGGAACTGTTTTTGATGTTGCGGGAAATTGAATTGTTCTTTCAAACGAAATTGGCACATTTACAACAGTTGTATTTCCATGAAAATCAGAAACTATAATCTTGTACGTGTAATTTATGTTAGGTTTAATGTCTAAAATACCCTTTTTCGTATTTGCACTAACAATTGACAAAGGATAACTTTCTTTAATAAATAATTTTTGAAAGCGTTGTTTTAATCTTTTGAATGTATTGAAATCAATAAAATAATTAACGTGTTTCGATTCGTCAAAAGCAAAAGTTTCAAATTCGTATTTAAAATTTGGAGAACCATTTAAAAAGCTTTCTACTTTATAAATTCCGGTTTTATTGTATTTATTAGTAGACAAATCAAAGGAATTAAGTGCAAAACCAATTTTACCATTTACAGCTACTTTAGAAGCTAAAAAAGTACCGTCAACTTGTTTTTGCAAAGACAAACTAACTGGATTTCTACTTTTATTTACGTAAGTTGAATCATTTGCAGGATAAACCATTAAACTAGAAATAACAGGATTAAATTCATCTTTAATTAGTTTGTTTAAACCAAACGCCATTGGATTGATGATTTTTTCTGAAGCCGTATCTCTAAACTCAAAATGCAAATGTGGGCCTCCACTTCCGCCAGAATTTCCGGACAACGCAATAATTTCTGATTGTGTAACTTTTAAAGTGCTGGGATATAGTTCTACTTCAAAACTTTTCTGACGGTATTGTTGTTCTTTTACGTACGCTTCAATTTTATCGCTAAACTTTTGTAAATGCCCGTAAACAGTTGTATACCCGTTTGGATGGGCTATGTATAAAGCTTTTCCGTAGCCAAATG
The DNA here is from genome assembly GCA_945897915.1 of Chryseobacterium gleum. Lineage (GTDB taxonomy): Bacteria > Bacteroidota > Bacteroidia > Flavobacteriales > Flavobacteriaceae > Flavobacterium. The sequence continues at coordinate 9,363 of CAMDGB010000040.1, read as the reverse complement.
GCGAAACTTTAATTCTTACAACTATTCCGTCTGCTGCTGCGTATACTTGTAAACCTTCAATATTATTGGTGCGAATATCTAAACCTGAATGAAAATGATTGGAACGTAATTCACCAAAAGTACCAGATAAATTTATTGGAATATCTAAAGGAGAACGAAAATAATCCGTTGGATATTGAGCAAAAACTATGTGGCTTATAAAGAAAAATAATAAATAACACTTCTTCATACTATATCTGATTTGTGCTAAAATAGTAAATTCAACGGCAACAACAAAAACAAAATTCATTTTCAATCTTATTTTGTACTTTTCTTGAATTTTGACTCTAATTTTCGAATTTTTCAGATTAACTTTTTATTTTTTTAAAAAACTTTCCGATAACATTTCTAATTACAAAATTAATATCACTCGAAACTTTGAAATAATAATGTAAAGCCAAATATAAAACAGAAATGAATAGCGATTTTAAGCCAATATTAATTATCGGATGAAAAGGAAATTCCCAAAAATAAAAAGCAAAAAACAACACTAAAGTTATGAGAAATGAAGTAATAGTGTTTTTAGTAAACGGGAATAATTTCATTTTAAAAACCACAAACAATAATTTGGCCAAACTGTACATTCCAATGGCTATTAAAGTTGCCAAAGCCGCTCCGTTTATACCGTATTTTGGTATAAAAATTAAATTTAATCCTACGATTACAAAAACCAATAAAACACCTAAAAGTAAAACCGTTTTGTAATATTTTGAATTAAAAATAATAGCATTATTGTTTCCTAAAAGGACGTCAAAATATTTTGATAAACCAATTGTAAAAACTACAAACAATCCTTGATCATAACCTTCATCAGGCAAAATTTTATAAACTTGATTGATATTTACCAAAATGCCAATGTAAATTAAACCGCCAATAACTTGAAGTGTTACAGACGATTTTTTATATAATTCGTTTAATTCTTGCCATTTGTTTTCGCTAATTAATTTTGATGTTATAGGATAGGTAATTTGATGCATCGCGCGTTGGGGAACCGAAATTACCATAGCTAAATAAACCGCCATAGAATAAAATGCAATATTCTCAATTTTTAAAAACTGATTAATCATGTATTTATCAATATCTAATAACATATTGGCCACACTAGCGGATAAAATAATGAAAACGGTAAATACGAAAATTGACTTTGTGTTCTTTGGAAATTTTTTATTAAGTTGTATGGGTTTCACTTTATTTGCGTAATAAATAATTACTAATAAACTAATCCCATAAACCAAAACCAAAGAATGAATAAATTGTGGCAACGATATCCATTTAAAGTATACAAAAAAAAGCGAAACAGTTACTAATATTCTAACAAAAACTTCTTTTACAAATGAACCAAAAACTGATTTCATATGCGCACGTAACCAAGCATAAAAAATTTCAAAATAACCAATAAACAAAGCGATTATTGGAATTTCCCAGACAAAATCATAAACAATATTATTTTTTGAAGATTCATACAATGCAATGTTTTCATAATAAAGGAAAAACAAAGCAAAAAATGGAATAATTATTAGTAATGGCAACAAAAGCATGTAACTAATATAACTACTTAACTCAGCTTCAGATTTATTATTTTCATTAAAAAATTTAATTAATGTATTCTGAATACCAAATGACATTATTGGATACAAAATACTTGCTGCAGATAATACATAATTGGTCAATCCTAAATACTCTTTACCTAAAAAAACAGGATACATGTACAAAATATTAATCGCACCAATTGCAAAACCAATAAAAGTAATGATTGCGTTATTAATAGATTGTTTAATTACGATACCCATATTTTAGATTGTTAGATTATTAGATTTTTGGATTGTTAGAATTTTGATATTGTCATTGCTAATTGTTCTGTTAAATTTTTTCTGCTATATTGTTGTAATCCGACTGCATTTACTTTTAAGTTATTTTTCAAATATTGATTAAAACAGCTTAAAATTTGACTTTTTAGCTCGTTTTTCTCGTTATATTGATAAAAAAAACCTGTATTTGTCTGTTTTATGATATTTTCAAAATCGGAGTTTTTCGGTCCGATGGCTAAAATAGGTCTTTCTGAAACCAAATATTCGAAAAGTTTTCCTGGAATGATACATTTAGTGTCATCCGAATCAATTTCAATCAATAATAATACTTGCGAACTTCTTTGATGTACTAATGCTTCTTCGTGCGAAACATAACCTAAATTTTGAACAAAATTATCTAATTTATATACTGAAATGGATTGTAAAACTTCTCTGCTAACCGCCCCAATTAATTTTAATTTAAAATGGGTTGCAAAAGTCTCATTTTCATCGATTAATTCCGATAAAGATTCCCATAAAATTTTCGGATTTCTTTCCGATAAAAACGAACCAATATGCGCTAAAGTAAATGCTTCATCTAAATGTTTTTTTTCAATTTTCTCTATATCATATCCATTTGTAATGACTTCAATTGGTTGATTTGTAATTCGTTCAAATTCGGTTTTCGTAGTGGATGATGTCACTAATATCGTATCGCAAGTTGTCATTACTTCTTTTTCCAACGATTTGTGCTTGGCAATTGCCCACTTTGATAATTTAAGTTCTTTATGATAGCCAATAGTTGTCCACGGATCTCGAAAATCTGCAATCCAATTTACGTTTAGTTGCTTTTTCAAATCTAAACCTATTAAATGCAAACTATGTGGTGGACCAGAAGTAATTATGGTTTCAATATTATTCTCTTGAATGTATTTTTTAAGATATTTAACAGAAGGTTTTACCCAAAAAATTCTAGCATCTGGAATGAAAACATTTCCACGAATCCAAAGCATTATTTTTTCAACAAACGATTGCTTTTTCTTTTGTGTTATGATACCAGCTCCTAATTTCTTCGTTTTGTTTTTCGAAAAAAATGAAGCCAAAGCATACGGTTCGAAAATTTTGTTTTTCAGAATTATCGTTTTACCAGAAACATCAGAAAGTAATTTCTCATCAAGTAACGGATAACTAGGATTTTCTGGAATATATACGATAGGTTCAATGTCAAAATCCGGAAGATACTTAACAAACTTTAACCAACGTTGCACGCCAGGCCCACCGGCTGGCGGCCAATAATACGTAATGATTAAAACTTTATTTGTACTCAAAGTTAATTATTTATCTCAGCCAGGTTAATATTCTGTTTTCTCCAATAAAAAACCCCTAAACCTATAGCAATAAGCATCAAAAGAGTTGATATCAAAGCAATTGTGCTTCCTGTTTTCACTACTTCTGGTTCAAATTTAAACTCGATGGTATGTTTTCCTGCTGGAATTTCTAAACCACGTAAAACGTAATTTACATTTAAAATTTCAGCATCTTTTCCGTCAATGGTAGCTTTCCAGCCTTTTTCGTAATACATTTCAGAAAACACACCAAAACCATTTTTAGAGTTATTAGAAACATATTTTAAATGATTAGGTTTGTAGTAATCTAAACGAATTATTGCTGTTGAGTCTTTTTCAAAAGAACTTTTTTTAATGTCATTAACTAATGAATTCATTACAACTTCCTCTTTAGTTTGCAACTTATCTAAAGCTTTCATTTCTTCATCTCCAGATTTTACAAACTTAACTTTAGAAACAAACCAAGCACTTCCATTCGCATTCGGATTTTCTAACGATTGTGGATTGCCTTCTTCATTGGTTTTTAAAATATATTTCGTATTTAGCATATTCAATACTTCAATATTGTTTTTCGCAATTTGATAATCAAATAATTCTTGCATTTTCTTTGGTTTTGCTGCATGATAGCCACCGATGGATTGGTGATAAAAAGATGTTCTTGCACTATTCATATTCCCATCTACATCAAACACCCTGAAATGTGTGGTGTCTTCTAATATTATTGCGTCCGCTTCAGTAGGTTCACCAAAAGGTCTCTCAATTTGACTTTTCGAAACAAAATCATCTGCTTTTACGTAGTTTTTCGCAACAATAAATAAGTCTAAAACCATTACAATTCCAACTAAAACCACAGTTGTAAATTGTGAAAACGTTTTTTTCGAATAGAAAAACAATATTCCGAATGCTACTGCTAAAAAACCTAAAGAACGATAAATTGTAGACAAATACATGTTCTCTCTGTCTTCTTTTAAGACTTTCATAAATTCAGGACCGTATTGTTGGGCGTACATTTTATCATTTTCGCAAGTAAAATCGAACATTCCGCTTCCAAAGTATAATAAAATTAAAATGCCACCAACAATTCCTACAGAATATAATAAAGGTTTTTTTCGTTCTGCTTCTTCAGTATTTAAATAGGCAGACAAGCCTAAAATAGCTAAAACTGGCATACATAATTCTAATATAACTTGTATGGAAGAAACCGCTCTAAACTTATTATACATTGGCATGTAATTGATAAAAAAGTCGGTCAATATGGAAAGATTTTTACCGTATGAAAGCAATAAGGACAGCACGACTGCTCCAGCTAAAGCATATTTTATTCTTCTTTTTTCAAGAAATAAAGCTAAAACTGTTAAGAAAAAAACTACAATTCCAATGTAAGCTGGTGCAGCAACAATGGGTTGATTTCCCCAATAGGTTGGCATGTGTTTTACCAAATCTCTTGCTTCACTTTCTGGAACATTTTGACCAACAATAAATTGATACATTGAAGATTTATCTCCCAAATCTTCTGCGTTGGAACCACCAAATAATTTAGGTGCAATTAAGTTTAAACTTTCAGCAACGCCGTAACTGTATTGCGTTATGTAATCATAACTCATTGCGTTGTTATCGGTTTTCTTTTTGCCTTTTTCATCAAAAGTTAAATTACTATTACTTCTCGTTGAATATTTGGCATATTCGGCAGTTGCCAATAAGTTGGTAGCATTCGCACCAATAGCCAAAATAGCGCCTAAACCTAATATCGCGAAAGATTTATATAGATGTTTGAAGTCTTTTTCTTTAACAATTTCGTAAATGTAAAATCCAATTACGAAGGCAAATAAGAACAAGAAATAATACGTCATTTGGAAGTGATTCGCTTGAATTTCTAATCCGGCAGCGAGCATAGTTAAAATTCCGCCAATTAAATAACGCTTATTAAAAACAAAAACAAATCCGGCTAAAACCATTGGGATATAAGCAATCGCGTGCGCTTTTGCATTATGACCTACTCCTAAAATAATAATCAAATACGTTGAAAAACCAAATGCTAACGCACCAAAAAAGGCTTGTAACGGTTTGATTTTTAAGCTCATCAATAAGATATAAAAACCTAAGAAATATAAAAATAAATAATCGGCAGGACGAGGTAAAAATCGTAGCGTACTATCTAAACTTTTAATATAATTATGAGGATATTTTGCTCCTAATTGATACGTTGGCATACCACCAAAAGCGCTATTTGTCCAATACGGCTCTTCATGAAATTCATTTCTAAAGTCGTTTTGTTCTTTTGCCATTCCAGTATATTGGGCAATATCCGATTGCATTATTTGTTTTCCAGACAAAACTGGATAAAAATAAATAATAGCAATTACTATAAAACCAAAAATGGCATATAAATGAGGTGCAAATTTTTCTAATTTCTTCATCTTACTTCTTAAAATTAATGTCCTACAAAAATAAAAAAATCTCCGCCATAACGGAGAAAATTAGTCAACTTCTTCATAATCGATATAATCACCAACTACTTTTTTATCTTTTTTTGGAATTTCTTCATTGTTTTCCGGTGTAGATTGATGGTTTTGTTGCTGTTGTTCAAACTGCTTTTTAATATGTTCTTCCGCTTTTTTCGCAACTTTTTGAATCAAATAAGGTGCTAACAACCTCATTGCGAACTTAAATAAATAATAAAACAAAATGAAATAGAATATGGTTCTAATAAATCCCGGCACACTTGCTGTATCCATAATTATAATTTTTTTTTCAAAAATAAGGAATATATCAAATCTAATACTTAAAATTATGATAAAATATTTACATTTGAATTTTAAAATAATCTTTATGAAGTTTCCTACAAAAGTTGTTTGTATTGCAACAATTTTGATAACGTCAATTGCTAATGCACAATATACAGATGAAGTAAATTCTAACCGACCAGGTAAGTCAATGATGGCTTTTTCTGTTGGTAAAACTGTAATTCAAGCAGAAACAGGTGTAAATTACATTTCTGAAAATCACGATAAACTTAACTACAGCGCAAAAGGGTATTTTGCCGATTTAGCTGTACGTTATGGTTTTTGGAAAGAAGAGTTAGAGCTTATTGCCGAAATTCAATACCAAAAAGATACGTACCAGCAATTTGATATTACTTCAAACAGAAGTGCCTTACGACAAACCACTTTTGGTGCGAAATTTTTATTTTATGACCCATTTAAAAATGGACCTGAAAAGCCAAATGTGTACAGTTGGAAAGCCAATCACCGTTTCAAATGGAAACAATTTATCCCAGCTTTTTCTGCTTATGCCGGAGCGAATTTTAATTTTACTGAAACTAATTTGTTTGCAAATACTTCAGTGGTTGAGGCAAGATTTAGTCCAAAAGTTATGGCGATTGCTCAAAATCATTTTGGCGACAGAACTGTTTTGGTTACCAATTTAATTTACAACAAAATTGGAACTGATTTTGCCAGTATCGATTATATTTTAACCGTTACACACGGAATCAATCAAAACTTGTCGGTTTTTTTGGAAAATCAAGGATACAATGGCAAATATTACAGTGATGGTATTTTCAGATTAGGAGCTGCTTATTTGCATAAAAAAGACATGCAATTTGATGCTTCATTAGGAACCAGTATAAAAAATACTCCAGGCATATTATATGGTGGCGTTGGGTTTACTTGGCGTTTTACTAAAAACTACAAAGAAATTAAAATGGATAAACCCGGTACAAGAAGCAAAATGGACAAGAAAATGGATAAAAAAGCTACGAAAAACAAAAGAAAAGACGGGGTAAACTAATGATTGAAATAAAAGAAATTTTTTCGAAAAACGAACTAAAGGAATTTGTGAAATTTCCTTTTGAGTTATATAAAGATAATAAATATTGGGTTCCGCCAATTATTCAAGAAGAATTAGAGAGCTTTGATAAAACCAAAAATCCCGTTTTTAAAACGGCTGATACTCACTTTTATTTGGCTTATAAAAACAATAAAATTGTAGGTCGTGTGGTGGCCATTATCAATTGGGATGAAGTGAATATTTTAGGTAAAAAGAAAGTGCGTTTTGGCTGGTTTGATGTCATTGATGATATTGACGTTACGAAAGCACTTTTAGATAAAGTAATTACTTTTGGAAAGGAACATAATTTAGAGAATATTGAAGGTCCTATGGGATTTTCAAATTTGGATAAAGTAGGCTGTTTAATTGATGGTTTCGAAGAAAGAGGTTTAATGATTACTTGGTATAACTTCCCTTATTACGCGACGCATTTTGAGCAATTGGGTTTTGCTAAAGAGAAAGTATATTTAGAGAGTAAATTTCCTTTTTCAAATATTGATGCTACAAATTTTCAGCGCGTGGCGGATATGATTGAAAAAAGATACGATTTAACCCATTTGAATTTTACAAAAACCAAAGACATAATGCCGTATGTAGACAAAATGTTCACGTTATTTAACGGAAGCTATGCCTCTTTGCAATCGTTTGTCCCCATTAACGATATTCAAATTGAGTATTTTAAAAAGAAATACATTTCGTTTATCAATCCTGAATTTATAAAATTTGTGATGGACAAAGAAGGTAAAATGGCTGCATTTAGTATTGTAATGCCCGATTTTGCTGATGCTTTACAAAAATCAAAAGGAAAACTATTTCCAACTGGATTCTTACATTTATTAAAAGCGAAAAACAAATGTAAAACCGCAGTATTTTATTTAATTGGCGTATTGCCTGAGTACCAAAGTAAAGGCGTTACCGCGATTTTATTTAATGAAAACCACATCAGCTTTAAAAAAATAGGAGTAGTAAATTGCATGCGAACACCTGAATTAGAAAACAATCATGCGATACACAATTTATGGAAAAATTTTGATCCGGAATATCATAAAAAACGTTGTACGTTTATAAAAGAATTATAAAAAAATAAAACTAAAAACATAAACAAAATGGACTTAATGGGAATGATGGGTAAATTAAAAGAAACCCAACAAAAAATGGAAGAAACTAAAAACAGATTAAACAGCGTTTTAGTGGACGAACAAAGTAACGACGGTTTATTAAAAGTAACACTAACAGCCAATAGAGAAATTAAAAACTTCAAAATTGCGGATGAATTATTGCAAGACAAAGAAATGTTAGAAGATTATTTGGTTACCGTTTTAAACAAAGCCATTACAAAAGCTACTAATGTAAACGAAGCAGAAATGGCTGCCGTAGCGCAATCAGGAATGCCAAGTATTCCAGGAATGGATATGTTTAAATAACTGTATTTCTTAAAAATTGAACTATCTTATTACTATCATCGGACCCACTGCAATTGGGAAAACTGCCTTGAGTATTGATTTGGCTCAACATTTTGGGTGCGAAATTATTTCGTGTGATAGTAGACAGTTTTTTAAGGAAATGAAAATTGGAACTGCAGTTCCTTCGGAAGTTGAATTATCCGCTGCAACTCATCATTTTATTCAAAATAAATCGATTTTAGAACACTATTCTGTAGGCGATTTTGAAAAAGAAGCACTTGAAAAATTAGACGCACTTTTTACTAAAAACAACATCCAAATTATGGTGGGTGGTTCTGGTTTATATGTAGATGCCGTTTTAAAAGGTTTTGACGAATTTCCGGATATTGAGGAAAGTGTTCGTACAGAAATTAACCATAAATTTGATACTTTAGGCATCGAATTCCTTCAAGAAAAACTACAAGAATTAGACCCTGATTATTATAAAAAACTGGAAATCGAAAATCCGCAAACCTTACAGAATCCGCAACGTATGAAACGTTTTGTAGAGGTTTGTATTGGAAGTGGTCTACCCTATTCAGATTTTATTGGCAAAAGAAACATCAAACGCAATTTCAATCCAATAATCATTGGTTTAGAATCAGATAGAGAAATTATGTACAATAGAATTAATCAACGTGTTGACCTAATGTTTGAAGCAGGTTTGGTTGAAGAAGTAAAACAATTACTTCCTCATAAAGAAAGAAATGCCTTACAAACAGTAGGTTACAGAGAATTATTTGATTATTTTGAAGGAAAAAGCACACTTGAATTTGCTACAGCACAAATAAAACAAAACACACGCCGATTTGCAAAACGACAAATGACTTGGTTTAAGCGTACTGAAAACGCTGTTTGGTTTGATTTTGAAACTAAAATAGATACCATTATTAATGATATTGATAAATTAACAGTAATTTA
>CAMDGB010000039.1 GCA_945897915.1 Chryseobacterium gleum | reverse complement strand
AATATTACTAAAAAAATTTCTAAAGGATGCAAATTGGTACTTTTAAAAGTCATTTTTAATAGGAAATTGATTTAAAATACAATTAAATTGATGTCGCGATGCTCCAATTGAAACCAATCAGCAATAGATTTGTTTGTCAAAATACCGTGGTAAAAATAAATACCATTTTTTAAACCTCTATTGCAACGAATGGCTTCTTCAATTCCGCCATCTTCTGCAATATTTATTAGTGTAGGCGTTATGATATTACTAATTGAAATACTAGCCGTTTTGGAATAGCGTGATGGAATATTCGGTACACAATAATGAATTATATTGTTTTTTACAAACGTAGGATTTTCATGTGTGGTAATTTCTGATGTTTCAAAACAACCACCAGAATCTATACTAACATCTACAATAACGGCTCCTTTTTTCATGTGTTCAACCATTGTTTCTGTAACTACAACGGGTGTTCTGTTTTTACCTCGTAAGGCGCCAATAGCCACATCACATCTTCGTAATGCTTTTAAAAGGGCTTTGTCATGAATGGTAGAGGTAAATATTCGTTGGTTTAATGTATTTTGTAATCGTCGTAATTTGGTGATAGAATTGTCAAATACTTTTACATTTGCTCCTAAACTCAATGCGGTTCGAACGGCATATTCCGCAACGGTGCCTGCACCCAAAATAACAATCTCTGTTGGAGGAACGCCAGTAATATTTCCTAAAAGCAATCCTTTTCCATCATTATTATTTATCATTAATTCGGCAGCAATTAATACCGAAGCTGTTCCTGCAATTTCACTTAATGATTTCACAGCCGGATAAGAACCATCGCTGTCTTTAATAAATTCAAACGCTAATGAGGTAATTTTCTTTTTAGCCAAAGCCTCAAAATAATCTTTTTTCTGCGTTTTTAATTGAATGGCCGAAATCAGAATCGCATCTGAGTTCATCATTTCAATTTCTTCCAAAGTAGGCGGTTCTACTTTTAATATAATTGGGCAAGAAAATACTTTTTTGGTGTCTTTTGTAACTTCTGCGCCAGCATCTGAATATTCTTTATCTGAAAAACTAGCATTTTTACCCGCATCACTTTCAATCATCACTCGGTGTCCGTGACTTACCAATGAACTCACTGCATCAGGCGTTAAACAAATACGACGTTCTTGGTAGGACGTTTCTTTAGGAATTCCAATAAACAATTCACTTTTGTGTTTGCCAATTTCCAATTTTTCTTCTTGTGGAAGCAATTGTTTGGCTGAAAATGGAGTATAGATTGACATACTTGTTTTGATTTTGTAGCCAAATTAGGTATTTTTCTATAAAGTTACAAGTGAGATGTTAAATAATATTGAAAACCAATGGTTTGAGATGCTAAATCAAGTTTAGAATTACTGGTTTTTGTATAGAGTATTTGATATGTTTTGATAAACGGTTTGGGGCTTGAATAAGTTGTCGATTTCGAAGCAGTATTCTGTCTGCCACAAATTTGCTTAATACAAAGTACAAACCACTGAATCTTAAATTCTTTTAGGTGCTGTTATGGTCTAGTTAATAAGTCCTGCTTATAAAACCGTTTGAAATATAAGTATTACCATCCGTTAGTTTTCCTATTGTGTAAGTTTCAAAAACACCGTTTGTTAATTCTATTTTCTTTAATTTCTCGTAATTAAGAACTCCAGTTAATTCATTCCAAACTCCAAACTCGATATTATTAATCAAATTCTCATAATTGGTTATTTTGTTCAACTCCATATATTTTGCAATTGAACAAAATCCTAAGTCTTTAATGAAAAGGGGATGATTACTTGTTAATTCTAATTCTTTTGTTTCGCAAATTATCTTAAGCATACTTAAATGTCTCTGTTTGGAGACTCTTAAAACCTTAGTATTTGATAATTGTCCTGTTTCTAAGTTTATAGTGTAAATCGTAAAGCCTTCTTGGACATTTGCCACACTTACAGAATTAAAAGGCGATACAATAATTGAAGATTCAGATAGGCAACATAATCCAAGATTTATTTCAGAAATAGCTACGTCTTTCCATTTTGAACCCTTATATACATTTAAAAGTTCGAACTTAAAAACATATTCTTTTTCTGGATTATAGTTATTATGCCCGGGTAATTCAAAAGATTGTCTCCCCATTTCATCAGTCAACTCTAAATAACATATTGCAATATTATTCTTATATACCTTAAATTTTTGAACTCTTGAATTTTCTATCCAACTTTTTGGAGATGATTGATATCCGTTATAAATTGTATTGATTCCAGCAGCTTTGATTTCAAAAAACTCTCCAATGCCATAATCTACTTTTCCTTCCACCCATGCGGTCATGGGATTATTATCGTTTATATTTTTTATGTCATAATTATTTTTACCTTGATTTGCAAGCGTGGATGATGCTTTTAATGGATTAACACCTTGATCGCAATCCATGTAAAAAAAACCAGGTCCATCAGTATCTTTTTCTTCCTTAATTTTTATTGACGGCCAATCTATATTTTTCCCTTCACCGCAAACGGCTTTGATAGTAGGTATTTGAGAAAAAGAGAAAATGGGTGCTAGGCAAATTAATATTAATACATCGAGTGAATTATTTTTTTTCATTTTCTTCCGAATTTAATTTGTTCCTACTCATAAGGTTTTTCAGAATTCACCCCGTTTTTTTTATGGGTTCTGGTCTCCACTTTTTGATTTTTGATTTCTGTCTCTTTAGATGGTCAGCCTGCTTTGAATCGCTATATCTGTTTAACTTGCCCATAACGGTTTGCAGCTACAATAAGTTGGCGATTTTTACAACAAATGTTCAAACGAAGAACTAATGTTTATACCTCCACAAAATGTCATAAGAAGCACTAAACCTCCAATTTTTTGTAGGTGCTGTTATGGGCTGGTTTTATGATTAACTGTATTTATTTGAATATATAGATGTATAATTATTGAGCAATCTCCTTTATCTTCTTCCAATGAAACCCAAAATCTGGCTGATCCGGGTCACCGTCCTCTTGCCAACCTTGATAAACGGTTATGCCGCTTTTCGATTGTACAGTATAGAAATAATCGCCGCCTCCAGCCCACCATCCTCCACAGGCTGATAAAGCATTCTTAGGTATATCATATGTTGGAAAATCGCTTTTTTCAATTATTCCCGCGGCAACTTGTATTGATGCAATATAAATTTTTTTACCACTTATTGATAAGTATATTTTTGAGGAAGGAGTTTCATTATTATCCATTCCAGCATCTTTAATTTTGAATTTAACATCCAATTTTGTATAGCTTTCTTGTTTAGGGACTACCGAGATTGTAACTTTACCTATACCATTGATTTGAACCCTTTTGTTGTCTTGCGAAACAAGTAAGCCGTATGCTTCTGTGTGTTTTTTTCTGTATTCTTCTGTGGCAACTTCACAATCATACTGTGTTGAATATGGTCCAATGTAAACCGAATAGAATAAAGCTCCGCTCAGTGAGGCATAATCTGGTATCCATAAGTAATCTGATTTATAACCCTTTTTTTTAAGTTCCTGAACTTTTGTCTTTGCATCACTTTCTGTTTTCATCGCGGCAACATTAATAATATAAAACGCTTCATTTTTATCTTGATTAATTGTCTTTGTTGCGTTTGTTGATTGAGTATTAGAATCTTGTTGAGATAGTTCTTTCTTTTGAAGTTCTAATTCTTTTTCTGATGTAATGTTTTTACCAGAGTTGTTGCAACTTGTCAATATAAATATTAAAAGTCCAACTGCGATAAATCCGATGAAGTTTTTAGTTTTCATTTTTATAATTTTAAGTTTTGAAATTTATTTATTGTTTTGTTACTCGTAAATAATTGTCAAGAGTTGTCGGTGTACTAGTCTGTCCGTGTCTGCCTTGTCTTTTCATAAACTTGTCCATAACTTGTATATATGCGAAACTTTCAAACTATTTTTATTCCAAATTTGAAAGATTGACGAAAGTTTTTTTACACGTTATTAAAATCAAATATAATAAATTATTTTGAAACTTTTTTATAAGAATAACCCAATTTTAATCATTTTTTAAAAGCAATTCTCTTTTTCCATTAGGCAACGTTCTAATTACAATCGACGCATGATCAAACGGTAATAAGTGTGGTACTTTTTCTGGCCATTCAATAAAACACCAATTTCCTGAATAAAAATACTCGTCAATTCCCATGTCGTAAGCCTCCATTTCAGAATTGATTCGATAAAAATCGAAATGATAAATGGTTTCATCCGTTTCCGATTTGTATTCGTTGACTAACGAAAAAGTAGGACTGCTTGAATTTCCTGTAACGCCTAATTCTTTTACCAATTCCTTAATTAAAGTGGTTTTTCCCACGCCCATAGTGGCGTGAAAAGTAATTACTTTTTTTAAACTCGGTGTAGCAAGTATGTCTTTGGCTACTTTATTTATTTCTTCTAAGGTAAATGTTGCAATCATTTTTTTGGTTTCAGGGTTTTGGGTTTTGGCTTCAAGTTTATTGGTTTCACCTTTAATCTTAGACACTTAACCTTTTACCTATTCTACTTTGGATTTAAAACTATACAAGGAATAATCATTTCTTCTAATGAAATACCGCCGTGTTGATAGGTGTTTCGGTAATAACCAACATAGTGATTGAAATTATTAACATAAGCTAAAAAGTAATCACTTTTGGCAAAAATATACGAACTGGTCATATTTATACTAGGTAAACCTATTTTTTTCGGATCTTTTACAGCATAAACGTCTTTTTCTTCATAAGTTAAACTCCTACCTGTTTTGTATCTTAGATTTAGACTAGTATTTTTGTCGCCAATAACTTTCGTAGGATTTTTACAATTTATTGTGCCGTGATCTGTGGTGATAATTAGTTTAAAACCCATTTGTTGTGCTTGTTGAATCATTTCTAGCAAAGGCGAATTTTTAAACCAACTCAACGTTAAAGAACGATACGCTTTGTCATTAGACGCCAATTCTTTTACTACATCCATTTCGGTTTTCGCGTGCGATAACATGTCTACAAAATTGTACACAATAGTAGTTAAATCGTTGTTTTTGCACGATTTAAAGTTATCTACAAGTTTTTTTCCGTCACGTAAATTTGTGATTTTATAATATTCACTTTTAATGTTTAAGCCCAAATGTTTTAATTGTTCGTTTAAAAAATCGGCTTCGTGTAAATTTTTTCCACCTTCTTCGGTATCGTTTTTCCAATATTGTGGATATTTCTTTTCCATTTCTAAAGGTAACAATCCAGAAAAAATTGCATTTCTAGCATATTGAGTAGCCGTTGGCAAAATAGCGTAGTAGTTGACTTCCTTTTCAGTCTTATAGTGATTGAATACAATGCTTTCAAAAATTTTCCATTGGTCTAAACGCAAGTTATCAATTACAACAAAAAGAATCGGTTTTTCTTTCTTACGGATTTCTGGGGCTACTAATTCACCAAATAATTTATGAGATAAAATCGGTTTGTCTGCTTTTTCATCGAACCAATCTTCGTAATTGCGTTCAATAAATTTTCCAAATTGCAAATTGGCTTCTGCTTTTTGGCTCTCTAATATTTGAATTAAGTTTTGGTCTTCAATGGTTTCTAATTCTATTTCCCAATACACTAATTTTCTGTAAAATTCCGCCCATTCATCAAACGAATTCACCATCGACATTTCCATGGCAATTTTTCTAAATTCTTTCTGATAATCCAAAGTTGTTTTTTCAGAAATTAAACGCGAATGGTCTAAGTTTTTCTTTAAACTCAGTAAAATCTGATTCGGATTTACGGGTTTTATTAAGTAATCGGCAATTTTACTACCAATGGCTTCTTCCATTATGTATTCTTCCTCACTTTTTGTAATCATAATTACAGGTGTAGAAGATTTAAATTCTTTCATTTCCGAAAGCGTCTCTAATCCCGAAAGACCTGGCATGTTTTCATCTAAAAAAACCACATCAAAAGGGGTTTCTTTGTATAAGTCAATCGCGTCTTGTCCGTTGTTACACGTAGTCACGGTATAGTTTTTCTTTTCTAAAAATAAGATATGTGGCTTCAATAAGTCAATTTCGTCGTCTACCCAAAGTATTTTTATATTGTTCATCGTATATCTGATTTAAAAGTGCAATTTACTATTTAAATAACGTATTTTTTCTTAAAAATTGTGTAAAATTGTAAAATTGTAAAAATCAAACTTGCTCAGTTAATAAAAATAATAAGTTATGTTTAAATTTCTTACCATTTTTAAGTTCTACAATCTTCTTGACTAAATCATTAAAAAACTTATTCTATTTTTTCATATATTTGTTACACAAAAACGTATTCTGTGAGCCAAATCAACAAATTAAAACTACTTAACGATCCAATTTATGGTTTCATCACCATTCCCAATACTTTAATCTACGATTTAATTCAGAATCCCTATTTTCAGCGTTTGCGGCGTATTTCTCAAATGGGTTTGTCTTATTTGGTATATCCAGGTGCGCATCATACTCGTTTTCATCATGCTTTAGGCTGTATGCATATTATGCAAAAGGCGGTTCAAACATTAAAGTTTAAAGGTGTAGTCATTTCTGATGAAGAAGAAAACGCATTATATGTAGCGATATTATTGCACGATATAGGACACGGACCTTTTAGTCATGCTTTAGAAAATAGTGTATTAGAAGAAGTACATCACGAAGAGTTATCGTTATTGTTCATGGAGCAATTAAATACTGAATTTGATGGGAAATTAGCTTTAGCCATTCAGGTTTTTAAAGGCGAATACCACAGAAAGTTTATGCTGGAGTTAATTTCTAGTCAGTTAGATATGGATCGCATGGATTATCTTAAACGCGATAGTTTTTATACGGGTGTCAATGAAGGAAACGTAAATAGCGAACGTTTAATTCAAATGTTAAACGTTAAAGATGACGTTTTGGTAATGGAAGAAAAAGGAATTTATTCAATAGAAAAGTTTCTAATGGCACGCCGATTAATGTATTGGCAAGCTTATCTTCACAAAACTAGCGTTGTTGCCGAATTAACACTGACAAAAATTCTAAAACGTGCCAAAGAATTAACCACAAAAGGTGAAGTGCTTTTTGGAAGTCCGTTTTTATTGTTTTTCTTAAATAATAAAATCGAATTAAATCAAATTGATAAAACCATTTTAGATAAATTTTCTAACTTAGACGATTATGATGTTTTAGGTGCGATTAAGCAATGGCAATTTCACGATGATTTTGTGTTGAGTTCTTTAAGTAAAATGGTGATTAATAGAAATCTATTAAAGATTGAAGTAAGTGAAGATAAAGTAAACAAAATCAAACTTTTAGAGTTAAAAGAAACCTATATTAAGCAGTATGCAATTTCTGAAAATGAAGTAGGCTATTTTGTGTTTAAAGGTAAAATAAAAAATGAAGCATACAGCAAATCTTCTGAGCCAATTAGAATATTAAAAAAGGATAAAACAATTGAAAATGTAGTGGAAGTTTCTGATCAAATGCATCTAAAAGCATTATCTAAAACCATCATCAAATATTTTATTTGTTATCCGAAAGCGTTAGATTAAGGTTAATTTTTATATTTTTGCAAAGATGAAATTTACAGCAGCACAAATAGCGGGCATATTGGATGGAGAAGTTTATGGAAATCCAGATGCTGAAGTATATAAATTAGCTAAAATAGAAGAAGGAACTACAGGTTCATTAACTTTTTTGGCCAACACCAAGTATGCCAATTATTTATACAGTACAAGCGCCACAATAGTTATAGTTAATAAATCGTATGAATTAGAAAATGAGGTAAACGCCACATTAATTAAAGTTGATGATGCTTACAGTTCATTTTCAAAATTGTTAGAATATTACAATAAAGTAAAACTAATGAAATCAGGCATAGAGCAACCTTCAGTAATTTCGGAAGGCGTAACTTACGGTGACGATTTATATTTAGGTAGTTTTTGTTATATTGGTAAAAACGTAAGTATTGGAAATAATGTTAAAATATATCCCAATAGTTTTATTGGTGACAATGTAGTTATAGGTGATGGTTGTGTCTTTTTTGCTGGGGTTAGAATTTATTCTGAAACAGAAATAGGCAATCACGTAACCATTCATTCCGGATCAATTATTGGTTCTGATGGATTTGGTTTTGCACCTCTAGAAGATGGTTCGTTTTCCAAAATTCCTCAAATTGGAAATGTTGTAATTGAAGATTATGTAGAAATTGGTTCTTGTTCAACAATAGATAGAGCGACATTGGGTACTACATATATTCGAAAAGGAGCGAAGTTAGACAATCAAATTCAAGTGGCTCACAATGTAGAAATTGGTGAAAACACCGTAATTGCTGCACAAACCGGCATTGCGGGTTCTACTAAAATTGGAAAAAACTGTATGATTGGCGGACAAGTAGGTATTGCAGGACATATTACCATTGGAGATTTTGTAAAAATACAAGCCCAATCAGGTATAGGAAAAAGTTTAAAAGACGGAGAAGTTGTACAAGGCAGCCCAGCATTTAATTATGGCGATTTTGCAAAATCTTTTGTGCATTTTAGAAACTTACCTAAAATAGTAAATGAAATAGAAGAATTAAAAAAGAATAATACATAAAATCATGTTAAAACAAACAACTCTAAAAAGCGAAATTTCTTTAAAAGGTGTCGGACTTCATACTGGTCAGGAAGTTACAATTACTTTTAAACCAGCACCCATAAACAATGGTTTTACATTTGTGCGTGTCGATTTAGAAGGAAGCCCAATAATTGAAGCAGATGCAAATTATGTAGTAAACACACAACGTGGAACTAATTTAGAGAAATTAGGAGTAATGATTCAAACTCCAGAGCATGTTTTAGCAGCTCTAGTAGGTTGTGATTTAGATAATGTGATAATTGAATTAAATTCTTCAGAATTACCAATTATGGATGGTTCTTCAAAATATTTTGTAGAAGCACTAGAAAAAGCGGGAACTATTGAGCAAGAAGCCGAACGAAAAATATATGTTGTAAAAGATGTAATTTCATATATAGATGAAGCTACAGGTAGCGAAATCACAATAATACCAAGCGATGGTTATTGTGTAACTACAATGGTAGATTTTGGCACAAAAGTATTAGGAACACAAAATGCGAACATGAAAAACATTTCTGATTTTAAATTGGAAATAGCAGATTGTAGAACATTTAGTTTTTTACATGAATTAGAAGCATTATTGAATAATGGTTTAATCAAAGGCGGCGATTTAAATAATGCTATAGTATACGTAGATAAGGAAATTTCTGACGAAACTATGGGTAATTTAAAAAAAGCATTTAATAAAGAAAATATTTCAGTTAAAGAAAACGGAATTTTAGATAATTTAACGTTGCACCATCCAAATGAAGCAGCACGTCATAAATTATTAGATGTAGTAGGTGATTTGTCTTTAATTGGAAGAAGAATTCAAGGAAAGGTAATAGCAAATAAACCAGGTCATTTTGTAAATACGCAATTTGCAAAAAAACTATCAAAAATTATTAAGTTGGAAGAAAAAAACCAAATACCTGTTTACGATTTACACAAAGACCCAGTATTAGATATCCACGGAATCATGGACTTGTTACCGCACAGACCTCCGTTTTTATTAGTAGATAAAATTTTAGAATTATCAAAAACACATGTAGTGGGCTTAAAAAACGTAACTATGAATGAACCTTTCTTTATAGGACATTTTCCAGGAGCACCTGTAATGCCTGGTGTGTTGCAAGTGGAAGCCATGGCACAAACTGGAGGTATTTTAATTTTAAGTACCGTACCAGATCCTGAAAATTATCTTACCTTTTTTATGAAAATAGATAATGTAAAATTCAAACAAAAAGTTTTACCAGGTGATACTTTAATTTTTAAATGCGAATTGATAACGCCAATTAGAAGAGGAATTTGTCACATGCAGGCTTATGCATATGCCAACGGAAAATTGGTATCGGAAGCCGAATTAATGGCGCAAATTGTAAAAGTTAAAAACGAATAAGTAAAGAATCTTTTGTTTGGAAGTGTTTCAATCACTTTTAATCATTTATACATAAAATAATATAAATATATGAATCAACCATTAGCATACGTTCATCCAGGTGCAAAAATCGCAAGAAATGTAGTTATCGATCCGTTTACTACCATCCATAATAATGTGGAAATTGGAGAAGGAACTTGGATTGGGTCTAACGTAACCATTATGGAAGGCGCTAGAATTGGTAAAAATTGTAATATTTTTCCAGGAGCAGTCATTTCTGCAGTACCACAAGATTTAAAGTTTGGTGGCGAAGATTCTCTTGCCGAAATAGGTGATAACACTACAATTAGAGAATGTGTAACTATAAATAGAGGTACTGTTGCCTCAGGAAAAACAGTAATTGGTAAGAATTGTTTGATTATGGCAACGGCTCATATTGCCCACGATTGCAGGATTGGTAACAATGCTATTATTGTTAACGGCGTAGCATTAGCTGGACATGTTACAGTAGGACAATTTGCTGTAATTGGTGGTTTGGCTGCTGTACATCAATTTATTTCAATTGGCGACCATGCGATGGTTTCTGGTGGAAGTTTGGTAAGAAAAGATGTGCCACCTTTTTCAAAAGCAGCAAAAGAACCTTTATCTTACGTAGGAATTAATTCTGTTGGATTAAGAAGAAGAGGGTTTACGACAGAAAAAATTAAAGAAATTCAAGATATATACCGAATTTTATATCAGAAAAATTTCAATACTTCTCAAGCAATGAGTATTATTGAAGCCGAAATGGAAGCGACAACAGAAAGAGATGAAATTTTAGATTTCATTAGAAATTCTTCTCGCGGTATCATGAAAGGTTACACTGGAAGCGTTTAAAATAAAATTAAATAAAAACAAAATATAAACACAGACAAAATGGCAAGTACATCAGATATTAGAAATGGTTTATGTATTAAATTTAACCACGATATTTATAAAATTATCGAATTTTTACACGTTAAACCAGGAAAAGGTCCGGCTTTTGTAAGAACAAAATTGAGGTCTTTAACAAATGGAAAAGTACTAGACAATACTTTTTCAGCGGGACATAAAATTGATGTAGTTCGAGTAGAAACGCAAACTTACCAGTTTTTATATCCTGAAGGAAATGATTTTCATTTTATGAATATAGAATCATTTGAACAAATTACTTTAAATAAAAACATTTTAGATTCACCAGACTTATTAAAAGAGGGTACAAATGTAATGGTTCAAATTAACACAGAAACAGATTTGCCATTGTCAGTAGACATGCCTGCTTCTATTATTTTAGAAGTAACTTATACTGAACCAGGTTTAAAAGGAAATACAGCTACAAATGCAACTAAACCTGCGACTGTGGAAACTGGAGCTACAATAAATGTACCTTTATTTATTAATGAAGGTGACAAAATTAAAATTGATACAACTTCTAGTTCTTACATGGAACGTGTAAAAGAGTAATTGAGATAAATGAAATTTAACAAAACACATACATTAAAACAAATTGCCGAAATCATCAATTCTAAATATGTTGGGACTGATGATTTTCCTGTTTTGGGAATGAATGAAATTCATGTGGTAACAACTGGCGATATTGTTTTTGTAGACCATCCAAAATATTACGATAAAGCGTTGCAATCTGCAGCTACAATTGTACTTATAAATAAAGAAGTGCCATGTCCGCAAGGAAAAGCATT
>CAMDGB010000038.1 GCA_945897915.1 Chryseobacterium gleum | reverse complement strand
TCCATTTTTTATAAGTCTAATTCGAATGTTTGTCTAAATAATTCAATGTTAGGATTTAACTCCTTAAAATGTTTGTATTTTTCTTCGTTTGTGTAAATCACTTTTGGTTTGTAAGTTTCAATTACGGTAATTTTTATTTTAACATCGTAGTTGCGTAAATTGGTTTTTAAGTAGCTAATTAAATCTGAATTTGTATTTTCAAAATCCTCTTTTGAACCTTGGTTTGGAAATTCTAACAAAATATTAGTTCCCATTAAAATAGGTTTGCTTAATCGCATATAACTTGCAAATAATTTTTTCCCTTTGGTTTCTAAAATTTCAATGTAATCGTCCCAATGTTTTATAGCGTCTTCCTGTGTAAAAGGATCTGCTAAATGTTCGCCAACAGCTAAATTTTCTATTTTTGCTAAATTAGAAACATCTGCTTTTTGTTTCAATCCCTTAATAGATAATGAAGAAACTCTTTTGCTATTATCAACTGTAGGCGTATATTTTTGTTGAATTTGTTCGATTTTCACTTCCACTTTTTCTTCCACATTTGGAATTTCTTCTTCTGATAAAGCTATTATTTCAGGTTCTGAAACAACTTGTGGTTGATTTGAAATAGTTGAAGATGGAATTTCTTTCGATATTTGAAAGATATTTGATGGAATTATATAGTATTTAGCTTTTTTTTTTCGGCATCATGTGTTAATGAAGCCAATTGCATTAGTGTAAGTTCCACAAAAAGTCGTTGGTTTTGACTTACTTTGTATTTTAAATCACATTCATTAGCAATAGAAATTCCGTTCAATAGAAATTCCTGAGAAGCTTTTTGTGCCTGAACTGCAAATTCTTGTTGTGTTTGCTCGCTGACTTCTAATAACGAAAGTGTTGCTGGATTTTTACAAACTAGTAAATCTCTAAAGTGCGAAGCTAAACCTGCTATAAAATGATGTCCATCAAATCCTTTCGCTAAAATATCGTTATAAGTTAAAAGTAATTGAGGGATGTTGTTTTCTAAAATTAAATCGGTAACTTTTATATAATAATCGTAATCTAGTACGTTTAGATTTTCTGCTACAGCTTGACGCGTTAAATTATTTCCACAATACGAAACCACTCTATCAAAAATAGACAACGCATCACGCATGGCGCCATCTGCTTTTTGAGAAATAATACGTAAAGCTTCTTCTTCATATTGCACATTTTGATTTTGAGCAATTTCCATTAAATATTCTTTTGTGTCGTTTACGGTTATTCGTTTAAAATCGAATATTTGACAACGCGACAATATAGTAGGAAGAATTTTATGTTTTTCGGTAGTTGCTAAAATAAAAATAGCGTGCTTTGGTGGTTCTTCTAATGTTTTCAAAAACGCATTAAATGCCGAAGCAGAAAGCATATGCACCTCATCTATAATATATACTTTATATTTTCCGGTTTGCGGTGGTATTCTAACCTGGTCGATAATACTTCTAATATCATCAACACCATTATTAGAAGCAGCATCTAACTCGAATACATTGAAAGAGAAATCTTCATTAGGATCATCATATCCTTCCTGGTTGATTTTTCTGGCTAATATTCTGGCACAAGTTGTTTTTCCAACGCCACGAGGCCCGGTAAAAAGTAATGCTTGAGCTAAATGGTTGTTTTCAATTGCATGCAACAAAGTATTCGTAATAGCAAGTTGCCCAATAACATCTTTAAATGTTTGAGGTCTGTACTTTCTGGCTGATACTATAAATTGTTCCATACTAAAATATTGATAGCAAATATAGATTTAAAATGTGAAATCTCAAAAGTGAAAAGTGAAAAGTTATTAAAAAATTATGGGCTATCTATTTGACATCATAGATTGAAGAAATTATTTGAATTTTAAGATTTTATGGCATCTTTGTTTTAATATAATTCAGAAAATCATTTTAATTATAAAAAAACTGCGAACTTTAAATTACCTTTGCCATGCAGACCGCCTTATCGCTTCGATTCATCGGGGAGGAAAGTCCGGACACCAAAGAGAAGCATAACGGGTAACGCCCGTCTGCCGATTACTATCGGTAAGGACAAGTGCAACAGAAAGTATGTACAGGTTAAGCTGTAGTGAAACCAGGTAAACTCTATGCGGTGAAATTTCAAGTATATCAGCATTTAAGGGTTTCTCGTCCGTTGTTGAAGGGTAGAAAGATTGATTCCGTGAGTAATTTCGGGACTAGATAAATGATAAGGCTCCAATTTTATTGGAGACAGAATCCGGCTTACAGGTCTGCTTTTTTTTAAATTGTTAATAATTAATTTTAATTACTTAATATCTTTTTTACGACTTAACCTTAAGTTAATATTAGAGTATTAGTTTTGCTAAGAAATTTTAACAATTATAAAAAATGGCTTTAAAAGATATTTTAAATTTTTTCTCTCCTAAGGACAAAACTTTCTTCCCTTTATTTGAACAAGCAACAAACAAATTATCTAAACTTTCAGAATTTTTACACGAAGCTACCAATGCTACAAAAACAGATAGAGAGGTTTATTTTACAAAAATTGATGAGCTAGCTGAAAATATTGAAAAAATTTCTCATACCATGAATTTAGAGTTAAGTAAAAACTTTATTACTCCTTTTGATAGAGAAGATATTCATGCATTAATGACAAGGATCGAAGATGTCTCAAGTAATTTACAAGAAGCGTCGAATAGACTTAGATTGTATCAAGTTGAAAAAATTAGTAAATCTATCAGAAAGATAACCGAAATTAATCTTGAAGCTTGTAAACTTATTACAGAGTCTGTAACAGAGTTAAAAGAAATGAAAGATTTTAAAAATGTTTTTGAAAGTGTAAAGAAAATAAACAAATTAGATAGAAAATCAGATTCTGTAATTGAAAAAGCCATTTCAGATATTTTTGAAAACGAAACAGACCTAAAAAATATAATTATTTATAATGAAGTTTTTACTTCTTTAGATAAAGCTACAGATAAATGCAAATCTGTTGCAAGAGTTTTAGAAGCGGTTGCTGTTAAACATTCATAATTAGGTACTATGTTTACACTTTTAATAGTAATAATAATTATTGCTTTGTTATTTGATTTGGTAAACGGATTTCATGATGCGGCCAATTCAATAGCAACAGTAGTTTCGACAAAAGTATTATCTCCCACTCAAGCAGTCGTATGGGCAGCATTTTTTAATTTAGTTGCGTATTGGGTGTTTGATATGAGTGTAGGAAATACGGTTGCCAAAACTGTAGATAATTCGGCCATTACGCTTTGGGTTATTTTAGCAGGACTTATAGCTGCAACTCTTTGGAATTTATTAACTTGGAAATTAGGTATTCCATCTTCTTCTTCTCATACCCTTATTGGCGGATTTGGTGGCGCTGCAGTCGCTCACGCGGGTTTTGATGTGTTAAATTCCACAGAAATTTTAAAAACAGTGGCATTTATATTTTTAGCTCCTGTTATTGGAGGTCTAATTTCTTATTTGATTGCAATGGTTACCATTCAAAGAAAATTTGTTATAAAAATTACGATTTCAACTTTACTTTCAATACTTACTGTTTATATAACTTATAGTTTAAAAGATGCTTTAGATATTAAACCAATTATGATTTGGATTATTGGCGTGCTTTTAGGACTTTTCTTAGTTGTTTATTGTTGGTACGAAATAGTACATGGAAAAAATCCATCACACACCAAAGAAGGAAATATGTACAAGAAATTACAATTACTTTCTTCAGCTGCCTTTTCTTTAGGTCATGGTGGAGCCGATTCTCAAAAAGTAATGGGTATTATTTGTGCCGCTTGTATTGTTTATGCGAATTCTTACAGAGGTGGAACAGATACGGATATGCCTAATTTCGTTAAAGAATATAATTTATTACAAACCACCGAAATTTTACAAATAAAATACAGTAATGAAGAAGGGAATTTGAAAAAATTTAAACCTTCAGTTGGTGTTTTTGGAAGCGATATAATTTACTTGGATGGAAATAAAATCGTGGATGTTTCTTCAAATGAAAACATGTATTCAAATGAAAAGTTAAATCCTGAAATTTCTAAAACAAATCCATTTTTATTGGCATTAGAAAAGGAAAAAATAAACGCAAATAATTTTGAAAAAGTTTCCAAAAAACTTGCAAAACTTGAAGTATATTCAGATAAAAAAGAGGTTAAAGATGTTATTACCAACGAAGTAATTTTTAGTAATAATAAAATCAATCCTAATTACAAATACGCTAAAATTTTCGCTAAATATGTTGATGAAGATGGAAAGCTTTTAGAAGGTCACAAATTAGAGACTAAAGTAACCAAAGAAACCATGCCAACATGGATTGCGTTTGGCTGCTATTTAATGATTGGAACAGGTACTTTAATGGGCGGTTGGAAAATTGTAAAAACAATGGGAACTAAAATCACTAAAGTTACACCACTTGAAGGGGTTTGTTCTGAAACGGCAGGGGCTTTAACTTTATTTACTGTTTCTCAAATGGGTGTGCCAGTTTCAACCACACATACTATTACAGGTTCAATTATTGGAGTAGGCGCAACTAAGCGTTTAAGCGCCGTTAGATGGGGTGTGACTATAAGCTTATTATGGGCATGGATATTAACCATTCCAGTTTCAGCAATTATTGGTGCTTTATTATATTATGTAACTACATTCTTTTCATAAAAAGAAATATGCTATATAAAAAACCGATTTTCAATGAAAATCGGTTTTTTTGTTTCATCATTTGTTAAAATTAACATAAAAATTATGGCATTAAAGTAACATAAAGGTATATTTAGTGTCTGATAAAATAACTAACCAAAAAAATTCTATTATGTTGAAAAAATTATTTCAAATTTTATTTTGCTTTTTGCTTTTAAGCACATTTGAAAGTGTGGCTCAAAAGAAAGACCAGAAAAGTAAAAGTCCACCTGCACCTCCAGCAGCAGATGCAAAAAAACCAGATGCAAAAAAAGAACCAAAACCATACAAAAAAGTAATTGATTCTACAGCCGTTACGCAAAAAGGATTAATTGATGTGCACAAAGTTGCTGACAAATATTTATTTGAAATTTCTGATGCACTAATTGGTAAAGAAATCATGACCATTACCAGATATTCTAAAACACCAGCCGGTGGAGGTATTTTTGGTGGTGAAGAAATAAACAGACAAGTAGTTCGTTTTGAAAAAGGATTGAACAATACTATTATTTTGCGTTCAATAACGTATGTAATTATGACTCCGAATGAGGACAAACCAATTACAAAATCTGTAAAAAATTCAAGTGCCGATCCAATTATCGGAATTTATGACATTTTAGCTTACAAAAAAGACGAATCAGGTAAAAACAATATTGCTAGCGTTATTGACATGACTGTCGCTTTCGATGCTGATGTACAAACATTTTCTTTGAATTCTATTAACAAGCAAATGTTAAGCATTCAGGCATTTCAAAAAGATAAATCGTTTATCCAATTTATAAAAAGTTTTCCAATCAATACGGAAATTAGAACCACAAAAACATTTACAACAATAGCACCTCAAATTTCAAGAACGCCAATGCCTAAAATAGGTGTTGATTTTCCTGCAGCTCTTGACGCTGGAGTGGTTACCATGGAATTAAACACGTCTTTTATTTTATTGCCAGAAAACCCAATGCGGAAAAGAACTTTTGATAAAAGAGTAGGTTATTTTGCAAATGGATACGATGTTTTTGAAGAAGATTCTCAAAAAGCAGATACAGATGTTTTTGCAGTTAGATGGCGTTTAGAACCAAAAAATGAAGAAGATGCTCAAAAACAAAAAAATGGAGAATTAATTGAACCAAAAAAACCAATTGTTTATTATTTAGACCCAGCCACGCCAGATAAATGGAAACCATTCATCAAACAAGGTATTGATGATTGGAAAGAAGCATTTGAATTTGCAGGTTGGAAAAACGCTATTCGTGGTGAATATTGGCCAGAAAACGATCCAACTATGAGCTTAGAAGACGCTCGCTTTTCTGTATTAAGATATTTTGCTGCAGAAATTCAAAACGCTTATGGTCCAAATGTACACGATCCAAGAACAGGTGAAATTATGGAAAGTCATATTGGTTGGTACCACAACATTATGAGTTTATTACGCGATTGGTATTTAATTCAAACGGCTGCTGTAGATCCTAATGCTAGACATAAAAAATTAGACGATAAATTAATGGGCGAATTAATTCGTTTTGTGGCAGCTCATGAAGTTGGCCATACACTTGGATTACGTCATAATATGGGAGCAAGCAATGCTACTCCAGTAGAAATGTTAAGAAATCCAGAGTTCCAAAAGAAAAACGGACATACTTCTTCTATTATGGATTATGCTCGTTTCAATTATGTAGCACAACCTGAAGATAATGTAAAAGATTTGTTTCCAAGAATTGGAGATTATGACAAATGGGCAATCAAATGGGGATATTCTTATTTTAAAGATGCTGCCGATGAAAAAGTGGAAAAAGCATTGTTAAATGAAATGACTAAAGATGCTTATAATAACAAAAGACTCTGGTTTGGTACAGAAACCAATCCATACGATCCTCGTTTTCAAACGGAAGATTTAGGAGATAATTCTATGAAAGCGTCTGCTTATGGAATTAAAAATTTGAAAAGAATTTTACCTAATTTGACAGAATGGAGCAAAGAAAAAGGTGAAGATTATTCAGAATTAGAGGGATTATATAATTCGTTAGTTGGACAGTTCAGAAGATATATGGGGCACGTAACTAAAAATGTAGGTGGGGTTTATGAAAATCCTAAAACTTATGATATGGCAGGAAATGCTTATGAAGTTACACCTTCTGCTATTCAAAATGAAGCAGTTGCTTTCTTAAATGATCAATTGTTTAAAACGCCAACTTGGTTATTAAATCAAGATATTATTTCTAAAATAAAAGGTGATGTAGGTGTTGATGCAATTAAGAGTATGCAAGATGCAACACTTTCAAGTTTATTATCTAACGATAGATTGGTTCGATTAATTGAAACATCATCTTTAAACAAAGCCAATTATTCAGTTGATGAATTAATTTCAGATTTAAGAAGAGGTATTTTCTCAGAAATAAAAGCGAATTCAGCTATTGATATATACAGAAGAAATCTTCAAAAAGTATTTGTAAGTAGAGTAATTGATGTTGCTTTAGCTGATAAAACAGCAAATGGAAATTTTGATGGAAAAAGAATTAGTGTCTTAGATACTGATATTCCATCAATTGCTAAAGGACAATTGATGGAATTAAAAGCACAATTGAAAAAAGCTAGTGCTGTTGCTACAGATCGTTTAACTAAATTTCATTTAAATGATTTGGTTGCGCGTATAGAAAATGCAATGAAACCAAAGCAATAAATTTCGACCTGTTAAACTTTTAAACTCGACCTGTCGAGTTGTTTAATTCGACCTGTTAAGTTTTACAACTCGACAGGTCGAATTTTTTTATCTAATTTGTTAGTCTTCTTTTTGTCCCATCATCATTAAATAGGCTTTTAAAAACCCATCAATTTCACCGTTTAATACGGCTTCAGAATCGGAAGTTTCAAACCCAGAACGCACATCTTTAATTAATTTGTACGGATGTAAAACGTAGTTTCTAATTTGCGAGCCCCATTCAATTTTCATCTTACCGGCTTCAATATCATCACGTTGTGCTAATTGTTTCTTCAACTCAATTTCGTACAATTGCGATTTCAACATTTGTAACGCACGCGACCTATTGTCGTGCTGAGAACGCGTTTCCGAACATTGAATCTGAATTCCAGAAGGTTTATGATATAATTGCACCTTGGTTTCTACTTTATTCACATTTTGTCCGCCAGCACCACTAGAACGGGCGGTTGTAATTTCAATATCTGCAGGATTAATTTCAATTTCAATGGTATCATCAACCAAAGGATACACATATACGGAAGCAAATGAAGTATGGCGCTTGGCATTACTGTCAAATGGAGAAATTCGTACCAAACGATGTACACCATTTTCTCCTTTTAAATATCCAAAAGCAAAATCGCCTTCAATTTCCAACGTTACCGTTTTTATTCCGGCAGCATCACCTTCCTGATAATTCAGTTCTTTAACTTTATAACCCTGTTTTTCGGCCCACATCAAATACATTCGCATCATCATGCTTGCCCAATCGCAACTTTCTGTTCCACCAGCACCAGCAGTAATTTGAAGCACAGCACTTAAATTATCACCTTCTTCCGAAAGCATATTTCTAAATTCTAAATCTTCAATATGGTTGATGGTTTTCTCAAAAATGGCATCTAATTCTTCTTCAGAAACGGCATCTTCTTTATAAAAATCATAAGTCAGTTGCAATTCTTCTGCTAAATCTTCGCAATGTGTATAGTCGTCTACCCATTTCTTTTTCGAACGTAAATTTCGAACTACAATTTCGGCTTGTTTGGTATGGTTCCAAAAGTCGGGAGCAAAGGTTTTTTCTTCTTCGTTAGATATTTCTACAAGCTTGGCATCAACGTCAAAGATACCTCCTTAACGCACCAAGGCGATTAATAATGTCTTTTATTTGTTCGGTATTTACCATTTTATTTGTAGTTTTACAGAACAAAAATAGACTATTTATACGATTTATGGAAATTAATTTATTCAGCGATACGGTTACCAAGCCCACTCCAGAAATGTTACAATTTATGTTTAACGCCAAAGTGGGTGATGATGTTTTTAAACAAGATCCGACAGTTAATGAATTGGAAGCGTCTTTAGCTGATTTATTTGGTAAAGAAGCAGCTTTGTTTTTTCCTTCTGGAACAATGGCAAATCAAACCGCGATAAAATTACACACCAATCCGGGTGACGAATTAATTTGCGATAAATGGGGACACGTATTTTTATACGAAGCGGGTGGAGTTGCTTTTAACAGCGGTGTTTCTTGTAATTTAATTGATGGAAACCGAGGCATGATTACAGCAGAACAAGTAGAAAATGCAATAAATGACCCTGAGTTTTATCACGCACCAATGACGAAGTTAGTTTGTGTAGAAAACACTACAAACAAAGGTGGCGGCGCTTGTTATGATATAGAAGAATTAAAGAAAATAAAAGAAGTTTGCACGAAACATAATTTAAAATACCATTTAGACGGCGCCAGACTTTGGAATGCTTTAGTTGCAAAAAAACAACATCCAAAAATGTATGGCGAATTGTTTGATACCATTTCTCTTTGTCTGTCAAAAGGTTTAGGTTCGCCAGTTGGTTCTGTTTTGTTAGGCACAAAAGAAGACATGAAACGCGCGCTTCGAATTCGTAAAATATTTGGTGGCGGTATGCGTCAAGCAGGTTATTTAGCTGCGGCTGGAATGTATGCGTTACAAAATAATATCACTCGATTAGAAGAAGACCATAAAAAAGCTAAAGAATTAGGAAGTGTTTTAGCAACGCTACCTTTTATTTATAAAGTAGAACCAATTGAAACCAATATTGTTATTTTTAAACTGAAAAGTGATGTCAATGAAACACAGTTTATTGACAAGTTGAAAGAGAAAAATATCAATATTAGCAATATGGGACAAGGTAAATTACGAATGGTTACTCACTTGGATTACAAACAAGTAATGCACGATTATGTAATGGAAACGTTGAGTAAAATAAATTTTTAGATAGGTCCTCAGTTTTTACAGATTAAACTGATTCACACAAAATAATTCTTTCAATAATTCTGTGTTGACATAATTTTAAATCTCAATTTCCAAAGCAAAACAATTTTTTCCTTCTTTAGTAATTAAAAATGAATTTTCTGTGTGCTGAATATCAATCGTATCATTATAATTTAATTCTTGTAAGTAGTTTAAGTTTAGCGCTTTAATTGAATTATTTAAAATTTGTTCTGCGTTTGCAACATCCAAACACCATTCTAAATACTTTACATTATTGGCATGATTTACAATATCAATATCCGATAAAAGAATTTTTCTTTCGTTTTTATATGTAAATACTTCTGGGATATTTATTTTCTGAATTGGTTCTATTATACTGTCTGTATCATATTTTTCAAAGTGAGTATGTGGCAACGCTAAATTATCGGGGCGTCTGGTTTTGGTATTTATAACTACCCAAAAAGTTTCGCAACCTATCAGTTTTTCATCATTCAAATACATTTCTAAACAACGAACGGAACGGGAATTTTCTAACGTTCTAATCCATGTTTTTACCGTAATTACATCTTTCCATTTTGGTAATTTTGTAATTTCAATTCGCATTCTACTTAACACCCATGCTTGGTTATGTTGCTGCATATCTAAATAACTAATACCACCTAAATCCGCATGATTTCCTGCTGCAATTTGAAATAAATTACAAATTTCAGTATGTTTTAAAAAGCCATTTGAGTAGCAATGTTGAAAACCAATTTCAAAATTTTGGATATAAATAGAAGTGAAGGTTGGAGAAATTGGCATGATTATAATTTAATTCCAAATGAAATATTTAAGGAGTTACTATTATCAAAATAGCTTTCAAATTCAGGAGTGGTTGATACATCTAAAATAATTTTATTATAATTTAAATTTATGAAAAAAGTTAAACTATTATCTATTTTATAATTGAAATTAGCCCCAATACCGTATAATTCGCCAAATTGAACACCTAATTTTTTACCAATTCCGCTTTGTCTAATTTCTACTCCTCCGTATTTAATTTCGGGCTCTACTGAAAAATGCTTGTTTAAATTTATATTATAATTTAAATAAATATTTGCAGAATTTAAATTTGAAGTTCCAACATTTCCACCAATAGCTTTGTCGTCAATAGCTCTTAACCTTGTTTTATCAAATAAACCTCCAATATTGAATTTATAAATTTGTATAGCATTTAGCTTTATAAAAAAACCATAATTATCATTTCTATGCCCTTTTGACAAATAATTGTTTCCAAAAAAATTAGAATAAGTCGCGCCAAAGCTAAAATGAGGATTAAATTTTGCTATTTCTTCTTTTTTATCTTGTCCAAAAGTTACAAATGAAATTAATAAAAATACAAAAATTATTGCTCTCATAATTAGTAATTTAAGGTGTAGTTTACAAGATTAGAATTGTCAATATTCACATTTTCTTCAGTAATAGTTGTGGTGTTCGTAGTGTAATTAATTTTTGTATATCTTAATATTATAGTTTGATTTTTTTTAACCATTTTATCTAATTGAATATTTTGATAATATTCAGTTTCAGGAGTAATATTTATTCTTATATTTTCTTCAGCTACTTGGCCAATGTATTCTATTTTTTTTAGTGCCGTACTAGAACTTTGTTGATTTAAAGTGATTTTTAGTTTAGTAAGATTCTGTTTGTCAAAAATTTTCATGGTTGGCGCATCGAACTGAAAATTCGTAAAATTATCCATGTTAAATTGACTTATTTTTTGAGAATTATAAATAATATCCTCCTCATTTGTAGTAATTTCGATATCATCAAAATTGGAAGGTTTAGGGAAAACAAACGTGTAATTTCCATTAGAATCGGTGTTTCCAAAAGCTATTAAATTATTTTCATAGTCACTTGCAAACCATCCTGAACCAGCATCTTTAATAATATTTACAGAGATTTTATGATTAGGAATTGGGACATTATTTTCAGTAATTAATTTACCTTTAATAACTACTTTTTCGGTGCCCAAATATTGAATTTCACTTGTACACGAAGACAAAATAAAAACCAATAATATTACTATTTTTTTCATTTTTTTATTTCAAA
>CAMDGB010000037.1 GCA_945897915.1 Chryseobacterium gleum | reverse complement strand
TCCTGTGGCTACTGTTGAAGTCAATTGACCTGAAACGCTTAAACTTGTTCCTGTAGCAGCGCCCAAGACTGGTGTCACTAAAGTAGGACTGGTTGCTAAAACTAAAACACCTGTTCCTGTTTCGTCTGATAACGCCGTAGCTAAATTAGCAGATGTAAATGATCCCAAAGTTGTTGCATTTCCTAATGATGTAATTGCTCCCGTCAAATTAGCATTGGTTACAACCGTTGTTGCATTTCCAACCGAAGTAACCATTCCTGTTAAGTTGGCATTAGTAGCATTTGCTGTAGTTACAGCAGATGTTACAAATTCAGTGGTAGCAACTTGGGTTGTGTTTGTCGATGCTGCTGCAGTTGGTGCTAAAGGTGCTCCAGTAAAGGTTGGACTTGCCAGTGGTGCTTTTAACGCATCATTACCATCTATTTTTTGTATCGCTTGTAAAATAGTATCTGTTGCAGCAACTGTTCCTGCACCAGCAGTGTAGCCGGTCAATACTTTGCCGATTACCGCTGCGTTGGTTACTGTGGTCGCATTACCTGTTGATGTAACCTCTCCCGTTAAATTGGCATTGGTAGCATTTGCTGAAGTTACAGCAGATGTTACAAATTCAGTGGTAGCAACTTGGGTTGTGTTTGTCGATGCCGCTGCAGTTGGTGCTAAAGGTGTTCCTGTAAAGGTTGGTGAAGCAGACAATACTAAACTTCCTGTTCCTGTTTCGTCTGAAATAACTCCAGCTAATTCAGCTGAGGTAGTCGCTGCCATTACATTTAATTTATCGGTAGTTACCACTAATGTTTTTGAAGTAGGAATAGTGGTACTGTTAATACTCGTAGCTGTCGCAACTCCTAAAACTGGTGTAACCAAGGTTGGTGAGGTTGCTAATACTGCAACTCCTGATCCTGTTTCGTCTGATAACGCCGTAGCTAAATTAGCAGATGTAAATGATCCCAAAGTTGTTGCATTTCCTAATGATGTAATTGCTCCCGTCAAATTAGCATTGGTTGTTACCGTAGTGGCATTTCCTGAGATAGAACCCCCAATAATGCTACTAAATGTTTTTAGCCCGGCAAATGTTTGAGTTTCAGTAGTAACGATACCTCCATTTGTTGCATCTGCTGGGGCAAGTTTTAATTCGCCTGATGTTATTGAAGCACCTTTTGGATTTGAAGTAGTGCTAATAGAACCTACTGTAACGCTAGCGTCACTACCATTTGTTCCTGCTGGGCCTTGTGCACCCTGAGGACCAACTGCGCCAACTGGACCTTGAGTTCCGATTAAACTAGCCAACCATAGTGACTCTGAGCCAACAAAACCATTTGTTACAGCTACTTGAAATGCTGAAGAACCATTTGTTCCATTTGTTCCTGCTGCACCATTAGCTCCGACTAAACTAGCTAACCATTGTGCTTCTGTTCCCACAAAACCGTTTGTTACAGCTACTTGATATGCTGATGAACCATTTGTTCCGTTTGTACCGTTTGTTCCTGCAGCACCATTTGCACCATTTGCTCCGATTAAACTAGCTAACCATTGTGCTTCTGTTCCCACAAAACCGTTTGTAACGGCTACTTGATATGCTGATGAACCATTTGTTCCGTTTGTACCGTTTATTCCTGCAGCACCATTAGCACCATTTGCTCCGATTAAACTTACTAACCATTGTGATTCTGAACCCACAAAACCGTTTGTAACGGCTACTTGATATGCTGATGAACCATTTGTTCCGTTTGTTCCTGCTAAACCTTGAGGACCTTGAGAACCAACTGCACCATCAATTCCATTTATTCCGTTTAATCCCGCTAAACCTTGCGGTCCTTGCGGTCCAACTGCACCATCATTTCCATTTGTGCCATTTACCCCTGGTAATCCTTGAGGGCCTTGAGAACCAACTGCACCATCAATTCCATTTATTCCGTTTGTTCCTGCTAAACCTTGAGGTCCTTGCGGTCCAACTGCACCATTAAGTCCATTTGTGCCATTTACCCCTGGTAAACCTTGAGGGCCTTGAGGCCCAGCTATTCCTTGAATCCCTTGTGGGCCTGGCGTACCGGGTGTTCCTGAATTAGCGGCATATAATGCATAAGGAACGGCAGTAAAAGGTTGATTACTAATTTCAGTATAGTTTGAACAAATTCCAGTTGTACTTAAACCTGTCTTTAGGCTTTTAGGATTTGCATTCCAAACAATTGTATTAAAGGAGCTTGCGTATCCTCCCGTTTGGTTTCCAGATCCAATTATCAAATTGACAATACCAAATTTATCAGTAGTAGTCTGAATAACTTCTTGATATTCTAATTGAGAAAGATTATCCGTTAGTGAAAATTGCAAACAAACCGATTTATTAGTCATCGGACTATTTTGAATGTCAACTCCAGGAATATTTTGTCCACTTGGATAATAAATTACTGCTTGATAGGTTATTCCATTTGTTTGTGCATAGAAAAAAGAAGTGCAAAATAATGCTAATAAGTATACTATTTTTCTCATAAATGTTTGTTTTTATTCAATTCAAAATAACCTCCAAAAAGAATTTGGAACGTATTAAATGAAACTTTATCTTTTGTAGGATTTAATGAAATACTTTTAGCTACATTACAACCTAAACTTAAATATCCTGATTTAGAAATGTAATATTTAGCATCTAAACCTAATACGGGTTGTAAAATTAAACCTGAAAAATCTTTGTTGTCGGTTAGATTAAAAGTAGAATTATTTAATTGTTGTTTTCCATAAATGATGGTCGACATGTTTAAACCAGCTTTAGCGCTGATGAAAAAATAAAAAGAATCAAAAAACTGATAATTAACCGCATTTTGTAAACCAATATATGAGGTTTTATAATCTAAATTATTTGTTTTAGATTCACTAGTTCCGTTATAATCGTTTAGAGTAATGCTTCCCAAATAAGAAAAATCTTTAAATTTTAAAGGCATAGCATAACCTAACTCATAACTACTACCCGTTCCATTAATTTTAATTTTATCTGCGAAAGGAGTATTGTTTTTATAGGAAAAAGAAGAATAATTTTTTCCCATTTTAAAAAAAACGCCTTGGGCATATATACTACTCGAAAGCAAAAAAATGAATAGAAAAATGTGTTTTTTCATGATAATGATTTATTAAATATCATAAACAATTCTAACATAAAGAATTATTTAAAAAATTAAGGTTGCAAGATAATTAAAAAATCTTGAATTAATTCAAGAAAATGACAGATTTATGATGGAATTCAGATAATAAAAATGTTCTTTAATAATATTTTTTTATAAAAAATAAAAGAAATGATGATAAAAAAAATCCCAAAACATCTAATTCTAAATGTTTTGGGATGTAAGTAGTGACCTTGTCTGGATTCAAACCAGAAACCTCTTGAGCCGTAATCAAGTGCGCTATTCAGTTGCGCCACAAGGCCGATTTTTGTGAGTGCAAATATAGTATTAAATTATAAATTTAATTATAATATTTTTATTTTTTTTCTAAAGCGTGAATCGTTACATAATAACGCCAAGCAATTATTGCTTTTTGCAGTTTTGTAGCTTTCGCCAAATCAAGACATTGCTTGGAATAGCTTGGTAAAATAAATTTGTTAATTTTTGCTAAAACTTTAAACATTATTTTAATTTTTGTCAAAATTACTAAAAAAACATTCCAATTCTTTCGTCATTCCATATCATAATTTTAATTTAATGCCACTTAACAATTAAAATCATAAAAAATATACCGTTTTCTTTAAAAAATAAAACCTAATTTTGCCTAGTTATGCAAAAAATCATAAACATATTAAACAAACGGGCAAGATTTGACTATGAAATTATAGACAAATACGACGCAGGTATTGTATTAACTGGAACAGAAATTAAATCAATACGATTAGGAAAAGCTTCTATCACTGAAAGTTTTTGCGAATTTAACGAGCAAACCGAATTGTTTCTAATCAACGCTACAATTGAAGAATATGCTTTTGGAACGCATTACAACCACAAAGCCAAGAGCGAACGCAAACTTTTATTAAACAAAAAAGAACTTAAAAAACTAGATAAAGATTCGGATAACAAGGGATTAACAATTGTACCGTTGAAATTATATACGAATGAAAAAGGATTTGCGAAAGTAGAAATCGCATTGTGCCGCGGTAAGAAAAATTACGATAAGCGAGAAACCATGAAAGAAAACGACACAAAACGAGATATTGCTCGAATTAAGAAAGAATTTAGGTAATTTACGATTTGGGATTTACGATTTACGATTTACGATTTTAAAAAAAACCAGAATTTTCAAATGAAAAATTCTGGTTTTTTTTACTTTTTTCTTTTTACTTTATCCTTTTGCAAATCCGTTTTTAAATTTTCTAAATCGGTTTTGGTTTTTTCCAATTCTTGTTTTAGTTTTTCGAGATCTGATTTGGTGGCATCATCTTTTGATTGAAAGTTTTTTTCAACTTTCATTTTACCAATTTGATTTCCATTTCCAAAATTTTCTGAAAAAATCATTGTATTTCCTTTTCCATCAGAATATTTTTTTGTTGTGGTTCCGTTTTCATCTGTTTTTTCTTCTTCTAATTGCATATCTGGATTGTCGCCAATAATTTCGCCTTCTTTAAATGTAAATGATTTGAAATTTCCACCTAATGAATCGGTTTGAAATTCATTTTGCAATTCTTTAAACTTTTCTAAATCAATTGATTTGCCGTCTACAAAACCTCTAATAACGTTATTATCTAAATTCATAAACAAATCGTTATTAAACATTCCGTCAAATCCTTTCATGTCAAAACCATTCGCAAACATATCATTTTTTGAAGCACCAGATTCTATATTAATTAAGCCTTTTCCTGTGCCATCAAATTGCTTTTTAATTGAAATTGGTTTAATAGGCGTTTCCCCGCTTACATTATAATTTCCAGAATTTCCATCTTGGTCTTTGTAAGCGATTTTAATCGCTGTAATTTGTTTTTTGTCGTTACGTTTTACACCAGAAAAAGTAACTTCAAAATCAAATTTCTTAGCATCTGTTTCATCTTGTTTCAATTGCGCATCGGTCATGGCGTTGTCAATTCGCAACTCGAAACTGTTGTTTTTGGATTGTGACAATTGATTGAAACGATTGTTTTGTGCAAAAGTTGTAGTAGGCAAAAAAGTAATTGCACTTGCCAATACTAATCCTTGAAAAACCATTTTAACATTCATAATTGTATAATTTTAATTTAAAAGTCAAAAATAGGAATTTTATAAAAACGAAATTTTAAAATTTTGTTAATTAACGAGTTTTAACATTTTTTTCTTTTTCTACCAAACGAAAAACATAAATACCAATTGCAGTACCAATAATACCAAGTGTTCCCATGAAAAACCAATTGGCTTGGTAGCCATAATTATCAATAATAAACATACCAGCTTTAGCACTTATTATGTGTGCTAAACTATAACTCATAGTAAAAATAGCCATATAACGGCCTTGTTGGTGTTTTGGAGCCCTACT
This sequence comes from Chryseobacterium gleum, assembly GCA_945897915.1. GTDB lineage: Bacteria > Bacteroidota > Bacteroidia > Flavobacteriales > Flavobacteriaceae > Flavobacterium. The sequence goes on along the minus strand of CAMDGB010000037.1, from coordinate 8,462 downwards.
AATTGCAAACGCATTTGAAAATGGAAAATTAAACATTTCTGAAAACGTCATAAATAGCATCATAATTAACAAAATACCAGCCCAAGTATTTACTAACATTAAAAATAAACTGATACTCATTAAAAAACAACCTAAAATAATGACTTTTAACTTGTCTTTTTTATGCTTTTCGATATAATTTACAATTGGCATTTCTAAAAAGAAAACCAAAACACCATTTAAGGTTAATAACAAACCTGTTTGTAATTCGGTTAGCCCAAATTGTTCTCTATGATAAATAGGAATGGTAGTAAATAATTGGAAAAACATAATCCCTACAATTAAAGATGTAGTTAAAAACAACCAATAAATTTTATCTTTAAAAACCGACTTTACCAATACTTCTCCAGGTTGGGCTTTATCTAAATAGGTAGATTTTTTCTTTTCTTTTACTTTGATCCAGAAAATTAAAATGGCTATTATGCAAGTCAAACCATCTACCCAAAACAACCCTTTATAACCAATACTCATTATAATTAATCCGCCTAAAGCTGGTCCGGCTGCAAATCCAAGATTGATTGCCAATCGCACTAAAGTTAAAGCTCTGGTCCTATTTTCTGGTTTTGCATAAGCACCCAAAGAAACAAACATAGCCGGACGAAACATATCTGATACAGACATAATTAAAAACATACTGATACATAATCCGTAAAAAGAGGTAACAAATTGTAATCCGAAAAACATTAAACCGCTTACTAACAAGCTGAATATCATTATTTTATAAAAACCAATAGCATCTGATAATTTTCCGCCTAACCAAGAACCTAATAAAGAACCCAATCCGAAAAACACCATTATAGTTCCTACTTGAGAATAAGAAAAATGTAAATCTTCGTGTAAATATTTAGATAAAAATGGCAAAACCATGGTGCCTGCCCTATTGATAAATGTTACGAGTGTAAGAATCCAAATTTCTCGAGAAAAACCTTGAAAGTTTGAAATGTATTGGCGGAATGCTTTTTGAATCATAATAAAATATCTGATACAAATTTAGATAAATAACTTGTTAAAATATGTTATTTTTGTGAAAACAATTTTATGCAATTTGTTAACTTACATACACATTCTTATACCAATTCTGATGCAATTTTAGAAATTGTAAACCAATATCCGAATGAATTTATAGCTGATATTACTAACTATTCTATCGGAATTCATCCTTGGCATATTGTTGATGAACGCGTAAGTGAAGATTTAATTTATATTAAAAAAAACTTCAATTAAATGAATGTCTTGCTATTGGAGAATGTGGTTTAGATAAAAGAATCGAAAAGAAAATTGAAGTACAAATTAACGTTTTTGAATCGCAATTATCTCTTTTACACGAAATTTCTAAACCTGTAATTCTACATTGTGTAGCGGCATTTGATGAAATCATTTCTTGTAAAAAAAATAGTAATCTTCAATCGCCTTTTATCATTCATGGGTTTTCAAAAAATATTCCGTTAGCAAAACAACTTTTAAATGAAGATTTTTATTTGTCTTTTGGAAAATATTTGCTTCGAAATCCAGAAATGGAATCGGTTTTTAAATATGTTCCCAACGATAAATTTTTTTTAGAAACAGATACAATATCGGAAAGTTTGGAAGAAGTTTATACTTTTGCAGCAAAATGTAAAAATATTTCAGTGGAAGAAATGAAAGAAATAGTTTGGAACAATTACAAATCTGTTTTTACAAAAAAGCAATAAATTATGGCAAAATGGCAAGAAAGAGCTGCTTTATTATTTAAAGAAGAAGGCTTAAATAAATTAAAAAACTCAAACGTATTAGTTGTTGGCTTAGGAGGTGTGGGTTCTTTTGCTGCAGAGTTTTTAGTTCGTGCTGGCGTGGGAAAACTGACAATTGTAGATGGTGATACTGTAGATATTACTAACATTAACAGACAATTACCGGCTTTACACAGCACCATTGGTAAACCGAAAGTTACGGTTGTTGCGAATAGATTAATGGACATCAATCCAGAATTACAATTAACTTGCGTGGAAGAATTTTTATCACCAGAAAGAGCTTTAGAGATTGTATCACCCGAATTCGATTATGTTTTAGATTGTATAGATAGCATTACACCAAAATTAAATTTAATTATTGCAGCCAAACGCAAACGTGTTAAAATAATTTCATCAATGGGTGCTGGAGGAAAAATGGATGTTTCTAAAGTAAAAGTGACAGACATTACAAAAACAGAAAATTGTTTTTTAGCAAAAACGATTCGGAAACGCCTAAAAGAAGTGAAAATTGATAAATTGAAAGTGGTTTTTTCTTCTGAAATTCAGGATGAAAGCAGCTTAAAAATGACAGATGGCTCAAATTATAAACGATCATTTTACGGAACAAATAGTTGGATGCCAGGGCTTTTTGGGTTATACGCTGCCGAAACTGTAGTGAAACATTTGATTATGGAATAAATGATAAAACCTGACAGGTTTTTGAAACCTGTCAGGTTTTCACTGGTTTTTATTTTGTTAAATACGCTTGCACGTTATTAAAAATTCGTTCCTCAATATTAGATATATCTTCTTTCACGAATTTTTCTCCTAAAATATTTTCAAATAATTCAATGTATCTATCTGAAACGGTTGCAATATATTCTGTAGTCATTTCTGGAATTTGTTGTCCTTCTTTTCCTTGAAATCCGTTTTCAATTAACCAACGACGTACAAATTCTTTAGACAATTGTTTTTGTTCTTCGTTATTATTTTGTCTCTCTTGATAGCCTTCTGCATAAAAATAACGAGAAGAATCTGGAGTATGAATTTCGTCAATTAAAACAATTTTTCCTTCTTTTGTTTTTCCGAATTCGTATTTTGTATCTACTAAAATCAAACCTTTAGATGCTGCAATTTCAGTTCCTCTTTGGTATAAATCTCTAGTATATTTTTCTAAAACTAAATAATCTTCTTCAGTAACAATTCCGTTTGATAATATAGCTTCACGCGAAATATCTTCATCGTGCGAACCGTTATCCGCTTTAGTTGTTGGCGTAATAATTGGTGTAGGAAATTTGTCATTTTCTTTTAAACCTTCTGGCATTGTAACACCACAAATTATTCTTTTTCCTAAAGCATATTCTCTAGCTGCGTGTCCTGATAAATAGCCACGAATAACCATTTCTACTTTAAAAGGTTCGCATAAATGCCCAATAGCCACATTTGGATCTGGAGTAGCAATTAGCCAATTTGGAACAATATCTTCCGTTAATTGCATGAATTTTGTTGCAATTTGGTTTAAAATTTGTCCTTTGTATGGAATGCCTTCAGGTAAAACCACATCAAAAGCGGAAAGTCTATCCGTAGCAATCATTACCAATATATCGTCGTTGATTTTATAAACTTCTCTTACCTTTCCTCTGTAAACTGATTTTTGACCTGTGAAATTAAAATTTGTAGTTGTTATTGTGTTCATTTTGTGAGTTATTGTTTTGTTTTGCAAAAGTAGTTTTAAAATCATTTTTTAACAAAAAAAAGAGGTGTTTATTTTAACACCTCTTTCGTTTTTAATCTGTATTTTCTATACTTTTATAAGCATTAATAACGGCTTTTACCAATCTGTGTCTTACAATATCTTTATCGTCAAGATATAAAATCCCAATTCCTTCTACATCTTTTAGTACTAAAATAGCTTCTTTCAAACCAGAAATGGTTCTTCTTGGTAAATCTACTTGTCCAGGATCTCCTGTAATAATAAATTTAGCATGTTTTCCCATTCTGGTTAAAAACATTTTCATTTGAGAATGGGTGGTATTTTGCGCTTCATCTAAAATTACAAAAGCATTATCTAAAGTTCTTCCTCGCATAAAAGCCAAAGGAGCAATTTGAATAATTCCTTTTAGAATATAATCTTCTAGGGTTTGTGGCGGCAACATATCGCGTAAAGCATCATACAAAGGTTGCATGTACGGATCCAATTTTTCTTTCATATCTCCAGGTAAAAAACCTAAGTTCTCTCCTGCTTCTACTGCTGGACGCGTTAAAATTATTCGTTTTACTTGTTTTTCTTTAAGTGCTTTAACGGCTAGTGCTACGCCAGTGTAAGTTTTACCAGTTCCAGCTGGACCCACTGCAAAAACCATATCGTTTGTAGCAACAAAATCGACTAATTTCTGTTGATTTGGCGTGATGGCTTTAATTAGCTTTCCTCCTAACCCGTGAACCAAAATTTGATCACCTTTTGGCATTTCACCCGTTTGTTGGGCATCGCCTTCAATAACACGCATAATTACATTGTCGTCAATGGTATTAAAACGTGTAAAGTGAGCCATCAAACGACGAAACCGTTTTTCGAATTCGTCTAAAACTTCTGCTTCACCAAACGCTTTTAAAACTGTACCTCGTGCTACAATTTTTAATTTTGGATAATACTTTTTAATTGTCTCTAAATGACTATCATGTGCGCCCCAAAAATCTTTTGGTGCAATGTTTTCCAATTCAATAATTCTTTCGTTCAAATGCTATAATTTTTAATTGTTTTAAATCTGTAAAAAAAAGAGTAATTTTGTATCATTCAAATATAATAAAAACAACCATTCCATTTCAAATAAGTTATAAACAATAAAATGTCAATAATTACGCTTACTACAGATTTTGGTTTAAAAGACCATTTTGCGGGAATTTTTAAGGGTAAGATATATTCGTTATTTCCTGAAACAAATATTATTGATATTTCTCATTCTATAGATAAATTTAACGTTTTAGAAGCAAGTTATTTATTGGCTACTTCCTATGCTCATTTTCCAAAAGGAACAGTGCATGTTGTAGCTGTTGATGCCTCAAGAAATGCTGATACCAATCATATAGCTATGTTGTACGATGGACATTATTTTATTGGTGCCGATAATGGAATTTTTGGAGGTTTAACCAATAAAAAAAATCCTGAAAAAATAGTCCAAATTACTATTCATGATCGATTAATTGAAGGTTCAAGCGATTTAGACGTTTTTGCAACGGTGGCTACTCATTTGGCAAAAGGTGGCGAAATGACAGTAATTGGTACTCCAATAACTGAAATTAAGAAAATGAATATGTTAGTTCCTATTTTGGATCAAAATTTAAAATCTATTCGCGGACATATTATATACATTGATGATTTTGGTAATTGTGTGACTAATATTTCGAAAAATTATATTGAAGAAGTAGCTAAAGGGAGACAATATATTGTTCGTTTTTCTGTTTACACCATAAATAGAGTAAAGAACAATTATGCCGATTTTAAGAATAACAAATCAACCGATTTAAATGCCATGGCGGGAAATGAAATTGCACTTTTTAATCAAGATGGTTTTTTAGAAATTGCTGTTTACAGAAGCAATCCAAACCGATCTGGATCGGCGCATACTTTATTAGGTTTAAAAATGCAAGATGCCGTGATTGTTGAATTTAGCGAATAATTTTGGATTTACGATTTGGGATTTACGATTTAAAAATTTTAAAAATTATGTTTGTACGAATTGTGAAATTAACCTTTCAAGAAGAAAAAATAGCGGCTTTTTTAGAGAATTTTAATGAAATCAAACATCAAATAAGAAGTTTTGAGGGCATTGAATTTTTAGAATTGTATCAAGATAAACAAAATGCATGCGTTTTTTTTACTTACAGTTATTGGAAAGATGAAAAAGCATTAGAAAATTATAGAAAATCGGCTTTTTTTAGTGAAGTTTGGAGTTATACCAAAACACTTTTTGCCGAAAAACCTGAAGCTTGGAGCGTGGATAAATTAGATACTTTATTATAAAGTTTCAAGTATAAAAATTACTTTTGTAAGTATTAAAACAAGTCTTAAATATGAAAGCAGTATTGCTACGTGAAATAAAATCTTTTTTTGGTTCGCCAATTGGATATTTAGTAATTGCCATTTTCCTTTTGCTAAATGGATTATTTTTATGGGTTTTTGATGGAGATTTTAACATTTTAAATTCTGGATATGCTGATATGAGTCCGTTTTTTAAATTGGCACCATGGATACTTATTTTCCTAATTCCAGCAGTAACTATGAAAAGTTTTTCAGATGAAAAAAAACAAGGCACATTAGAAATACTTTTTACCAAACCTCTAAGTCTTTGGGAAATTGTTAATGGCAAATTTTTAGGTGCATTTATTTTAATTTTAATTGCCATAATACCTACATTTTTTTACGTTTTCATAGTTTCAAGCTTTACAGCAGCTCAAAATAGTTTTGATTATGGCAGTACCATTGGCTCTTATTTTGGATTATTATTCTTAATTGGCGCATACACTTCTATTGGTATTTTCACTTCTACCCTTTCAGACAATCAAATAGTAGCTTTTATTATTTCGGTTTTTTTATGCTTTTTCTTTTATTTTGGGTTTGATGGATTATCCAATTTGTTTGGTAATTTCAGCGGAATTATCAAAACATTAGGTATGGATTTTCACTTTAAAAGTATGAGTCGTGGCGTATTAGACACTCGAGATATTATTTATTTTATTAGTATCACCATTTTATTTTTAGCCGGAACTGTTTATCAACTTAAATCGCTTAAATGGTAATGAAGGATATTCAAAAAAATAGTTTAAAGAAATTAGGATTTTTAGCGATTGGTTTATTCCTTATAAACTTTGCTGGTTATTATATTTACAAACGTTTCGATGTTACGCAAGACAAAAGATATACCCTTTCTGAAACCACAAAAAAAATTATTGATGGTGTAGATTCACCTTTACTTATTGATGTATTTTTAGAAGGTAATTTTACTGCTGATTTTAAGAAATTACAAACAGAAACGCGTCAATTACTAGAAGAATTTTCATCATATAATTCAAATATTAGCTTTCAATTTGTGAATCCAATTGAAAAAGAGGAAGAACGTGTTGAAATTATGAAAAAATTCTTTGAAAAAGGATTAACACCAATAAATGTAACTGTAGAAGAAAAAGGAAAACAAACACAAGAAGTGGCTTTTCCGTGGGCAGTAGCAAATTATGGCGATAAGGGTGCAAAAGTGCAATTATTGAAAAATTTAATGGGTGCCTCTACTGAAAAAAAAGTTGAAAGTTCCGTACAACACTTAGAATATGCTTTTGCAGAAGCCATACACAAAATATCAAAAGAAAAACAACGTAAAATAGCGGTTATTAAAGGAAATGGCGAGTTAGATGATATTTATATTGCCGATTTTTTAAAAACCATTCGTGATAATTATTATATAGGACCAATAACTTTAGACTCTGTAGTATCGCAGCCAAAAGAAACATTAAAAGCTTTAAATGTTTACGACTTAGCTATTATTGCAAAACCAAGAGAAAAATTTACTGAAGCCGAAAAACAAGTATTAGATCAATTTATTATGAAGGGCGGTAAAACGCTTTGGTTGGTTGATGGAACTAATGCCGAAATGGAAAATCTTTACAATGAATCAGGTTCTACTTTAGTAAGTAACAACGATTTGAATTTGACCGATATGTTTTTCAAATACGGATTCCGTATTAGTCCTCAAATGATTAAAGATGAATACGGTACGCCATTAAAATTAGCTTCTGGAAAAGAAGGAAGTGAAAGTCAAATGGAAACTTACAACTGGAAAATGGCACCATTTATTTATCCAGCTTCAAAAAAACACCCAGTTGTAAAAAATACTGATGGTGTAAAATTCGATTTCTGTTCACCAATAGAAGTATTAAATTCGAATAGTAAAACTACTATTTTACTTGAAAGTTCTCCTTATTCAAAAGTAATTGGAACACCAAACGTAGTTTCTTTGGAAATGATTGTAGAAGAAACTAGTCAAAAAGATTACCCAAACGGCGGTTTAATTCCTGTAGCGGTTTTATTAGAAGGTTCTTTTACTTCTATGTACAATAATCGCGTGTTGCCTTTTAAAGATGATACATTTTTAAATAAAAGTGTTACAACTAAAATGATTGTAATTTCTGATGGAGATGTGATTAAAAATCAATTAGATAAAGGCGTACCAATTGAATTAGGTTATGACAAATACACCGGACAATATTTCGGAAATAAAGAATTTATCTTAAATAGCGTAAATTACCTTTTGGATGATAACGGACTTATTAACATTAGAAGTAAAGATGTAACCTTACCCTTGCTAGATAAACAAAGTGTGCATGAAAACTACAATCAAACACAAATGCTAACTGTAGCGTTACCAATTGTTTTATTAGCGATTTTCGGATTTATATTTACGTACTTAAGAAAGAAAAAATATAGTTACTAGTTGTTAATAAGTATATTTTTAGATTTAATTGTAACCCATTATATTTGTAAAAGAAAAAAAAATTAAAAATGATGAATTTTATAGTATCCAGTTCGTATTTATTAAAACAATTACAAGTTTTAGGAAGCGTTATTAATAGCAATAACACCTTACCCATTCTTGATAATTTTTTATTTGAGTTAGATAGCAATCAATTACACGTTTCAGCTTCCGATTTAGAAACAACGATGTC
>CAMDGB010000036.1 GCA_945897915.1 Chryseobacterium gleum | reverse complement strand
ATTTCAGATGATCCGTTTAGAGATTTTAATATATTGACAAAATATTTTAGACCTTTTCAATTTGCAAATATTGCTATTTCAGATTCTGCAACAATAGGAGAGGGAACAATTATACAACCCAATTGTTTTATAGGTCATCAAGTTCAAATTGGTAAAAATTGTTTGATTCATTCCAATGTATCTATTTACGATAATACTATAATTGGCGACAACGTAATTATTCATGCTGGAACTATTTTAGGCGCTGATGCTTTTTATTACAAAAAACGTGAAGAGGGCTTTGATCAATTGCTTTCTGGTGGACGAGTTGTGATTGAAAATAATGTGGGAATTGGCGCGCTTTGCACCATTGATAAAGGTGTAACAGGTGATACTACTATTGGAGAAGGTACCAAAATTGACAATCAAGTTCATGTAGGGCATGACACTATTATTGGGAAAAAATGTTTAATTGCTTCTCAAACCGGAATTGCAGGATGTGTAATTATTGAAGATGAGGTTACACTTTGGGGTCAAGTAGGCACAACTAGTGGCATTACTATCGGTACAAAAGCTGTAATTATGGGGCAAACAGGAGTTACTAAATCTGTAGAAGGCGGAAAATCTTATTTTGGCACACCAATTGAAGAATCTCGTGAAAAATTAAAACAACTTGCCAACATTAAGCGTATTCCAGAAATATTAGAGAAACTAAAAGGGAAATAGATTATTATATTTTGTCTGATCTAACAAAATTTAGATGCTTACTAAATTAACAAAATAAAGTATAAAAAAAGTCTCAAAAAATTCATTTATTACTGGCAAAAAACTTACTTTTGCTCAACTTTTAAAAATCAAATAACATCATGAGTGTTTTAGTTAATAAAAATTCAAAAATTATAGTTCAAGGATTTACAGGAAGTGAAGGAACGTTTCATGCTTCACAAATGATTGAATATGGAACAAATGTTGTTGGTGGCGTAACTCCTGGTAAAGGTGGTACTTTGCATTTGGATAGACCAGTTTTCAATACAGTTAAAGATGCGGTTAAAACCGCAGGAGCAGATACTTCAATTATTTTTGTTCCGCCAGCATTTGCTGCAGACGCCATTATGGAAGCTGCTGATGCAGGAATTAAAGTAATTATTTGTATCACGGAAGGAATTCCAGTTGCAGATATGATTAAAGCATACGATTTTATTCAAGGTAAAGATTGCCGTTTAGTTGGTCCTAACTGTCCGGGAGTAATTACTCCAGGTGAAGCTAAAGTTGGTATTATGCCAGGTTTCGTATTCAAAAAAGGAACAGTTGGTATTGTTTCTAAATCAGGAACATTAACTTACGAAGCAGCTGACCAAGTTGTAAAACAAGGTTTAGGAATTACTACAGCAATTGGTATTGGTGGAGATCCAATTATTGGAACTACTACAAAACAAGCTGTAGAATTATTAATAAATGACCCTGAAACAGAATGTATCATTATGATTGGTGAAATCGGTGGTCAATTAGAAGCTGATGCCGCTAAATGGGTAAAAGCTGATGGTAACCGTAAACCAGTTGTTGGTTTTATCGCTGGTGAAACTGCTCCTAAAGGTAGAACAATGGGTCACGCAGGTGCAATTGTAGGTGGCGCAGACGATACTGCTGAGGCTAAAAAACGCATCATGAGAGAATGTGGTATTCATGTAGTAGATTCTCCTGCAGAAATTGGAAAAAAAGTAAAAGAAATTATGGGATAATCACTTTAATTTGAATTAAAGTTTTAATCTTAAAATATATTAAAACTCCATCAAGATGACATCAAGATGGAGTTTTTGTTTAATAATACCACGTAGTATTTAAAAGCTGTCGTGACAAATAAAATAATAATGGAAAAAGAATTAAAAAAATACAAATCAACAAATGGTTTTCTATTTACAACAGATTTAAACTTAGAAGAAGTTTGTAATGCTCCAGATGGAGCAAGTGGTGTTTTCTTAGTATTTGATGCAAGTAACGAAGAAAAACAATTAATTATGGTAGGTTCAACAGGTACGGTTCAGAATGATGGTACGTTGAAAGTAAAAAGCGGTGGTTTGTACGATAAAATTGTAAACGGACACCAATTTGCTAAAACCGGAAGAAAATATTCTTGGCCAGCACAAATGAAAAAGGAAGAAATTACTGCTTTAGAAGTAGTTTGGTATGAAACTTTTACAGGAAAAACAAAAAGCATTCCAACATTTGTTGAAGCTACTGTTTTACAAAGTTTTCTAAAAGACAATGGTACACTTCCGAAATGGAATGTAGCTTTCTAAAAAATAAATAGCATTAAAAAAAATCCCGCTTCGAAAATTACGAAGCGGGATTTTTTTGTTTTAATTAAATGGGTTAGACCATTTGGTATTCGTATAAACATCTGTGCCAGACAAAGTTCTTAAAAAAGCTATGACTGCGTTTACCTCTGTTGCGGTTAAATTTAATTGTTGTCCTACACCACCTGGTCTTAATCTCGGATCTAAATTGTTGTTTCCAGGTGCAATATTTATTGTACCATAATGACCAATAGCTTGTTGAAGTGTAGTTATTACACCTGTATGCATCATTTGTCCGTTTGTAGTGCCATCTACTTTTACTAAATCTCTTAAAGAAGGAGCTCTGGTATTCGTAACATCAATGCCTGTACCCACAATATTGCCAATTATTCCATTATTTCTTGTGTTAGGATCAATGTCAAATTCTGGTGCGGCATGGCATCCTGCACAACCAACTCCGCCAGCTGTTCTTACGCCAGAAGCATTAAATGTTGGAGGTGTTAAAAATAGGTTTTTACCTTGATTTTCTTGTGTGGTAAAGTTTGTAAATGGTGCTCCATCATTTGGTGCGCCTGCACGTCCAATATCGTATTTTGAATCGAATGATTGAATACTTCTAATAAATTGCGCTAAAGCAAATTGAATTTTAGTTTCTGTAATTTCTTCAGAACCATATACAAACTTAAATAGCTCTTTGTAATAATTTATGGCACTTAATTTTGTAATTAAAGCGTTAAAATTTAAATCGCCATTTGTGCCACTAAAACCCATTTCGCCGTGGTCTTTGATAGGCATGGTGGTTTGTATTTCTAAAGTTGCAGCACGTTCATCCCAAAAGAATTTAGATTCTGTGGCAAAACGGGTATTAATTAATCGCATAGAATGACGACCAGTAGTTCCATTAACTCCTGTGCTTGCTACACTATTATCTCCAAAAGCCACTGCTTGTTTATGACAACTTGAACAAGACACGGTATTGTTAGAAGACATTTTTTTATCGTAAAACAAAACCCTTCCTAAAGTAGCGCCTTTATCTGTGATAGGATTTAAAAGACTATTGTCTTTAGTGATGTATGCAGGAACGGTTTGGTTCGCATAATTGGCCAAATTGTTTAAATCAACCGAGCTACCAAATTCTGCATTTACCGCAGGGTAGTTTTCAGTTATGGGAGTGTAATTTTCTTCGTTAGTATTATTACATGACAATATAGAAAAAACAATTACAAATAAAGGTAGGATTTTGAATGGCTTCATAGATTGTATAAATTTGGTTGATAACTGTTAGACTTACAATATTAAAAAAGGTTTAATTTAAAATCTAATTTAATTTGTTTTTTTTTAATTATTTAGCAATTATCACTTTAAAACTTTTACTCTGATTTCCATTTGAAATTCTAATAAAATAAATACCATTATAAAGTGTGTCAGTTTCAATAACAGTTAAGGTGCTTCCTTGAAGAATTTTACTTGTGGTAATTAGTTGTCCTAATTCATTTATAAGTTCCACTTTTAGATCAGACTGAACAAATTCAGCTTGAACTGTAATATACTCACTAGCAGGATTTGGAAATACTGTAATAGCTGTATTATCTATATTAAATTCATTATTTGATAAGAAAGTTGTTAATCCTGTTGGGACTGTAGTAACTTTGGCACCTGTTTTTACACCATAAAAAGTAGATCCAATAACATAAGGATAAGCTGAAGAATGATCTGCATTTACGGTAGCAAAATAACAATATATACCATTTGGATATTCGGGAGTAACACAAAAACGTCCATTGTGTACATCTAAATAAGTTGGGTCCGAAGGGTGTGAAACAAATTCATAATCTTCTTTGAAATAACCAAGAAAAAAGGTCTGACTTCCAATAGTTTGGCCTACTGAAGGCCCATTAGTTCTTAAGCCATTGGTATACGTTTTTAATTGGTAACCCGATTTCATACGCGTAATTGCTCCAGTTCCATTGGTATTTGTGTAAGCATAAGCCCCATAAATAGGAAAACCATCATAAGCAAATCCAATTAAAGGAGAATGCTGAGTTGTGTTAATTGTATACAATCCTTCGGAATCATATAAATCGCAAATAGGAGAGTAAGTAGTAGAAGTTGTATTATCATATTTGAAAGCACTTGGGTTTTGGTGATGGTGGTAATTGGTTCCCGCTGGATGTCCTTTTGCACAATCAAAACCAAGCTTTTCTGCAGGAATAGCATCTCTATTCCAAGCCTGAGTTGTACCCGGGCCTCCGGGACACATTGCATTAGGTGGAGGGCCACCACAAATACCATTTGTCGCAGTAGCACTATAAGCAACACCATCTCTGTAATCAAATAAAGACACTCCATTAATAAATATTCCGATGTTATTAGCCGTTGTAGGTGAAAGAGTACCAGTGTTTTGAACTGGATTTAAAGGAATTCTATAAATAGCATTTTGATTTCCTGCTAAATTTGTGTTTCCATCTCCGGTAAATATACCTGTTGGATAGGCCGGAATTCCGGTTGTATTAACATAAACATTTGTAGCATCATAACGCACTTGTTGACAATTTGCTAAAACTGTCATTGGAATAGGAGTAGAGTTTCCTGATGTATAATAACTACCATAAGTAGTTGTGTTTTGCATCCATTTTGTTATGGCTGGATTAGTTTGTGCAAAAGTTGAAAAACTTGCAAATAATAGTATGATAATTTGTTTTTTCATTTTTGATTAATTTAGTTAATTTGACATTTTAAAAATTAATTTATTTTGGATAAGCATATTTTGAATTAAATAGAAAGGTTTTATCGGTCAAGGTTTTTAAAAAAGCAACCAATTCTGTTCTTTCATTGTCAGATAAATTCATAGGTTGTTGTAGCTCTTTGGATAACGTTTTACTCTTGTGAATACCAGAATTATAATGTTTAATTACTTCAGTTAGCGTTTTAAATCTTCCATCGTGCATATATGGATAAGTAAATTCAATATTTCGTAATGTTGGAACTTTAAAAAGTAACGAATCTTTACTGTTTTGTGTTATTTTCATTCGTCCTAAATCCTTTAAATCTATATCCATTAATAACCCATTATTTCTAAATTCATTATTAGTTAACAGCGGCTCTGTATGACAAGAGATGCAAAGTTTTTGAAATAACGCATATCCTTTTTGTTCCATTTCGGTAAATTTTTCTTCATTTCTTTTAACTTTATCATATTTCGAATTAGTTGTTGTTAAAGCGACTAGAAATTGCGATATGGCTTTCAAAGTTAATTGACCTGTAATTTTTTTAGTTCCAAAAGCTTTTTCAAATAAATCAACATATTTTTCTGATTTTTGAAGCTTATTTATAACGTTTTCTAGGGTTTCATTCATTTCAATCTCACTAGAAATAGGCGCTAAAGCTTGTACATCTAAATGATTAACACCGCCATCCCACATGAAATGTTTATTCCAAGCTAAATTTTGCAATGTTAATGAGTTTCGTGTGCCAATTTTTCCGTCAATTCCGTGACTCAATTCGTGGTCAACATGAGTAAAACCTGTCGCCTGAAGGTGACAACTAGCACAGGAAATAGTGTTGTCTTTAGATAATATTGGATCATAAAATAATTGTCTTCCCAATTGAAAACCTTCTTCAGTTAATGGGTTTTTCTTAAAATCATAAACTGGCTTGGGCCAATTATTAGGAATTTCAATATAAATAGGCGTAAAGTGATTTTTGGAAAAAGATACTATTCCAAAAATTAATAAACCAAACACCACTATTAAAATTATTTTTTTCATTCTACATAAAACATTTTCGAACTTAAATTGGCAAATGCCATGGCATCATTTCCTGGAATCATTACAGAATTCATTTCTTTTAATTTTATTTCACTAAAAAATCGCTCTAAATCTACTGTTAAATTTATTTGATTTTGAAGTTTATTAACGGGAATTTCAATTTTACGCATGGCATAGTAAGGTTTTAAATAACCTCCAATATGAAAATTGAATCTGTTTTTGCGGGTTTTGCAACTTGAACTATTTCCCTCGATTTTTATGTTAATATACCCACTTTGCCAAGCCCAATACATCCCATTTGATAGGTCTAAATCACCAGACAAAGCGCCTGAAACAGAAGCTAAACTATCAACTCCAATGGAGAAATTTATGCTTTTTATTTTCTTTTTGTAGTTTTTAGTTATTGCAAATAAAGTAGTATTCGGTTTTTCAAAATCAATTAAATGTGACTTTTTATCAGATAAAATTGTATTGTCATCATAAGTAATTTGAAAATCAGAAATATAAAATTTAAATTGAGTAATTTTTAAAGTATCCTTTTGTTTTGAAATGTAAGTAGTATTTAATTTAAAATTGTTTGCATTCCATTTGGGATTAATTTTCAAAGACAAAGAATCAGTTTCATTTTGTCCAAATAGAGAAAATGAAGATAATAATAGAAAGTAAATTATGTAAAAAATATGGTTCATTTTTGGTTTTCTATTTCCAGAAAATAGTCTTAAAGGTTTTGAGTTAAAGCATAAAAATAAGCAAACATTTATAATTTCATGAATTTTTCGTTTTTTTCTTTGATTTAACTTATAATTTCATGGTTTTTAATAGTTTTAAAATAATTAGACACACATAAAACAAAAAGGTTTAATGTAAAAGAAGTTTTTATTACTTTAAATTATTATTATATTTGACTTTTATAAAAAAGTATATTATTAAAATAGAATTATATGAAATTATTAGAAGGAAAAGTAGCCATAATTACAGGTGCAAGCAGAGGAATTGGAAGCGGAATTGCAAAAGTATTTGCTCTAAACGGTGCAAATGTTGCATTTACATACAGTTCATCTGCTGAATCTGCATTAACTTTGGAAAACGAATTAAACGCTTTAGGGATAAAATCTAAAGGGTATAAATCAAACGCTGCAGATTTTAACGAAGCACAAAAACTAGTAGATGATGTAATGGCTGATTTTGGAAATATAGATATATTGATTAATAACGCCGGGATTACAAAAGATAATTTATTAATGCGAATGTCTGAAGAAGATTTTGATGCGGTAATTAATATCAACTTAAAATCGGTATTTAATATGACTAAAGCGGTACAAAAAATTATGCTAAAAAACCGTAAAGGTTCTATTGTAAATATGAGTTCTGTAGTGGGTGTGAAAGGAAATGCAGGTCAAGCAAATTACGCTGCATCTAAAGCTGGTATGATTGGTTTTACAAAATCTATCGCATTAGAATTAGGTTCAAGAAATATCCGATGCAATGCTATTGCCCCAGGTTTCATTGAAACAGAAATGACTGCAAAATTAAATGAAGATGTAGTAAAAGGTTGGAGAGAATCGATTCCATTAAAGCGTGGTGGAACGCCAGAAGACGTGGCAAATGTATGTGTCTTCTTAAGTTCGGATATGAGTGCCTATGTAACTGGACAAGTTATTAATGTAGATGGGGGAATGCTAACATAAAAGTAACTAGTGATAAGTAAATAGCAATTAATCTATTCCTCTTCACTTATCACTAATTACTAATTACTTATATTTATGACAACTAGCACAATCCTTTTAATACTACTTTCGGTTATTATTTCTGGAGTTGTTGCGTTTTATCAGTATTTATTTAAGGCCGATAACCAAAATAAAACAAATTGGTTATTGGCTTTTTTACGTTTTATATCGGTTTTTTCGTTGCTTTTGTTGTTGATTAATCCTGTGGTTTCAAGAAAAATAATTGAAACCAACAAAATTCCGCTTGCTATTGTTGCCGATAATTCTCGCTCTATATCAGGATTAAAAGCCAATGCTGTGGCGTTGAAATTATTTGAAAAACTAAATTCGAATTCGGCATTAAAAGAAAAATTTGAAATTCAAAGTTATACTTTTGATGATACATTTATTGCTGGAAAGTCATTAGATTTTAAAGGAAACCAATCGAATATAGATGATGTTGCAAGCAATTTAAAGCAATTAAATAAAAATACTTTTTATCCTGTTGTGTTGTTAACCGATGGCAATCAGACAATTGGAAATGATTATGTGTTTAGTTTTCAAGAATCAACTAGTGTTTTTCCGGTTGTTTTGGGCGACACAACGGCTACTTTTGATTTGAAAATTAATCAGCTTAACGCGAATAAATACGCTTTTTTAAAGAATAAGTTTCCCGTAGAAGTCTTCTTGCAATACAACGGAAATAAGTCTGTTTCAACAACTTTTTCAATCGAGAAAAATGGTAAGAAAGTTATTAGTCAAGCGGTAAATTTCGATAAAAAAAACAAAGTACAATCGGTGCAAATTTTATTAGAAGCGGATAGAGTAGGATTACAAAAATACAAAGCCGTACTTTCTTCCTCTGTTAAAGAAAAAAACACTTATAATAATAATAAAAACTTTGCAGTAGAAGTATTAGATCAGAAAAAAGAAATTGCAATTATTTCAGACATTTCTCATCCAGATTTAGGTGCATTTAAACGCGCTATAGAATCTAACGCACATCGTAAGGTAACAATTATTAAAACCAATTCAATCAGTGATTTACAAAAATACAATGTATTAATTTTATACCAACCAACGGCTTCGTTTAGAAAAATATTTGAAGTAAATAAAAATTTAAAAATAAATACATTTATCGTAACCGGAATGGCAACTGATTTTAATTTTCTAAATCAAATGCAATCCGATTTGCAGTTTAAATTAACCAATAAAAAAGAAGATTTCTCCCCCTCATTTGTAACCGATTTTAATCTTTTTGCACAAAATGACATTCAATTTTCGCAGTTGCCACCACTTGAAAATCCTTTTGGTAAAATAACTGAAAAAGCAAGTTTTAATACCTTACTAACTGCAAAAGTAAACGGCATTGAAGTTGGCAATCCTATTTTGACTTTTTCAGAAAAAGGCAATAGCAGAAATGCTTATTTATTAGGTGAAAATTCTTGGAAGTGGCGTATGGAGAGTTTTGTTCTAAATCAATCTTACGAGAAATACGACCTGTTTATTGATAAAATTATTCAGTATTTAGCAATTAATTCTGCCAAGAAATCGCTTTTGGTGCAACACGAAAGTTTTTATAACTCTGGTGAAACAATTGAGATATTCGCACAATATTTTAATAAAAGTTATGAATTGGAAGAAAACGCATCGCTTTCCATTTATTTGACTAATAAAGCAACTAAAACTACTAAAAACTATAATTTTTCAAAAGCGAATAATGGTTATCAAGCCATTTTTGACGGATTAACTCCAGGAAGTTATACGTTTCAAGTAAAAGAAACTACTAGTAACGCTAGTTATAACGGAACTTTTGAAGTTTTAGATTTCGATGTAGAAAAACAATTTGTCAATCCTGATGTTTCAAAATTGCAACAATTAGCCAATCAAAATAACGGAGAAATTATTTTCCCCAATCAAATAGAAAAGTTAATTTTGAAATTACTTCAAAAAAATACGTATTTGCCAGTAGAAAAAACTATAATAAAAAATTCTCCTTTAATTGATTCTTTATGGTTATTAATAATTTTAGCAATTTCTTTGACTACAGAATGGTTTACAAGAAAGTACAACGGATTACTATAATTTAAAACTTTAAAAGCTGATTAGTTTAAAAAGTTATTCAAACAGAAATTGATGCCAGTTATTTGTATAATATACTTGCTGAAATGAAGAAGATTAAGCGGTTGCATTCACTTTCGGCATAGGAAAATTAATTGGTGTGTCCGTTATTTGGTAATTTTATTTTCTGATATTTTTTATTTTTTAAAATATAGGATGCTGTTTGATAAACCGCTAATGTTTCTTTTTTCAATTTCAAATCTATTTTTGTTTTCGGTTTTTCTTCATAGATAATGCTGTATTCAGTACCTAATGTTTCGTTTTTTTGTTGAATTAAATCAAATTGTTTTAATTTTTTTAGAGGTGAAATAATCGTTAAAACATCATCTTTTATATATCCTAAATCTTGATAAGTTGCAATGAAAGCTCTCGGAATATAATTTGTTTTTAGTACATCTTTTCCAAAAAACTTAGATTCATATTTAAAGTTTAATATTCCTAAAACTGTTGGCATTAAATCAATTTGGGAAACCAATTTATTAATCTTTTGTGGTTCAATAAATCCAGGGGCATATATAAACGCAGGAATTCTGTATTTATCCATTGGTAATTCTGTTTTTCCTGAACTTGAGGCACAATGATCGGCAACTATAACGAAAACCGTGTTTTTAAACCAAGTTTGTTTTTTAGCCATTTCAAAAAACTGTTTCAAAGCATAGTCGGTATACATAACACCACCTTCTCTTGATTTTGTAGTACCTGAAATGCTGATTTTTCCTTCTGGATAAGTAAATGGACGATGATTACTTACTGTCATCCAATGATTAAAGAACGGTTTACCTGTTTTAGCTTCTTCATTCATAACTTGATTGGCTTTTTTAGCCATATCTTCATCGCAAACACCCCAAATATTTGAGAAAGAAATTTCGTTTGGTTTTAAACTTGATTTGTCTACAATATCATATCCGTTTCCTTTAAAAAAGTCTTGCATATTATCAAAATAGGCATCGCCACCGTATAAAAATTTAGAAGTATACCCTTTAGAATTAAAAACACTTGCCGTAGTAAACTTGTTTTTATTATCTTTTCGTTTTACAACACTTTCACCTGGAGTTGGAGGCAAACACAACGTAACGGCTTCTAATCCTCTAACGGTTCTGTTTCCAGTAGCATATAAATTCGTAAAAAACAGACTTTCTTCAGCTAATTGATCTAAGAAAGGTGTAATGTTGTTCTGATTACCGTAGTGTTTCATAAATTCTTCACTTAAACTTTCAATAGTTATCAAAACCACATTTTTCTTAATTTCTATCCCGTGAGGGTCAATAGAAGTACTATTTTGATTGTAATTTGCACCAATAATTGTGTCATACTGAGCTAAATCTTTTTCAGGAAGTGTTTCGTAAAATTCGAAGTAGTCTAATTCGCTATTTGAAAATGCTTTATAGAATTTTTGAAGTCCATTACTTTGCAGTTCATTTTCAAATACATTTGAGCTATTTTGTTGAGAAGTAATAGTAGGAAGGATAAGCAAAGCACCAACAAACAATAGTACTTGCACTCCTATAATTTTTAGTTTATTTGAAAAATTAGGTAAAACTTCTAAATATGATTTTGATTTTTTGATAAGTATATAAGAAGCAATAATGGCTAAAATTCCAACTGATGCAAAAAGCGGCACCACTGGATAAGATTCCATAATGTTTCCAATAACGGCATTGGTGTACACTAAATAATCTACGGCTATAAAGTTATATCTTACCCCAAATTCATTCCAAAAAAAGAATTCACTAACTGCGTTTTGTATAATTAGTAATACAAATAAGAAAATGGTTAAAGAAAATAAAGCCAAACGAATCGATTTTCTATATTTTTCTGTAAACAATATGGCTGCAAAAAAAATGATTTTTAAACTTACAAATGCAATTCCAATTTCTGGTAATACGCCTCCGTATTCGCTTAAAATACTTTTTCCAGAAAGAATGTAAAGTAGTAGTGCTACAAATATGCCTAAAATTATATATCCATAAGGTTTTTTATATTTAGAATTAGATAAAAATATAAGATATAGCCATAAAATTGTACCAAAAATTACAAAAACAAACAAATCAGATAATAAGCCAAGACCAAATATTTTACTAATTTCAAGAATAGAAAATTTACTTTGTGTGATAGGATGAAATAGTAAAACTAATCGGGTTAAAAAGCTTACAATCAAATAAAAAATCGCTATATTTGTGTATACTAAATGATGTTTTAGAATGCCTTTCATTGATTTGGAATTTTGTCCAAATATACAATAAATTAACTTTAAGTTAACTTTAAAATAATAATTAAAAACAACAACATTATGAACGATGCACATTTACACATGGTGGTAAACCACTTTCCAATTATTGGGACAATTTTTGGATTAGGAATTTTAATTACAGGAATTGTAATGAAAAAAAATGTTATTAAAAATGTAGCGTATGTACTTTTTTGTGTTTCAGCCATTTTCGGTTTTGCGAGTATGTTTACTGGCGAAGGAGCCGAAGAAATTGCAGAAAACCTACCTTCAGTAACAGACCAAATTATTCATGAACATGAAGAAATGGCTGAGAAATTGGCTTTAGTCCTATATGTTTTGGCTGGAATTTCTTTAGTTGGCTTGTTTTTAAATTTTAAAAATCATGCTAAAGCTAGTTTGGTATCGTATTTTGCTTTTGTAATTGCTTTAGTAGCTGTTTTTTTAGGAAAACAAACGGGTACAACTGGCGGAGAAGTTCGTCATACAGAAATTAGAGCTAATGCTGCCACAGGAAATAATACAGAAAAAAATACTTCTGGAGAAGCGGACGAGGATTAATAAAAATGTTATTTATAGAAGTAAAGCCAATTTAGAAGTCATTTTGAATTGGCTTTTTTCATTACTTTCCGATACAAAAATTAGCAAAAATATTACCAAGTAACTCATCGTTAGTTACTTCACCCGTAATTTCACCAAAGAAATATAAAGCACTTCTAATGTCAATTGCCATTAAATCGGATGAAATTCCAGCATTTAAGCCCCATTTTACTTTCTGAATTTCTTCTAACGCTTTTAATAACGAATCGTAATGGCGGGTGTTGGTTACAATGGTTTCGTTATTTCGTAAAGCACCTGTGTTTACAAATGAAAGTAAGGTATTTTTAAGTTCATCAATACCAACTTTCTGTTTAGCTGAAATAAATATAGTCGAAAGTCGAAAGTCGAAAGTCGAAACAAGAGACGAAATTTCTTTTATTTTATTTTCCGAAAGTAAATCAACTTTGTTAAATATAACAATAATTGGCTTTTCAGGATGTGCTTGTTTTATTTCGTTAATATGCGGTACTATACTTTCGACATTCGACATTTGACTTTCGACTAAATATAAAACCACTTGCGCTTGTTCAATTTTTTCAAATGTTTTTTGAATTCCAATGCTTTCTACTACGTCTTTTGTTTCTCTAATTCCGGCTGTATCGATAAATCGGAAACCTATGCCATCAATTACTAATTCATCTTCGATGGTGTCTCGTGTGGTTCCAGCGATATCTGAAACTATGGCGCGTTCTTCGTTTAGCAAAGCATTTAATAAGGTTGATTTCCCTACATTTGGCTCGCCTACAATGGCTACAGGGATTCCGTTTTTAATTACATTACCAACCGCAAAAGAATCGATTAATCGTTTTAAAACAAACTCAATTCGAGTTAATAATTCTTCAAATGCTTTTCTATCGGCAAACGCTACATCTTCTTCTGCAAAATCAAGTTCTAACTCTATTAACGATGCGAAGTTTAATAGTTCTTCACGGAGTTTTGAAATCTCATTACTAAATCCACCGCGCATTTGTTGCATAGCGATTTGATGATTTGCTTCGTTATCAGAGGCAATTAAATCAGCAACAGCTTCTGCTTGAGATAAATCTAATTTTCCGTTTAAAAAGGCACGTAAAGTAAATTCGCCTCCTTGCGCCATTTTAGCTCCTTTACGAAGCAATAATTGAATTATTTGTTGTTGAATGAAAGTAGAACCATGACACGAAATTTCGACTACATTTTCTCCTGTGTAAGAATTTGGACCTTTAAAAATGGAGAGTAATACTTGGTCATACACTTTTGTGTTGTCTACAATATGCCCTAAATGAATGGTGTGTGTTTTTTGTTTTGTAATATCTTTTCCAGAAACTGAATCAAAAACTTCGGCAGCTATAGTAATAGAATCTTTACCTGATAATCGAATAATAGCAATAGCACCCGCACCAGATGGGGTAGCTAAGGCAACTATGGTTTCTTGTGGAATCATTTTTTAAATTTTATTTCTTGGCAAAGATAAAATTTTAGTAATTAGTAATTAGTAATTAGTGAATAGTTTTTTGGTATAAATTATTACATTTTTTTAAAATAAA
>CAMDGB010000035.1 GCA_945897915.1 Chryseobacterium gleum | reverse complement strand
AAAATTCAAAGCAGGTGCTGACTTAGATGGATCAGTAAACAACAGATAATAAATATTTTTTATTTATTCGAAAACCTCTTAGTTTCTAAGAGGTTTTTTTTATTCTATATTCTTTATCATTAATTAATATAATATTAAACTAAATAATTTGTCCAATTTATTATTTTTTCCTAATTTCATTTAAAATTAGTTGCTTATGATTTCATTATTACCTAAAAAAGGTTGTTTGCTCGTTGCAGAACCAACCATCTTAAATGATATGTCTTTCAATAGATCTGTAATATTGTTAACAGAACACTCAAATAATGGAAGTGTAGGTTTTATACTAAATAAACCACTCTCATATTCTATTAATGATTTGTTTCCAGAAATAGATGCTAATTTTATGATATATAATGGTGGTCCTGTAGAACAAGATAACTTATATTTTTTACATAATGTACCGGAACTTATTCCTGAAAGTATTGAAATTTCTTATGGTTTGTATTGGGGTGGGAATTTTGAAGCCACAAAAATTTTAATTAATGAAGGTAAAATTTCAAAAGAAAATATCCGTTTTTTCCTAGGATATAGTAGCTGGGAAACCAATCAATTGGAAGAAGAATTAAATGATAATTCTTGGATTATTTTGGAAAACGAATTACAAAACAAAATTATTAACAAAAAAAGTCAAAATTTTTGGAAAGAAAAACTAAATGAAATTGGTGGCGAATATGTTTACTTTTCAAATTCTCCAGAAAATCCAACACTTAATTAATTAAAGCATTTAATAAATCTGAAATTTCTTCAGCAACTTCTGAAGTAAATTCTTTCTTTCTGTATTTTGTAATGGGTTGAATTCCAGTAATTACATTTGAAATAAATAGTTCATCAGCTTTTTGCAAATCAAAAGGTGAAATGCTTTTTTCTATCATTTCAATAGTTTCCATTTTATTTACAATTGCTATAATTTGTTTTCGCATAATTCCATTTAAACAACCATCTGAAATTGGCGGCGTAATTAATTGACTGCCTATTTTCATGAAAAGATTACCATTTGTAGCTTCTACAACATTTTTATCTTCATTAATTAACAGACAATTTTGAAAATTATTTTCTTTTGCAAAAATACTCGCCACTACATTAATCATCTTATTATTGGTTTTTAATGTTGCTAATAAATGTTTAGAAACATGAAAATCTTTAAATAATTCAACTTCATATTTAGCTGTAGAAAAAGAATATTTATCAGAAGACAATTCAGAACAGGTAATAATAAATTGCACATCGTTTGAAGCAGGACAATAAAATCCTTCAGCGTCTCTAAAAAATGTGAAACGAATTCTATTACTGACTTTAATTGTTTGTAATTCAATTAGCTTTAAGATTTCTTCTTCCATAAATTCCATTGTGAAATTCATTGGAATTTCCATTCTGCAAATTCGCATTGAGGCCATTAAACGCAAATAATGTTCTTCTAAAAACAAAATTTTAGTTCCGTTTACTTTAATAGTTTCAAAAATGGTATCACCAAATAGAAATCCTCTATTATTTTCAATAGCGTAATTGCTAGAATCTTGAATGTTTCCGTTACAATTTATCATAAAAAAATCCCGCCTTTTATAGCGGGAGCAAATATACTTATTTATTAAAATTAAACCGAACCAATTACATGTTTTAAATCAGAAACCAAACTTTCCCACAATAATTGATTTTCAGATAATTCCTCTTCTTCAGAAAAATCTACTATAATTAAAGAGACATCATTTGTAATTTCATCAACTTGTATTTTTAATTCAAAATAGTAATCAGTATCATTTCCATCTTCATCCAGCCATTTGAATTTTACTTTTTCACCCGTCTTTTTAGAAACCAATTTAGCATGTTCTTCTGAATCGTTCCAAATAAAAGTATAGTATTCGCCTCTTGAATTTACATTATCAGAAAACCATTCCGACAAACCAGATGGCGTAATAATGTATTGATATAATAATTGAGGTGACGAGTGTATTGGAAACTCTAATTCGTACTTAACTTTTGGCTTCATAATTGAATATATAAATTTTCAGCAAAATATAAAAAAAAACAATACTACACTCCTATTTTTTTGTTTTTTTTATATAATTTTTTAATATTAAAATATGCTGTTATTATTTGGAAAGAAAGTAATTATTTATATATTTGCACCCGCATTGAGAAATAATAAATTAGTTAATGGCGAGATAGCTCAGTTGGTTAGAGCGCAGGATTCATAACCCTGAGGTCGAGAGTTCAAATCTCTCTCTCGCTACAAATTAACCCCTTAATATTCAGATATTAAGGGGTTTTTTATTGGTGATTAATGAAAAAATTGTGTTTTATCGGAGTAAGGAAATCTTTAATTTAACTTAATTTAATTGTTTCAATCAACTTTGAAATTTTGTTATATAATTCTGTTGTATCATTAGAATTACCAACATAAAAAGTTTTAGACACATTATCTCTTATATGAATACCATTTGAAGTAAGTGTTATAGTGTGGCGGTCATTTACAAAGTTTGATTCTACACTCTCTTTTTGTTTATATTTTATAAAACTTAATGTTCCAAATATGAAAAAGATAAAAACTTCACACATAAAAAATATTGGAGTGTTTTTTGAATAATAAAAACTTCCATCACTTTTCATATGAACAGGATATATTGAAGTTCCCCAACCACCAGGCTGTATTTGGTATCTATCAAAACCTCTTTGATAAAAAATCGCACTTTCTTGTGATTTGGGAACAATTTTTTCAACCATATTTGAAGAATAATTTAATATTGTTAGTATTATTCCAATAATAAAAAAAATATAAAATTGATTTTTGACACTATTGTAATTAATTAGAACAGATGATTTGATTGTTGTGTTTTCTTTCAACTTAATTGATAAATTACTACCATTCTCTTTAACAACAACATTGTTATCTAAAATTTCTAAAAATTCCATAATTTATAGATTATCTGATTATTAATGAGTTACAAATATAAAAAAAATTATATATTTGTTATAAATTAACAAATTAAAATTATGGAAAATAAAAAAACAATAAAAGAAAGTATCGGAATTTTGACATTTCTATTGCTATTGGGTGGTGGTTTAATGATATTAAGTTTAAAATTTTTTAATTCACTACCACTTTTAGTTGTAATTATAATAATTACTTTTTTAGTTATAATTTTAAACATTAAAAAAGAATTTGGAATTTTCCATAAAATAATTTATTTACTATTCGCATCACTTTCTTTATTAATTGGCTATGGTGCATTTAATAAACAATTTAATAATTCTAAAACAAACAATAATATAGAATCATCAGATGAATCTTCAGATGAAATAACATCTAACGAACCTACCATTGAACAAGGCAGAATGGATATGAATCCAAATTGGCAATTAATTGAAATTATTTACAACAAACCATTTAATAAGAATGGTTACGGATTAACTTTCTATTCCGGTTCTGATAAATATGGTAATGAAAGTTATGAAAATAAAGTAATATTTTTATTTTCTGAAAATATTGTTAATGAAATAAAAAAGTATAAGGATTTCAATTCATTAACTAATAGTGATGACATACAAATAATTGTTGATAAAATGGCAAATTTTAATAAGGAAAATCAATCAAACACAAAAAAAGTTACTTTTAAAATAGAATAACTTAATTTAAATAATATGCATATACTAAATAACACCGGTTTAGAAAATAATATTTATTTGGAGTAAGGAAACGGAGTAAGGAATTAAACAATAAATAATTCAAAATCACTAAAAAACCCTTATATTTCATTGGGATTCAAGGGATTTAATTATTTTCATAACCCTGAGGTCCCGAGTTCAAATCTCGGTCTCGCTACAAGTTTTAAAAATCAGAAAGTTAGAATTTTAAGCGGTAGAACAGTAATGTACTACCGCTTTTTTATATTGTACAATCTTTATTTTTGAAATTTAAGATAAAACTATTTTAATAAAAAAAGAAAGCCTCCTGCAAAAGATACAGGAAGCTTCTTAAAACTATCAAAAAACAATTTTACAACTTAGTTTGGGGGGAACTAAAAGTTGATAAATAAAAATTGTTTTCAAATAATTGTGAACTTTATTATAATACAAAATTATTTTACAAATTTAATGAATACTATTTGATGCTGGATATAGAAAACACTAATAGTATTTTCCATTTATTAGAAATATTTACTGATTATTGAGAAATTTAAAAAATAAATTTTAGCACAATAGATAATTAATAATAATGTGTGTTAAATTACTTTTTTGTAATCACTTTTAATTTTTCATTTTTCCTAACTACCAGAATCGATTATTTTATTTTCACCTCTAAACATTTGTTAGTTTAGCACCGTCCGTAAGCTGACTTCTAAAGCTGCAACTTATTTCGAAAATCTGTTTTTCTTTAGTTGTGATTTTTTACCAAATTTTTGCAATTGAATCCTAATTTTTTTGCACTTTTGCATAGCAAATAAATTAGTCATGCCAAAAATTTCAAACAAAGGGATTCAAATGCCCGAATCGCCAATTAGAAAATTAGTTCCTTACGCAGAAGGTGCCAAAAAACGTGGTACAAAAGTGTACCATTTAAATATTGGTCAACCCGATATTAAAACGCCAGAGGTGGCATTACAAGCTGTGAAAGATTTTGATATTAAGGTTTTAGAATACAGTCACAGTGCTGGTTTCGAAAGCTACAGAAACAAACTTTCTGCTTATTATAAAAACCAAGGTTTACCAGTTGATACTCAAGATATTATTATCACTACGGGAGGTTCGGAAGCACTTATGTTTGCTTTAGGTTCTACTTTAGATAATGGTGATGAAGTAATTATTCCTGAACCATTTTATGCAAATTATAATGGTTTTGCAACTGCAAGTGGGGTAAAAGTTGTTCCTGTAATTTCAGGAATTGAAACAGGATTTGCTTTACCACCTATGGAAGCGTTTGAAAAATTAATTACACCAAGAACAAAAGCTATAATGATTTGTAATCCTGGAAATCCAACAGGATATTTATACTCTGAAGCGGAGATTAATAAATTAGCTGAAATTGTTAAAAAACACGATTTATTTTTAATTGCAGATGAAGTATATAGAGAATTTACTTACGACGGATTAAAACATTATTCAGTATTAAATATACCAGGTATAGAGCAACACGCCATTATGATTGATTCGGTTTCAAAAAGATTTAGTATGTGTGGTGCAAGAATTGGTTGTGTAGTTTCTAAAAATACTGAATTTATGGCAACTGCAATGAAATTCGCACAAGCACGCTTGAGCCCACCAACGTATGCGCAAGTTGCTAGTGAAGCTGCATTAGATACTCCACAAAGTTATTTTGATGAAGTAATAACTGAATACGTAGACAGAAGAAATACGCTTGTAGAAGAAATGGGGAAAATTGAAGGTGTTACTATTGCTAAACCAAAAGGTGCTTTTTATTGTATGGCTAAATTACCCGTAAAAAACGCTGATAAATTTGCACAATGGCTATTAGAAGAATATGATTTTAATGGAGAAACAGTTATGGTAGCTCCAGCAGCCGGCTTCTACTCTACTCCAGGTGTTGGATTAGATGAAATAAGAATGGCTTATGTCTTAAAAAAAGAAGATTTAATTAAATCGGCTCAAATATTAAAAGAAGCTTTAAAGGTTTATAAAGATTAATATCTTAATATAAATTAAAAATCCCGTAATTACGGGATTTTTTTATGCTTCTTTTCTAATGATATAAGTATAAAACCAAGTAATTGTAAAAGTTGGAATGATATCCGTAAACGGAATTAATTCTTCAATAGCGCCAAACAAACCAGCAATTTTGCCCACAGTTCCTTTGTACATAATCACTAGGAGAAGCCCCGAAATTGGAGCCCAAATAATGTCAAGAGACTCAGCAAAAACTGGTACTAAATAAGTGAACATTCCAATGCCATCAAAAATAAGACTTAAAATAAGTTTCGTTTTTTTATCGCTTTTCTTTACAATGGTAGGTTGTGGTACTTGATTCATAAATTTTTAAATTATAGGAATTACTAATATATAATTAAATTAATAAAATGTAACCTAATCCTTTTACCCAATAACCATTATTTCAACTTACTCTTGTAATACTTTCGTAATTTATCTAATTTAGGTGCAATAACATACTGACAATAACCTTGTTCTTTGTTTTGATTATAATAATTTTGATGGTAGTCTTCTGCTAAATAAAAAACACCTGCTGATTCAATTTGCGTTACGATAGGATTCGGATATAATTTTTCTTTTTCAATTAATTGAATATAATTTTCAGCTTTTGCTTTTTGATCTTCTGAATGGTAGAAAATAGCGCTTCTATATTGCGTTCCAACATCGGCACCTTGTTTGTTCAAAGTAGTTGGATCGTGAGTGGCAAAAAATATTTCCAATAAATCTTCATAGGCAACTTCTTTTGGATTAAAAGTAATTTGAATACCTTCTGCATGACCGGTAGTCTCATTACAAACTTCACGATAAGCAGGATTTTTTACAAATCCACCTGTGAATCCCGACACTATTTTATTCACGCCTTTAACCTCTAAAAAAACGGCTTCTGTACACCAGAAACAGCCACCGGCAAACGTAGCCACTTGCACACTATCATTCATAATTTGTGTTTTGTTATCCATTGATACTTTCTTAAGTTGTGTTTTATTTCCACATGAAAAAATCCCCGTTAAAGCACTTAATAATACAAAATAATTCATCTTTTTTTTTATCAAATTTAGGGAATAATATGTAATCAAAAACCAATTTAACGTTACTTTTAGATTTGTACATCAAACATTTTGATATTCACAAATTCTTTGTTTCTTTGTACAAATTGAATGTGATGATTAAAGCTAGCAATATAAATAAATTTTATGGAGATTTACAGGTTCTAAAAAACGTAAGTCTTCAAATAAATAAAGGTGAAATTGTTTCTATAGTTGGTCCTTCTGGTGCTGGAAAAACAACCTTACTACAAATTTTAGGTACTTTAGATGTTTTGGATAAAAAAGCAAACGCTGCCAGTTCATTAGAAATTAATGACACTTCAATTATCGATTTAAAAGATGCCGGCTTATCTAAATTTAGAAACTTAAATTTGGGGTTTATTTTTCAATTTCATCAATTATTGCCCGAATTTACGGCACTAGAAAACGTTTGTATTCCTGCTTTTATTGCTAATAAATCGAAAAACGAAGTAGAAATAGAAGCCAAAAAACTGCTAGAATATTTGGGATTATCCCACAGAATAAATCACAAACCAACCGAACTTTCGGGTGGAGAACAACAACGTGTGGCTGTGGCTAGAGCATTAATTAATAAACCTGCCGTTATTTTTGCTGACGAACCATCTGGAAATTTAGACCATGCTTCTGCAGAGAATTTACACCAATTGTTTTTTAAATTGCGTGATGAATTTGGACAAACCTTTGTAATTGTTACACATAATGAAGATTTGGCAAATATGGCCGATAGAAAATTAGTAATGGTTGACGGTTTGTTACAAAGCTAAAATGACTAAAGAAGAATTAAAAAGTTTTCTAGACGAAAAAGTATTTTTATACAACAATAAAAATTTTATTGATTCTGATCCTGTTCAAATTCCGCATTTGTATACTCAAAAAGAAGATATTGAAATTGCAGGATTTTTAGCTGCTACTATATCATGGGGAAATAGGAAAATGATTGTTTCCA
This sequence comes from Chryseobacterium gleum, assembly GCA_945897915.1. Classification (GTDB taxonomy): domain Bacteria; phylum Bacteroidota; class Bacteroidia; order Flavobacteriales; family Flavobacteriaceae; genus Flavobacterium. Next base: position 8,299 of record CAMDGB010000035.1, on the reverse strand, counting down.
ATTCGCACAAACTCATGCAAATTATGGGAAATTCTCCTTTTGATTTTGTAATGAATCATAAAGAAATCCATCTGGAAAAATTATCGAATTTTGTGCATCGCACTTTTAATGCTACTGATGCGGTTACTTTTATAAAAGCTTTGCAAAATATTTATACAAACAATCCCGATTTAGAAAGTGTGTTTGCCAAACATATAGAAAATAATTCGACACAAAAAAGCATATCTGAATTTAAGAAAACCTTTTTTGAAATTCCACATTTGCCAAGAACTCAAAAACACATTTCAGATCCGTTAAATGGTTCTGCAGCCAAAAGAATTAATATGTTTTTACGTTGGATGGTACGAAATGATGCAAATGGTGTTGATTTAGGTATTTGGAAAACCATTTCTACTGCGGCTTTATCTTGTCCGTTAGATGTACATTCGGGTAATGTTGCAAGGAAATTACTTCTGCTAACCAGAAAACAAAATGATGCAAAAGCTTTACAAGAGTTAGATACTAATTTAAGAAAATTAGACTCCAATGACCCTGTAAAATATGATTTTGCTTTGTTTGGGTTAGGCGTTTTTGAAGGATTTTAAAAAAATTGTGGAGAATACCGGATTCGAACCGGTCGCCTCTACACTGCCAGCGTAGCGCTCTAACCAAATGAGCTAATCCCCCTTTTTGTAAAATTTAAAAAATCCCGACCTAAGTCGGGATAAATATATAAAATAAAAGTAATTTTATTACGATAAAGCTGCTTTTACTTGATCTGCTGCTTCTTGAAACTGAACAGCTGATAAAATTGGCATTCCAGAATTATCAATTAATTCTTTTGCAATTTCTGCATTAGTACCTTGTAAACGAACAATAATTGGCACTTTAATAGCATCACCCATATTTTTATAAGCATCTACTACACCTTGTGCTACTCTATCGCATCGTACAATTCCACCAAAAATATTAATTAAAATAGCTTTTACATTGGCATCTTTTAAAATAATACGGAAAGCAGTTTCAACACGTTTTGCATCTGCAGTTCCACCAACGTCTAAGAAGTTTGCAGGTTCAAAACCAGCATATTTAATTAAATCCATAGTAGCCATTGCTAAACCAGCTCCGTTTACCATACATCCAACCGTTCCATCTAAATCTACATAATTTAAACCAACTTCTTTCGCTTCAACTTCAATAGGATTTTCTTCACGAACATCACGCATTTCAGCTAAATCTTTATGACGGAATAATGCGTTGTCATCCAAATCAACTTTAGCATCAACTGCAATAATTTTATTATCTGATGTTTTTAAAACTGGATTAATTTCAAACATTGTTGCGTCTGAACCAATGTATGCTTTATATAAAGCGTCTACAAATTTCACCATTTCTTTAAAAGCTTCACCTGATAAACCTAAATTAAAAGCAATTTGTCTTGCTTGAAATCCTTGTAAACCAATTGAAGGGTCAATTTCTTCTGTAAAAATTAAATGTGGTGTGTGTTCCGCTACTTCTTCAATATCCATTCCACCTTCTGTAGAATACATTATCATATTACGACCTTTACCTCTATTTAATAAAACGGACATGTAAAATTCTTTAGTTTCTGTTTCGCCTGGATAATATACATCTTCAGCAATCAAAACTTTATGTACTCTTTTTCCTGTTGGAGGTGTTTGCGGTGTAATTAAATCCATTCCAATAATTTGACCAGAAATTTCTTTAACTTGATCTAAATTTTTTGCTAATTTAACACCACCACCTTTTCCACGGCCACCTGCATGTATTTGAGCTTTTATAACATGCCAACCTGTGCCGGTTTCTGCAGTTAATTGTTTTGCTTTTTCAACAGCTTCTTCTGCATTGTTGGCAACATGACCACGTTGTATGCGAACGCCATAACTTGCTAATATTTCTTTACCTTGATATTCGTGTACGTTCATAATTATGTATGAGTTTATCTTGTTTAAAAGTGCCACAAAAATAATAAAGTAATTGGTAATTGACTAATTTTATTCTTGTTTTTAAAATTAAAATTTGATAATTTAGTATAGATATTGTTTCAAATATAACAATTTGTTATTTTATTATTTTATTTGTGTAATAATTTGATTTAGCTAGAAATGAAAATTACATTTGTAAAAAAATTTAAAAATGCAAAATTCAGAATTATTACAAGCAGCACAAGAATTTGGTTGCCCTATATATGTTTATGATGCAGATAAAATTATCTCGCAATATAATCGATTAGTGAAAGCTTTCCATAAAGTTGAAAATTTTAAAATACATTATGCTGTAAAAGCGCTTTCTAATATTTCAATATTAAAGTTATTAAAAAATGAAGGTTGTGGTTTGGATACCGTTTCAATTGAAGAAGTTTTATTAGGTATACACGCTGGTTTTGAACCTAATGAAATTATGTATACTCCAAATGGTGTATCTTTTGAAGAGATAGAAAAAGTAGCAGAAATGGGTGTACAAATTAACATTGATAATCTTTCAATTCTAGAACATTTTGGCACAAAACACCCAGCTACTCCTGTATGTATTAGAGTAAATCCTCATGTAATGGCTGGAGGAAATGCAAATATTTCTGTCGGACATATTGATAGTAAATTCGGTATATCTATTCATCAATTGCCTCATATTTTGAGGATTGTAGCGAATACTAAAATGAATATTAATGGCATTCATATGCACACTGGTTCAGATATTTTGGATGTGGAAGTGTTTTTATATGCAGCAGAAATCTTGTTTGAATCGGCCAAACAATTCAAAAATCTTGATTTTATTGACTTTGGAAGCGGCTTTAAAGTACCTTATAAAAAAGGCGATATTGAAACGGATATTGAAGAATTTGGTAGAAAATTAAGCAAGCGCTTCCTTGCCTTCGAAAAAGAATATGGTAGAAATTTAACTTTAGTATTTGAGCCTGGTAAATTTTTAGTTAGTGAAGCGGGTTCGTTTTTAGCTAAAGTAAATGTTGTAAAACAAACTACATCAACGGTTTTTGCTGGTGTTGATACTGGTTTTAATCATTTAATTCGACCTATGCTTTATGGCGCAGAACATCAAATTGAAAATATCTCAAATACAAAAGGAAAAGAACGCTATTATTCCGTTGTGGGATATATTTGTGAAACCGATACTTTTGCCACAAATAGACGAATTTCAGAAATTCACGAAGGTGATATATTGAGTTTTAAAAATGCAGGTGCATACTGTTTTTCAATGGCTTCCAATTACAATTCAAGAGTAAAACCCGCAGAAGTATTATGGAAAAATGGCACAGCACATTTAATAAGACAAAGAGAAACTTTTGATGATATTTTAAGAAATCAAGTTGAAATTGAAATGTAGAAAACATAAAAAAAGCACTGATATTTTCAGTGCTTTTTTTATTATTTATTTAAAACTTCTTCTAAAACTTCAGATTGTGTACCGTTCGGCATGGTTATTTTTAATTTTTGGGCTAAAGTTGGGGCAATTTGTGTAATTGTTTTTTTGTTAAAAGATTCTCCTTTTTTGATTTTCCAACCATAAAACAGACAAGGAACATGTGTATCATAAGAATATGGAGAGCCGTGTGTAGTTCCGGTTGAAGAGTATTCCATAAAACCAGGTTTAAATAATAAGACTAATTCGCCGTTTTGTTTTGGATCGTAACCATTTGAAATAATTTGTAACAACTGATTATTTGAACCCGAATTTTGAATTTCTTCTTCTGTAAAAACATTACTAATAAAGTTTTGCGAAAGTAAAAACGTTTTAAATTTTTGTTTAACATCATTTAAAACAAGCCCTTTTTGATTTACTTTTTCTTTATTAATAAAAACATTGAAATTTGAATAATCTAATAACATATTTTCGCCAAATGTTTTTTGAGAAAAATCGATAATACTTTGTTGTAGATTTTTACTATTTAAACTTTCAACTTCATATTTATTATCTTTTAAATACGTTGCGTTTTCAGCTCCGGCATGATCTGCTGTTAAGAAAACTAAATAGTTTCCTTTGCCTACTTTTTCGTCTAAATAAGTTAAAAAATCAGCAATTGTTTCATCTAAACGTAAATAAGTATCTTGCAATTCAATAGAACGCGGCCCTAAAACATGACCCACATAATCTGTAGAGGAAAAACTAAGAGTTAAAAAATCAGTAATTTCATCTGCACCCATTTTCTCATTTTCAATGGCTCTCTTTGCAAAATCTGCAATTAAATTATTTCCATATGGTGTTGTTCTTAAAACTCCAGCATCATTATTTGCAAACATCTCTTTCGTATCGTATGGAAAAAAAGGCGTTTTCTTAAATAATTTTCCTTCGTATGGATTGTTATCGTTTAAACTTTCGTTGTATATATCTTTTGGTTTTAATAAATCCCAACCTTTTTCAATGTATTTTAAATAGTTTTTTTCTCCATTAAATTGTGTTGCCCAATCTGGTAATTTCTGTCCATAGAAAGAACTTGAAATAAAGTTACCCGTTTTAGTATACCAAAATGCCCAATCTGCAAAATGTCCAGCTGGTAAAATTGCACCTCTATCTTTAATACTAATTCCAATTACTTTACTTTTAAAGTTGGTTGCCAATTTCAATTCGTCAGTAATTGTAGTGCTAAAAAGGTTTTTTGGTGACATTTTTCCTTCTGATTCTGTACCTTCAACCAATGTTGTAACCGATTCATCATCTGTACAGTACATTTCTTTTCCTGTTGCTTTATTGAACCATTCGTTACCCACAATTCCGTTCACATTTGGCAAAGCACCAGTAAAAATAGCGGCGTGACCAGGAGCCGTGTACGTTGGCATATAATTATAATGCATGTTATGAAACGTAAAGCCTTTGTTCATTAATTTTTTAAAACCATTGTCTGAAAAATCATTAGCGAAACGATACAAATATTCCATTTTCATTTGATCCACTACAATTCCAACCACTAATTTTGGTTTTTCTTGAGCGTTTAAAAATGTACTAAAAATTAACAGAAATAAATAATAACGCTGTTTCATATAAATTAGTTTATTGTTTTTATTCTTTTATGAATTTTTTTGATTTAATTTTTCCTTCAGAAAGTATTTTTATCAAATATATCCCACTTGAAAAACTCGATACATTTATTTCATTTGAAATACTATCTGAAGCTTTTATTAATCTGCCTTGAGCGTCGTAAATAGTGTAACTTACACCTAACAATCCATCAATATACAACGTGTTTTTTACTGGATTTGGATAAAGTATAATTTCATTTTGATTAAAATCTTGATTATTCAAAATACAATTTGGTGCAACACCAGGAACTATATTTAAAACTCCGTTTGTAACAGACCAATTTTCCCAATTTCCACCTAAACCAATACCATTTCCCCACACATTTACATCAAAATAATTAGTTCCATCCATTGTTCCTCCAACTTTATAAACTTTTAATGCTTGACCGCTATTATTCCATGTTAATGGAGTTCCAGCAACACATGTTTCGGGAATGTTTAAATTCTCACAATTTGATTGTATAAAATAGGCAAATTCATCATAAGCGGGAAAATCACCATAAACATGAGCCTTTCCGTCTGTTCCAATACAAACTGCAACATATTCATTACAAGCAATTCCGAACACATTTTCATTCAATTGATTTTTATTTCTGGCTAAAAAAGTTGTTTGTCTTCCTTTTCTATCTGGATTATCATAATGTGTATCTGTAATCACGTTTTCTAAAAAAGGAACTGATAAAAAATCGTCCCAATTGTTATATTCGCATGATAGGGATTATTAAGTGCTTGTGCTGATGTTATTGAACCATTTTGAGCAGAAAAATACTGTTGACCCAATATTGCCATTCCAGCACTTGTTCCTCCAATTGGAGCATTTTTCACATTGATATGATTGTTTAATATATCTTCAAGAGCATTATTTTTAAAAAAAGAAACATAATTCCATTGATCGCCACCAGCAAACCAAATCATTTCAGCTTTAGAAACTTTATCTAAAACATACGGATTTGTTGCTCCAGCAACTGAAGTAATCACTAAAGTTTCAACTGAATTTACTGTAACACCTAAATCTGTATATAAATAATCATTATAACCATTGCTTCCTGAAGAACGCAAGACAACAACATCACCGCCATTTGCTTTTTGCAAAAGCCAAATCATAGCATTATCATGCTCCGTTGCTCCGCCCATTAAACAAACACCAAACTCAGGATTTGTAGTAACATTAGTTGAGTTTCCTGTAAAATAACTTGTATATCCTTGAGAAAACCCAAAAAATGGCAATAAAATAAAGAGTAGTGTTTTTATCATAATTAATTTTTATTTTCTAAAAGCGGTACGAATTTAAAATCTCCTAATTCGGTTTTTTCAAATTGCGTTTCTTTTTTTCTAATTAATAAAGTCATAATTTGGATATCATCTCCAACAGGAATCACTAATCTTCCTCCTATTTTTAACTGAGATAATAAAGCTTGTGGAATAATCGGTGCACCAGCCGTTACAATAATACTATCAAAAGGTCCATATTGTGGCAAGCCTTTATAGCCATCTCCAAAAGATAAATGTATCGGACGAATTCCTAATTTTGGTAATAATAACTTGGTAGATTTAAACAATTCGTTTTGTCTTTCGATGCTATAAACTTTCGCACCTAAAGTAACTAAAACTGCCGTTTGATACCCACTACCCGTTCCTATTTCTAAAACTTTATGCTCTTTTTCTACTTGCAATAATTCGGTCTGAAAGGCAACAGTATAAGGTTGGGAAATGGTTTGACCAGCTCCAATAGGAAATGCTTTATCTTGATAAGCAAAATCTTCAAAACTAGAATTCAAGAATAAATGTCGTGGTATTTTTTTAATAGCATTCAACACATTATTATCTGTAATTCCCTTTTCTTGTAATTGCTTTACAAGCTGATTTCTAAGCCCTTGATGTTTGTTAGTATCTTTCAATTGTTCGCGTAAATTATTCTGGTAAAATTAGATTGAATTTTAACAAAAAACAAGAAAATTGCACACCAAAATCTAAAACTCAAATTCGAAACTAAAACCCAAATAATTACCAAAACTTTGAAATTATAAAATGTTGGATTTTCTTATTTTATTACTATTTTTGAGGAAATTTATTTTTATGTTAAAAGTCGGAGTTTTAGGTGCTGGTCACTTAGGAAAAATACATTTACGCTTATTAAATCAGTCAGAAAAATACGAATTAGTTGGTTTTTATGATCCTTTTGAAGAAAATGCTACGAAAGTGGCTGCCGAATTCGGGTATAAAAAATTTGATTCCATTGAAAGTTTAATTGCCGAAGTTGATGTCGTAGATATTGTTACACCAACTATTCAACATTTCGATTGTGCCAAAATGGTTATCGAAGCTGGGAAACATATTTTTATAGAAAAACCAATCGCTACAACTGTTGAAGAAGCGGAAGAAATCGTTGCTTTAGCTACTAAATATAACGTAAAAGGTCAAGTTGGACATGTAGAACGCTTCAATCCGGCTTTTACAGCGGTGAAAAATATGATTGATAAACCAATGTTTATTGAAACGCATCGTTTGGCAGAATTTAACCCGCGTGGAACAGATGTTCCTGTGGTTTTAGATTTAATGATTCACGATATTGATGCGATTTTAAGCGTGGTGAAATCGAAAGTAAAAACGGTTAATGCGAGTAGCGTTGCCGTAATTTCTGATTCTCCAGACATTACCAATGCTCGTTTAGAGTTTGAAAATGGTTGTGTGGCGAACATAACAGCGAGTAGAATTTCTATGAAAAATATGCGTAAATCACGTTTCTTTCAAAAAGACGCTTACATTTCTGTAGATTATTTAGATAAAATTTGCGAAGTCGTTCGTATGCAAGATGCTCCAGATATTCCAGGCGATTTTGATATGATATTACAAAATGCAGAAGGTGTGAAAAAACAAATTTATTTTGACAATCCAAATGTAAATCCAAATAACGCTATTTTAGACGAATTGGAATCGTTTGCAGATGCTATAAATAACAACACCACTCCAATTGTAACTTTAGAAGATGGAACAGAAGCGTTGCGTGTAGCGTACATGATTATAGAATCTATGGGAAAATAATTTTCTATAACTTGAAACCTTAAACTTGAAACAAAATACATAATGAAACAAATAGCCGTAATAGGATCAGGAACAATGGGCAACGGAATTGCTCATACTTTTGCACAAGCAGGATTTACCGTAAAATTAATTGATATTTCTGAAAAATCATTAGAAAAAGGAATGGCAACTATTGCCGCTAACTTAGACAGAATGGTTACTAAAGGAAGTATCACAGAAGAAGA
>CAMDGB010000034.1 GCA_945897915.1 Chryseobacterium gleum | reverse complement strand
GAAATTTTATAAATTTATATAATTTCTAAAATCTGTGTTGCAAACTATGTTGGTTGCTATTTCTTTCGTAAATATATAAAATACTTTGTATGTTTTGTTGCTATCTTATGCTTAACATTTATATTTGTACTTTATTTGGGGTTTACATCTAAACTAGTAGACCTTTAAACTTTTAAACATTAAATAATGACATTAATAAAATCTATATCAGGCATTCGAGGAACTATTGGAGGAAAAGTAGGTGATAATTTAACGCCGGTTGATGCGGTTAAATTTGCCTCAGCATATGGTACTTTTTTAAAAAATAATTCGAACGTAACCGATAGAAAACTTAAAGTTGTAATTGGTCGTGATGCGCGTATTTCTGGACCTATGATTCATAATTTAGTGCAAAACACCCTTTTAGGTTTAGGAATTGATATTATCGATTTAGGACTTTCTACTACGCCAACAGTTGAGATAGCTGTGCCAATGGAACAGGCAGATGGAGGTATTATTTTAACTGCTTCTCACAATCCGAAACAATGGAATGCTTTAAAATTATTAAATGCCAAAGGCGAATTTTTAAGTGGGGCAGAAGGTGCTAAAATTTTAGAAATTGCCGATGCAGAAGCGTTTGATTTTGTAGATGTAGATGCGTTAGGAGAAGTTACGATTAACGATTCTTATATGGATATTCATATTGATGAAGTTTTGGAATTGCCTTTAGTGGATGCTGAATTGGTGAAAACTAAAAAATATAAAGTTGTAGTTGATGGTGTAAATTCTTCTGGAGGGATTGTAATTCCTAATTTGTTAGAACAAATGGGAGTGGAAGTTGTAAAATTATATTGCGAACCAAACGGACATTTTCCTCATAATCCAGAACCTTTAAAAGAACATTTAACAGATATTTGTAAGTTAGTTTTAGAAGAAAAAGCCGATTTCGGTATAGTAGTTGACCCAGATGTAGATCGTTTGGCTTTTATATCAAATGATGGTGAAATGTTTGGCGAAGAGTACACTTTAGTGGCTGTAGCCGATTATGTTTTGAGTAAAACTCCCGGAAATACTGTTTCTAATATGAGTTCGTCACGTGCGTTACGCGATATAACTGAAAAACACAATGGAAGTTACCAAGCCAGTGCAGTAGGAGAGGTGAATGTAGTTGAATTAATGAAAAAAACCAACGCTATTATTGGTGGTGAAGGAAATGGTGGTATCATTTATCCAGAATTACATTACGGAAGAGATAGTTTGGTTGGTGTAGCTTTATTTTTAACGTATTTGGCAGGTCAAGATAAAACGGTTGCCGAGTTACGTGCCAGTTATCCGCAATATTATATGAGTAAAAATAAAATTGAATTGACACCACAAATTGATGTTGATGCCATTTTAGCATCTTTGACTCAGACATATAAAAACGAGCAAATTAGCTCTATTGATGGTGTAAAAATTGATTTTGCTTCAGAATGGGTGCATTTAAGAAAATCGAATACCGAACCAATTATCAGAATATATACAGAAGCACCAACTCAAAACGCTGCAGATGCATTAGCAGAACGTTTTGTTAATGAATTAAAAGTTATTGCTGGGATATAACAAAGAATTACAATTTTTTTATCGTAAATCTAAAATCGTAAATCTTAAATATGAATCACTTCATCATAAGCTGCGGCAACTGCTTCCATAACGGCTTCACTCATAGTAGGGTGAGGGTGAACTGTTTTTAATATTTCGTGTGCCGTAGTTTCCAATTTTCTTGCAACAACTGCTTCTGCAATCATATCAGTAACACCAGCGCCAATCATATGGCAACCTAACCATTCTCCGTATTTCGCATCGAAAATTACTTTTACAAATCCGTCAGTAGTTCCTGCGGCAGTTGCTTTTCCAGAAGCTGAGAACGGGAATTTTCCTACTTTAATATCATAACCTTTTTCTATAGCCGCTTTTTCAGTTAAACCAACTGAAGCAATTTCTGGAGTGGCATACGTACAACCTGGAATATTTCCGTAATCTAATGGTTCTACATGTAAACCTGCAATTTTTTCTACACATAAAATACCTTCTGCAGACGCTACATGTGCTAAAGCTTGACCTGGAGTGATATCGCCGATGGCATAATATCCTGGAACATTAGTTTGGTAAAAATCATTTACTAGGATTTTATCTTTTTCTGTTGCAATTCCAACTTCTTCTAAACCAATATTTTCAATGTTTGTTTTGATACCAACTGCAGAAAGTAAGATGTCTGCTTCGATAACTTCTTCACCTTTAGCTGTTTTCACAGTTGCTTTTACGCCTTTTCCTGAAGTGTCTATTTTTTCAACAGATGAATTGGTCATAATAGTAACACCTGCTTTTTTCATAGAACGTTCCATTTGTTTAGAAATGTCTTCGTCTTCAACAGGAACTATATTTGGCATAAATTCTACAATGGTAACTTGCGTTCCCATGGCATTATAAAAATGAGCAAATTCTACTCCAATTGCTCCAGAACCTACAATAATCATAGATTTTGGTTGCGTTGGTAATGTCATTGCTTGTCTGTATCCAATTACTTTTACGCCATCTTGTGGTAAGTTTGGCAATTCACGAGAACGTGCGCCAGTTGCAATAATGATATTATCGGCTGAATATTCAGTAACTTTTCCATCAGCGGCAGTTACATCAATTTTTTTGCCTGGTTTTACTTTTCCAAAACCATCAATAACATCAATTTTATTTTTTTTCATTAAAAACTGAACGCCTTTACTCATGCCACCAGCCACATTACGAGAACGGGCAACCACTGCGCTAAAATCTTTATCCACATTATCTACTTTTAATCCGTAGTCGGCTGCATGTTTTAAATAATCGAAAACCTGAGCTGATTTTAGTAAGGCTTTAGTTGGAATACAACCCCAATTTAAACATACGCCACCTAAACTTTCTTTTTCAATAACAGCCACTTTAAAACCCAATTGAGAAGCTCTAATTGCTGTAACATATCCACCAGGACCACTTCCTAAAACTATAATATCGTATTTCATGTTTTTTTATGTTTTTATCTTAATTTTCTTGATGCGAAATTAGTAAATATTTATTTATTTATATGTATTTGAATGAATTTATCTAGTAAAAAGTGAAAAGTAAAAAGTCTATTCTCTATATTCTATTCTCTATATTCTATTCTCTATTTTTTCAAATTGGGCTTCGTATAATTTTTTATAAAACCCGTTTTCAATTTGTAATAATTCTTTGTGTTTGCCTTTTTCTACAATTACACCTTTGTCCATTACAATAATAGTATCTGCATTTACAATAGTTGCCAAACGGTGCGCGATTATTATTGAAGTTCTTCCTTGTGTTAGCGTTTGTGTTGCTTTTTGAATTAATTCTTCCGAGTAAGAGTCAATTGATGAAGTGGCTTCATCTAAAATTAAAATACTTGGATTGCTAATGTAAGCACGTAAAAAGGCGATTAATTGTCGCTGCCCTGAAGATAACATGACGCCTCGTTCTTTTACGTCATAATCATATCCGTTTGGTAACGACATTAAATAATCATGAATGCCTATTTTTTTTGCAGCTTCATACACGTTTTCTCTTTTGATGTTTTCATCAAACAGCGTAATATTATTATAAATAGAATCGGCAAATAAGAAAACATCTTGCAGTACCATTGCAATTTCATTTCTTAACGTTTCTAGTGTAAAATCATTAATATTTATAGAGTCAATTGTTATTTTTCCTGAATCTAATTCGTAAAAGCGATTAAGTAAGTTGATAATTGTTGTTTTTCCAGCACCAGTTGCTCCAACAATAGCAATTGTTTCGCCTGCTTTTACTTCTAAATTAATTCCCTTTAAAACTTCTTCATCTTTTAGGTAGCTAAATCTTACATTTTCAAATTTTATATTTCCTTTTAATTTTTCTGCATGAATCGTACCATTGTCTTGCACATCTGAATTGGATTCTAAAATTTCAAAAACTCGATCTGCCGCAACAATTCCCATTTGCATGACATTAAATTTATCTGCAATTTGGCGTAAAGGCGTGTATAACATGGCAATATACATGTTAAAGGAAATAAGTTGACCAACACTGGTATTGGTATCGCCATTTATAATAAATATAGCACCAAAATATACAACTAATCCTAATGTAATACTCGAAACAATATCGGCAATAGGAAAGAAAATGCTATTATATAAAATGTTTTTTAACCAGGCTTTGTTATGTTTATGATTAATTTCCTTAAATTTTTCAAATTCAATTTTTTCTCTATTGAATAATTGGACAATTTTCATTCCTGTTAGTCGTTCTTGAATAAACGTATTTAAGTTGGCCACTTCATTTCGAACTTCATTAAAAGCTATTTTCATTTTTTTATTAAAAATATTTGTAGCAATTAATATAACGGGCATGATAAGTAGAACAATACTAGAGATTTTCCAATTGATAACTAGCATAAAAATCAGAACAATAACCATTTTCAGAATGTCGCTAATAATCATAAACAATCCTTGACTAAATATACTTGCTATGTTTTCAATATCCGACACACAACGTGTAATTAATTTTCCAACAGGTTCGTTATCGTAATATTTAACTTTGAAACTGGCCAAATGTGTAAATAATTTTTCACGAATTACTTTAACAATATCTTGTCCAAGCCAACTTGAAATGAATACGAAAAAGTATTGCGCTATTACTTCTAATAGTAGTATGATAAACATAATCGCTACTAATACCTTAATATTATAAGTCGCATTATCTTCAATCAGTAATTTGCTAAAGAGGTTTAAAACATAATCCTGAATTACATTGGTTTCTTTACTGGCATTTACAAAATATTTGTCGATGGTAATATTTAAAATTAATGGTCGTAAACCTGCGACTAGGGCTAAAAAAACAGCCCAAAAAGCAACTGAGAAAAGTTTGCTTTTAAAAGGAATGGCATAATGCATTAATTTTTTAAAAGATGATGATTTTAAAACGCTCATTTGGCTTATAATTTATTGAAGGCTAAATATAAGGATATTTTACTTTTGTTAAATACAATCCGTGCGCAGGAACAGAAAAACCAGCATTATTTCGGTTTTTACTTTCAATAATGGTTCTAAAATCTGATAACGAGGTTTTATAAATACCAACATTTATTAAGGTGCCGACAATGGCCCGAACCATATTTCGTAAAAATCTATCGGCGGTAATGGTAAAAATAATTTGATTTTCGATTTGTTGCCAATTTGCCTCTGAAATTTTGCAGTTAAAGGTTTTTACATCCGTATGAATTTTAGAAAAACACTCAAAATCTATATATTCAAAAAGGATTTTGCAAGCTTCATTCATTAAATCTAAATCCAATTCATGGTGTACTTTCCAACTTCCATCTGAATTAAATACGTCTTTAAAAGTAGTAATGTGATATTCGTAGGTTCTACTAATTGCGTCAAATCGAGCATGTGCATCAGATTTTACTTCAATAATATTAAAAATGGCAATATCTTTTGGTAAAAATGAATTTAGCTTTTGAATGGCAGTAGGAATGTCAAGTATAACTTCAGTATCAAAATGAGCAAACATTTGTTTGGCGTGAACACCAGAATCTGTTCGGCCTGCGCCAACAATTTCAATTTTTTCACGTAATACTATCGATAAAGCTTCATCTAAAGTTTCTTGTATTGAAATAGCATTCGGTTGTATTTGAAACCCAAAATATTCTTTTCCGTTATATGCAAATTCAATGAAGTATCTCAATGTGTATTGATTTATACAACAAAGTTACGAAGAATAAATTAATGTAAAGTGTTTCTTAATTTACTTTTGAGAATAGAAAAATAATACCAAACCCAAAGTTAACTATATTTAAGGGTTTGGTATAAATTTAATAATTTACTTATTGCTTAGTATAAATTGTAAATGATGTAGTTCCGGTTTGATACATTTTAACATGCGTAGCATCAATAAATTCATAATTTCCCGATTCTTGGGTTCCATTTGGAAAAGTCCAAGTGCCAGTTGTAGCAGTTGCAGACCAAGTACAAAATTCAGATCCAGAATACTGTTGTGATGAAGTAACAAATTCATTAAAACCTCTTACACAAGTTCTATCTGCATTACAAATAAAATATGTTTTGTAATAACTTGCAGGACCTCCAAGTCCTGAAGGGTGGGGTGTTACCGCGTATTGCCACTTACCAATTAACTTAACTTCATAAGTATTTAAATTTTGTTTAGTGTAAATTCTAAATAAAGTACTACTTCCTGGGGAATACATTTTAACATGTGTAATATCAATGAATTCATAATTACCTATTTCTTGGGTGCCATTTGGCAAAGTAAAAGTATACGTTGTTGCAGTTGCCGAAAAAGTACGATTATCAAAACTAGAATTATTTTGTGTAGCTGTAATAAATTCATTAAAACCTGTTGCAGCTGTTCTGTCCGAATTAATAGTAAAATAAGATTTGTAAAAACTATTTGGACCTCCAACTCCAGATGAATGAGGTGTTTCCATATATTGCCACGTACCAATAAATTTATTTTCATAATCATTCAAAGTAATTGGCTCTTGAGAGTTAGGAGTTTCATTATTGTCACTGCTACATGAAATTACACAAATGCATGTTATTAATATAAAAATAATTTTTTTAATCGAATTTTTCATAATAATTTTTTTATAAAAATACAAAAAAAAATTAAACTAAAAAAAGGGATAAAAAATTCAAATTCTAATCTATTTATATCACGGGGCATAAAAAAACTATTTATTTCCTACTTTTGCCTAATGAAAAAAATATTACTTCTTTCTGATACCCACAGTCATATTGACGATACGATTTTAAAATATGTAAAATTAGCTGATGAAGTATGGCATGCTGGAGATATTGGCGATTTAAAAGTTACTGATACCATTAAAAAACTAAAACCATTACGTGCTGTTTTTGGAAATATTGACAATCATGAAGCCCGATTGGAATTTCCTTTAAATAATCGTTTTTTTTGTGAAAGTGTAGAGGTTTTACTTACTCATATTGGTGGTTATCCAGGAAAATATAGTCCAGCTATTCGAGAAGAAATTACTAAAAATCCACCAAAGCTTTTTATTTGCGGCCATTCACATATATTAAAAGTAATGTTCGATAAAAAGCTCAATTGCTTGCATATGAATCCAGGTGCAGCTGGTATTTCAGGATTTCATCAAAAAAGAACGATGTTACGATTTGAAATTGATGGTGAAAAAATTCAGAGTTTGGAGATCATAGAAATAGGTGACAAGTAAATAGAATTTACGATTTACGAATTTTGATTTACGATTTTTGATTTACGATTTTTTAACTTTTAGAAAGAGGTTAAAAACGAAAATCCGCTTTGATTTCTCAAAACGGATTTTCTACGCACTAATAAAGCTAAGATGATAGGTTTATCGTATTCTGTCCACAGATTTTACGAGATCTTCGTCCCTTTTAATTGCTCTGTTAGCCAAAGCAAGAAAAACGATAGAAAAAATGGGTAAAAGCATCCCAATACCCTTCTCAGAAACTTTCGCTTCTCCAGATAAACTTAGTGAATGATTTACTAATAATCCTATTATAATAAAGTTTAATATCATATTCAGTCTGTTTAAAACAAACTGTTTTTGTCTTTTTTTGAAACTAAAAATACTTACAAGCGCTAAAATGCTCGAAATTAGAAACAATCCAATATATATTTCATTAGAATTTGCATACACTTCTAATTTATTTTCTGCTGTCCAAATTTTAATAAAAAAAGGAAACACACCAGAAAACAGCACACACAGTAACAAATATATCGTTTGAATTCTTTGTAGCATATTTAAGTTATCTAGGAACAAAAATAAGTTTTCTTTTTAAAAAAAACTATTGTTTTATAATAAAATATTCGTATTATTGCATCAAATAATCGTAAGTACTTCATATACGATACTTTAAAAAAGAAAAAAATCTCATCACAGTTTTTTATTATATTTAAGATTAAAAAAATCAATCAACATTTATGTTTGAAACATCTACACTAAAAGGGATGAAACTCTCTGATTTGCAAGAAATTGCCAAAGTAGCTAATATTCAAAAATTCAAAACTTTAAAAAAAGACGAATTAATTACTCAAATATTAGATTTACAAAATTCATCTGAAGCACAGCCAAAGGTTTCTAAAACCATTACTAAAAACTATCCTGCAGCTAAAACAATTGCAGAGAAAAAAGAAGAAATGGCAAGTGAAAGCGATGCAACTGATAATGAAACAAAAACGCAAAGGGCAAGAATAAAAAAAGTTCTAGTAAAGCCCTCAAATAGAGCGGAAGAAACAGCTTCTTTTGACTTAGATGCAGAAAAAAAATCTGAATCATACAGTCAACAACCTAAACAAGAGGAAGAAAATAAAATTGAATCTAGTATAGAAGAAGAAAATTCAGAAGCTACAGAACAAGAAAAAATAAATCCAAACCCTAATTTTAAGAAAAATCCAAATCCTAAGTTTGTCAAAAACAATGGAAATAAAAATTTTCGAGAATCAGATTTTGAATTTGATGGAATTATTGAAAGTGAAGGCGTTTTAGAGATGATGCCTGATGGTTACGGTTTCTTACGTTCTTCGGATTATAATTATTTAGCATCTCCAGATGATATTTATTTATCGCAATCTCAAGTTCGTTTATTTGGGTTGAAAACGGGAGATACAGTAAAAGGTGTGGTTCGCCCACCAAAAGAAGGAGAGAAATTTTTTCCTTTAGTACGCGTTTTGAAAATTAACGGACACGATCCTCAAGTCATTCGTGACAGAGTTTCTTTCGAACATTTAACACCACTTTTCCCAGAAGAAAGATTTAATTTATCAGGAAAAAACACCTCAATATCTACAAGAATAATTGATATGTTCTCGCCAATTGGTAAAGGACAACGTGCGATGATTGTGGCGCAACCAAAAACAGGTAAAACCATGTTATTAAAGGATATTGCCAATTCTATTGCGGCCAATCATCCTGAAGTGTATTTAATTGTTTTATTAATTGACGAGCGACCAGAAGAAGTTACCGATATGCAACGTAGTGTGCGTGCCGAAGTAATTGCATCTACTTTCGATGAACCCGCAGATCGTCATGTGAAAGTAGCCAATATTGTTTTAGAAAAAGCAAAACGTTTGGTAGAATGTGGACACGATGTAGTAATTTTATTAGATTCGATTACACGTTTAGCAAGAGCTTATAATACTTGTCAACCTGCATCTGGAAAGGTGTTGAGTGGAGGAGTAGATGCTAATGCATTACAAAAACCAAAACGTTTCTTTGGAGCGGCTCGTAATATTGAAAACGGAGGTTCGTTAAGTATTATCGCAACTGCATTAACAGAAACAGGTTCTAAAATGGACGAAGTAATTTTCGAAGAATTTAAAGGAACAGGTAATATGGAATTACAATTGGATAGAAAAATATCTAACAAACGTATTTTCCCAGCTATCGATTTGGTTTCTTCAAGTACGCGTCGTGACGACTTATTATTAGACAAATCTACATTACAACATATGTGGATTTTACGTAAATACTTAGCCGATATGAATCCAGTAGAGGCGATGGAATTTATCGAATCTCGTATCAAACGTACTAAAAACAACGAAGAGTTTTTGATTTCAATGAATGATTAGAATTCAATAGTTTATAAATATAAAAGCTGATTTTCATATGAAAATCGGCTTTTTAATTTTAAAATATATTTTACTTCAATCCAGCAATACTTTGCTCAATAGTTGCGATTTTTGCCAAAGCATCTGTTTCTTTTTTGCGTTCATTTTCAATGATTTCAGGTTTAGCATTGACTACAAAATTTTCATTAGATAATTTAATTTGTACCGATTTTAAGAAGCCATTGGTATAATTTAATTCTTCAGTTAATTTTGTAATTTCCGCTTCTACATCAATATTTCCTGTAATTGGAATGAAATATTCGTTAGATTTAACTCTGTACGATAACGCACCATCTACTTTTTCTGTTACATATTTTAAGTCAGTAATATTTCCTAATTTCATAATGATGGGATCGAAATAATTCGACGCTTTTTCATTATTCACTACTCTTAGTTCAATCACATCTTTGAAAGGAATATTTTTATCTTTTCTGATCGTTCTAATTCCAGAAATTACATCGGTAGCAAAATCGAAATCAGTAATTAATTTTGAATTTACAGAAGTCATCTTTGGATATTCTGCTACAATTAAAGCTTGTTCAGTTGTTCTTTCTGCAATGTGTTGCCAAATTTCTTCTGTTAAGAAAGGCATAAATGGATGTAAAAGCTTCAAGTTAGCTTCTAGCATTTCAATAGCTTTATCGAAAGTCGCTTTGTCAATTGGTTGTTGGTATGCAGGCTTAATCATTTCTAAAAACCAAGAACAGAAATCGTCCCAAACTAGTTTATAAGTCGCCATTAAAGCTTCTGATAATCTGTATTTCTCGAAATTATCTTCAATTTCTAATAGGGTTTGTTGCAGTTTTGCTTCGTACCATTCAATCGCTACTTTTGAAGATTCTGGTTGTGGAATTGTTTCAGAAACTTCCCAACCTTTAATCAATTTAAATGCATTCCGTATTTTATTGGTAAATGCTTTTCCTTGATTACATAATTCTTCGTCAAATAAAATATCATTTCCTGCAGAAGCACTTAATAATAATCCTACACGAACGCCATCTGCACCAAATTTTTCAATTAAACCAAGTGGCTCAGGAGAATTCCCTAAAGATTTAGACATTTTTCGACCTTGACTATCACGAACTAAACCAGTTAGATATACATTTTTAAACGGTTTTGCATCTGCATATTCATATCCTGCAATAATCATACGCGCCACCCAGAAGAATAAAATATCCGGTCCTGTAACTAAATCGTTAGTTGGGTAATAGTATTTGAAATCTTCATTTTCTGGATCCATAATTCCGCCGAAAACAGCCATTGGCCATAACCAAGAGGAGAACCAGGTATCAAGTGCGTCTGCATCCTGACGTAAGTGTTCATTGGTCAGTTCTGAATTGGCAGTTTTTACTTTGGCTAAAGCTAAAGCTTCTTCTTTTGTTTCAGCTACAACGAAATCTTCTTTTCCATCACCGTAGAAATAAGCTGGAATTTGTTGTCCCCACCACAATTGACGAGAAATATTCCAATCGCGAATATTATTTAACCAATGTGCATATGTATTATTGAAACGATTTGGATATAATTTAATTTCATCAGATTCTAAAACAGCATGAATAGCGGGCTTAACCAAATCTTCCATTTTTAGAAACCATTGATCAGATAAACGAGGCTCAATTACACATTTGGTTCTTTCAGAAGTTCCAACATTATTAGTATATTGTTCCACTTTATCTAAAGCATTGATTGAAGTTAATTCCGCTTCAATTTCTGTACGAACTACAAATCTATCTTTACCTTCATAATGTAATCCGAATGAGTTTAAAGTGGCATCTTCATTAAAAATATCAATGATTTCTAAGTTGTGTTTGTCACCTAAAGTTTTATCGTTTACATCGTGAGCTGGCGTTACTTTTAAACAACCCGTACCGAATTCTAAATCTACATATTCATCTTCAATAATCGGAATAATCTTACCAGAAATAGGTACGATGGCTTTTTTACCTTTTAAATTAAAATGTTTTTCATCATTTGGATTGATACAAATGGCCGTATCGCCAAAAATAGTTTCAGGTCGAGTTGTAGCAACTACTAAATATTCAGAAGAATTCTCAATATGATATTTAATATAATATAATTTTCCTTGACGTTCTTCAAAAATTACTTCTTCGTCAGATAAAGTTGTTTTGGCTTCTGGATCCCAGTTTACCATTCGGTATCCTCTGTAAATCAATCCTTTATTGTACAAATCTACAAATGAACGAATTACCGAAGCTGACATGTCAGGATCCATAGTGAATTTAGTTCGTTCCCAATCACAAGAGCATCCTAATTGTTTTAATTGTTCTAAAATTGTTCCACCATATTTATCTGTCCAATCATAAGCGTGTTTTAGAAATTCATCACGAGTTAAATCGAATTTATCAATACCTTCCGATTTTAATTTAGCAACTACTTTTGCTTCTGTAGCAATAGAAGCGTGATCTGTACCAGGAACCCAACAAGCATTGAAACCTTTTAAACGCGCACGACGAATTAACACATCTTGAATGGTATTATTCAGCATATGACCCATGTGTAATACACCTGTTACATTTGGTGGTGGAATTACTATAGTATAAGGTGTACGGTGGTCTGGAGTTGAATGAAAATAGTTGTTTTTCATCCAATAGTCGTACCATTTTTTTTCTACGGATTTTGCGTCAAATTGGGCTGGTATCATTTATATTTTGTTAATTGTAAATAATTGCGTCTTTTGGTATACTTTTTGAATTATATCTGCAAAAGTAATTATATAAAACAGAATAAAAAAAATGTATTTACTTTTTGTTAGTTAGTTTAAATAACATATTTTTACAATTCTCAAATTAATATAAAAATGAAAAAAGCAGTACTAATTTTAGTTTTTATGATAGTAGGTATTTCTGCTAAAGCACAAAGTGGTGCAAAAATTGAATTTAAAGAAGAAACCATTAATTATGGTGATGTTTATAAAGGTGTAGATTCAGGAAAAAGAACTTTTGAATTTACAAATACGGGCGACATGCCATTGATTATTAAAGATGCTAAAAGCAGTTGTGGATGTACCGTTCCAACAAAACCAACTGAACCAATTGCTCCAGGAAAAACGGGTGTTATTGAAGTACAATACAATATGAATCCAGGGCCTATTAGTAAAACGATTACAGTTGATACTAATGCGGTTAACAAAGAAAACGGAATGGTTGCTTTACGAATTAAAGGAACTGTTTTAGTAAAAGAAGAGAAAAGTATTTTAGAAAAAAAGCCTGCTGGCCCAGTATCGAAATAAATATGATAAACACAAAAAAGTCCTGATTTATCAGGACTTTTTTGTTTTATATTAGTTTTAATTTACCAAGCTAAATTTACTTTTAATTCAAATTCATCACTAATTGTTTTGTCTCCTAAATCTGAGAAAAACGAACCAGAACCGTATTTTATATCATATTTTGTTCTGTCGACTTTTAATGTAGTGGTAGCAATATTCCCATTAACTGTAATGTCGAAAGTAATTGGTTTTGTAATTGCTTTGATAGTCAAATCTGCAGTTACAGTATATAAACCGTTTCCTTTTCTACTAATTGTTTTAAAAACTAAGTTAGCTGTTTTATGCTTTTCAACACCAAAAAAGTCTTCTGCTTTTAAATGTCCGTCTAAGTTTTCTTTTCCTTGACCTGGTCTCAAATCCGTAGTGTTAATAGTTGTCATGTCAACAGTAAATATGCCTCCTTGTAATACTTTACCTTTAAATACTAAAGCTCCGCTTTGTATACCGATAGTTCCTGTGTGCGAACCTGTTACTTTTTTCCCTGTCCAAACGATACCGCTTTTTGCTGCATCAATTTTTTTTGTTTGTTGTGCATTTGCTGTAAATGTTGCCAATGTTACTAATGCTAACGCAATTGTTTTTAAATTTCTCATGTTTGTTAAATATTTAGTTATTAAATTGATTCAAATAATTCAGATATTGGTTTTCTTACTTTTGCATAATGTTGTGTTTCATCTTCATCATGTCTGTAACCAATTGTTGCTACTAAAGTAGCGTGTAATCCTTTTTCTGTTAACCCTAAAATTTCATTATATTGTTCTGGAAGAAATCCTTCCATTGGCGTTACATCAATTTTTAATTCAGCAGCTGCATTTAATAAGTTTCCTAATGCTAAATAAGTTTGCTTTTGAGCCCAAATCATTTGTTTTTCTGGAGTTAAAGTAGTAATATTTCCAATCATAAAATCAGCATACCCTTTTACGCTATCAAATGGAATATTTCTCGTTTTCGCCATATTTTCCCCAAAATTATTTATGTATACTGAGTCTATATTTGTGATACTTGCAAATACAAATAAGTGAGAAGCGTCCGTAATTTGATTTTGTCCCCAAGAAGCAGGTTGTAATTGTTTTCTGATTTCTTCGTTTTCAACAATTATAACTTTGTAAGGTTGCAAACCATATGAAGACGAAGATAATTGAATAGCCTCTTTTAAAATTTCTAAATCGGAATTAGATATTTTTTTTTCACTATTAAATTTTTTTGTAGCGTAACGCCAGTTTTGATTTTCAATAAATGTGCTCATAATTAATTTCGGTACTTTTCTAATAAATTATTTAATAATGTTAATTCTTCTACTGTTAAATTGTGTGCAAGACTATTTTCGTGTTCAATTATTATAGGATCTAATTTTTTTAAAATTTCTAAACCTTTTTCTGTAATTGTTATTTCCATTTTCCTTTTATTTGACGGACAAATTTTCCGAATAACTAATTCTTTTATTATTAATTTGTCTACCAATCGGGTAGTATTACTATTTTTTGAAATCATACGTTCTTGTATTACTGACATATTTGCTGGTTTTCCTTTCTGACCTCTTAAAATGCGTAATACATTATACTGTTCGCTGGATAAATCAAAAGGTTTTAATATTTCTAAAAAACGATCCACTATAACACTTCTTGAAAAAGATAAATTGAGAATTACCTTTTTTGCTATAGATAATTCTACTGTACTTTTTATTTCTTCTTCAATTTTCATTTGATTTCTTATTTGTAGATACAAATGTAATTTAATTATTTTATTTGTATATACAAACGTGATTAAATTTATGTTAAATTTTAAAAATAAATCTAAAATGAAAAATTTAGTAAGTTGTGATTGAAAATAAATTTTTATATCTAAATTCTTATTGTAAATTTGAGGAAAATTAAGTGTATATGAATCTAGAACAAAAAGAGTGGTGGGAAGGCTTTTTAACCACTGAGAATGCAGCTATATTAGACGTAAGAACAGAAGAAGAAGTAGCAAACGGATACATTCCGGAAGCTATAAATATTGATTTATATAAAGGTCAAGGTTTTATTTACCAAGTAGAAGAATTAGATAAAGAAAAAACCTATTTTGTTTATTGCTTAGCCGGAAGTAGAAGTGCTCAAGCTTGTGGTATTATGAAACAATTGGGTTTTGAAAATGTTTACAATCTTGTAGGAGGCATTTCGCAATGGGAAGGCCCTATTGAAAATTAAATTTAGCAAAGTTGCTTGATGAAGAATTATAAAAATTCGATTTTCTATGTTACAATTCTAGTTGTTTTTTCTGGACTAATATATTCTATTTTATTAAGAGGGAAAGCTTTAGAAATTGGTAAATTTTCTGATAAATTTATTGCGAAGCATGATTATGTAAATGAATTTATTAATTCTATATTAAACAATATATTTCATCCATTAGCCATTTTATTGGCTCAAATTGTGACCATAATATTTGTCGCTAGAATTTTTGGATGGATTTGTCGAAAAATCGGGCAGCCATCAGTAATTGGTGAAATGTTAGCAGGGATTGCTTTAGGACCTTCTTTATTTGGTACTTATTTTCCAGATTTATTTCCAATTTTATTTCCACCAGAATCGATAGTGAATTTAAAATTTTTAAGCCAAATTGGTTTGATTTTTTTCATGTTTGTTGTTGGAATGGAATTAGATTTAAAAGTTCTGCGCACCAAAGTTAAAGAAGCATTTATAATCAGTCATACTAGTATTATTATTTCCTATGCACTAGGACTCGTTTTGGCCACATTATTATATAAGGAGTTTGCTCCCGAAGGTGTTCCATTTATCTCATTTGGTTTGTTTTTAGGTGTTGCAATGAGCATTGCTGCATTTCCTGTATTGGCAAGAATAGTTCAAGAGAGAGGTTTACAAAAAACAAAAATTGGTGCTTTAGTTATTACTTGTGCAGCCATCGACGATATTACTGCATGGTGTTTATTAGCTGCGGTTATTGCAATTGTAAAGGCTGGCTCTGTAGCTAGTTCATTATTTATTATCGGTATGGCGATTACTTATATTTTATTAATGTTAGTATTAGTCAGACCATTTTTAAAACGCATTGGTAATTTATACAATTCAGCTGAAAAAATTACAAAACCGGTTGTAGCAATTTTCTTTGTAACATTATTAATTTCATCTTATTTAACCGAAATTATTGGTATTCACGCATTAGTAGGCGCATTTGTGGCAGGTGTCATTATGCCAGACAATATGAAATTTAGAAATATATTTATTGAAAAGGTTGAGGATGTTTCCTTAGTTGTGCTGCTGCCTTTGTTTTTTGTAGTAACAGGATTAAATACTAAAATAGGTTTGTTAAATACAGAATACTTATGGAAAACTACCGGAATTATAGTATTGGTTGCTGTTGGTGCAAAATTCATTAGTAGTGCTTTAACCGCAAGATATGTAGGGCAAAATTGGAAAGACAGTTT
>CAMDGB010000033.1 GCA_945897915.1 Chryseobacterium gleum | reverse complement strand
TAGTAATACGTGCCATCCGGCATCTCTCCGCCTCCCATGAATTGACCACGCCAATCATTATTGTAGTTCTCCTTAGAATAAACCTCCTTACCATAACGGTTAAATATCTCAACCTTCTTAGCAACCAACTTTAAAAAGTCATTTAAACCGTCGCCGTTGGGAGAAATACCCTTCTGGATTTGGCAGAATGTATTGTCAAATAATTTTGAAACTTCTGTTGTACATGCTAGTCCAGTTAAATTAGTAACCGAACAAGAATAAGTCCCCGGATTATCTATGATTAAAGTGCTAGACGTTCCTACAACAATATTAGAACTATTAGTCCATTCAAAAGTATAATTTTGAGGATTAGAAATATTTGAAGTTAATACAAACTGGCTACCTTCACACGCTCCACTAATAGTAAAACTAAAGGTATTTACTGTAATAACAACTGTTCCTGTTAGTGTTTGCGTACAAGCCCCTGAAGTTAAACTCACTAAAGTATATGTTCTAGTTCCGCCTGTGTGGGAAATTGTCCCTGTTCCAGAAGAATTTAAAACTACCGTTTGATTTGAACTCCCATCACTATACGTTAATGTAGCTCCAGCAGGTCCTGATACTGCAATTGTTGCGGTATCTCCATCACAAATTGTAGTGTTACTAGTTGTAAACGCTGCTGTAATAGGTGGAGCAATTGTAATAGTATAAGAATCATTAGATGAACAAGCCCCAGAACCTAATTCGTAATAAACAGTATAAGTACTTGGAGTAATTTGATTTGTCCATGACACAGTTCCAGAACTATTTACAGAAATATTAGCAGGGTTTCCAACAATAGAATAGGTACCTCCTGTTGAACCATTATTAGTTACGGTAGCTGTTCCTTGATTGAAACAATATGGTGAGCTATTGTAAGTAATATCAGCTATTGGCGGTGCTAAAACAATAAGGTCAAAGTTCTTGATCCCTGAACAAAAAGTTAAGGTGCTATAAATTCTAACCCAAATAGTTTGAGGGTTCATACTGTTCACAAATGTACTTGGATTGGCTATTGAATTTGACGCTGCAATAGCATCTGCTTGTGATAAATAATAAGTCACTTGATATGCTGCAGGATTTGAAAAATTAGCCGTAACAACTGATGTGTTTTGAGTTAAATCAAACACTGGTGTTGTAGAACAAATTGATAAGTCATTTGGTTCAGGCGTAATTAAAATTAAATCAGGATAAAATTCTACTACAATTGTGTCTTCTCCAACACAAGCAGAACCTACATATTGTGCTACTAATTTATATTCCCCTGGAGCAGTTACATTTAATGAAGCACCTGTTTGACCTACAATTTCAACAAATGTAGAGGTTGATGGCGCTTTAAAGTACCATGTAAAACCATAAGGAGGAGCCGTTAAGCCGCTATTAATAGTATAAGATTGACCAGCACATAAAGCACTATTACCATTTACGGTTAAATCGGCGCCTAAATCTACATTTCCAATGTCAAATTTACTTAAGAAAACGGCACTATCGAATGCAGAGTCATTTCTATCTCCAACAACAAATTTCATGTGATATATTTGTCCAGGAATTACCGTTCCTACTGCAGACATTGGTACGGTATATCCTTTAAAATTAGTTGGTGCTATTACGTCTGGCAATCCATTTTGTGGGTTTCCTGTTCCGTAAAATTTATCAAAATAATTTGGGTTTGCAGAAGCACAACTTGCATTATAATCATTTTTTCTAATTGTTGTAACCGCAATAGGAACCGCTGGTGTTATTCCAGGAATAACTGCTAAATTTACAGTTGTGTTAGTTGCTAAATTCGTTAAGAAAAAAGCGAAAGCATCGGAAAAATCACATTGCCAAGTTCCATATTCGTCTGAAGCAAAAATGAAATCAAATTTTACTTGATCAGCTATAGGTACAAAATCAAATTCTATTTTTGACGAGTTATTATAACTTGCTACAGATTGTCCAACCGATTGCATATAAGCAAGTAATTGCGCATCTCCTGCCCAGGTTCCTGTCCCTTCAGATGTAGCATCGTTAGGTCCGTCACAAGTATTTGCAGTACGCGTAGCTAAAATAATTCCTTCATCTAATCCAAATGAAGAACCATTTTTGTTAAAATAGCCAATACCATTTTGTGGTTGTCCAAAATTTAATCCTGTAGAGAAAGTAATATTTGAAACAATTCCACAAGGAGAAGTTACCAAAACATCTGTAACTAACTGTTGTACGGTATAAGTGGTAGGTGCAGCAGTTGTTGATGAGTTTTCAGCAAGAATTGGCGGCCCAACTTTATTAATACATACATTAAAACTAGCTGTTTGATTTGCAGTAGTCAATGCTGACCAAACTCTGATATAATAGGTTTGTCCTAGAACAAAAGTATTATTAAAACTAAAATTATTTACATCACAATATAACAAAGTTAATGCACCACAAGTGCCCGAATAAACCGCGTGACTTAAGTCGGTAGTTGTGCCTACTATATTATTAAAATTAATAATATGCGCATTTGATGTGGCTGTAAATGTAAACCAAGTATCATCATCAGCTGTTCCACCACAAGTTGAAGCGGGTAATCCTGAATTAGTGGCTCCAGTTATTGTTCCTGGCGTTACTAACGTACAGTTCATATCTGAATTTACCGGTACTGTTAATGCTGTACCACATTCATCATTTAAAGGTTTAGTAGAAAAATTAAGGCCGTTTGAATAAAAACTAAAATCGGTACCAGAACATTTTGCTCTTACAAAGAACGTATAACCAGTACCTGGTGTTAACGAAGTCCAAAGAAATGGATTAGTAGTTACCAATGTGCCAGGTGTTCCAGGATTAGGAACAGGTGAGCCAAGTGGTAAAACAAGTATTTCCCATTGTGTTGCTGTCCCGGCTTCAGTCCAACCTAATTGTACTGATGTTGTACCAATACTTGTAGCTGTTAAAGTTATTGGTTTTGGGCAAGTAATTGGTGGCGTACAAAATATTGTAGCATCCCATCCTGCGGCAACAACAGTAGCATTAGAAGTAAATACGAATGATAAACATCCACTTGCAGTTGTTGCAGTAAATGATGGAGGTAAAGTTGTACCTGTATACGTGCCAAGAATTGGAGATGTTATTAAATTTCCATTTCTAATTACTAAATTATCCCCTGCAGCTAAATTAAATGAGTTGAATAACACTGTAACAACGTCACCTGCATTATCAGGACATACAGTAGTAAGTACATTTGTTTGACCGTTTGTATAATTTCCCGTAGCACCGCCAATATCATAAAAATGATCCCCAGCGCAAAAATGTGGTGTGGTACAAAAATTTGCAGCTGGCGACCATAAACTTACAGATGTAGAAGAACAAACCGCTCTTACATAAACATCATAACAAGTTACAGAAGTTAATCCAGAAACTACAAAAGGATTTGTTGAAGCAAGAACCCCAACTGAAGCTGCCGTTGGAGCAGCAGAGCCTGCTGGTACAACTAAAACTTCCCATTGGGTTTCCGTTGCGCCATTTGCCCAGTTTACTTGAGCATTGTTATAATTGATATTAGAAACAGTTGCGGTTAATGGTTTTGGACATGCAACATAATCTAATTTTATATTATCAATAGCAGCTGGTGGTTGATTTCCAACTGTGTTGTTATTTCTCCATTCAAAAACAACACGCATATTTCCACCCGCATATTGTGTAGCATTCAATGTGTAATTTTGTGTAATAAAGTTTGGAATTGATGTGAAATCAGGTCCTATTTTTATTCTGCTATTCGCAACAGCTGTAATTTGTGTTCCTGCTGTTGGTGTGAATGTCGTAGGGACTGTCCAAACACGAATATAATCTTGTACTTCACCTACAGATCGCCAATCAAATGTGAAATCCAATTGAGTAGCTCCTGCTGGAATTACAAAATCTTTATACGCTTGAACTACTGAAGTAGCCGTGTTATTATACGTATTGGTTGCGCCATTGGTATCTGTAATATAAAGCGATTTTGTTCCACCGTTATTCACAGCTGAACCAACTGCCCATTTGTTAGATTGTGTTCCATTATTTAATGTCCAACCTGTTAAGGTTTCTAATCCGTCTGTAAAGTTTAACGGCGTGGCTACTTGTGGTAAAGTAAACAAAAATGGGCCTGCCCAAATGCTATAATTTCCATCACTACATTGTGCTCTTACGTAATATTCGTATGCAACTCCTGAAACTCCTGTGAATGAATTTGTTGTGTTTGAAGTAGTAGAAGTAAACGTTGTCCCTGTAGGCAATCCGTATGGTGCTGCTCCAACTGAATATTGCCAAGTGGTAATACTTGCGTCGGCTGCCCATGTTAAATTAGCAGTTGTGCTTGATGTAATTGGCGCTGCTAATGTAGTGGGTTGGTTACAAAAAACTTGTTGGATTGTTAATGTGTAGCCAACTGTTTGCTGTACCGCACTTGAGGATATTATAATATAATAGGTAGTGCCTGCAACTACTGCAAATGGATTTATGTTTCTAACTCCAGATGTGGTATTAGCAACACCTGCCATACAGGTGGCTCCTGCGGTTCCCGGACAAGCACTGTATACATGTATACTTGAACTTACGTTTGTAGGTGATAAAGAGATAGCAATATTACCAGTAAAGGTTGCAGTATAGGAATAAAAAACATCGTTACCTGCCATATAATTGGTAGCAGAACTACTACAAGCTAGAGGCTGTGCCGTGTCAAATAAATCTAAATAATTGACTGTATTGTCAACCGTTTGATAGGGTAACGCACCAACCACAATTGGTCCTGAACAAGTATCTCCAAAAGATGCCGTTTGAAAACTTCTTGGTCCAAACCAATCGCTGGCAAAACCACTTGTACAGACAGAACGAACTTGAAATTTGTACAAGGTATTTGGCAGTAAACCTGTTGCTACAAATGGATTTGTCGTAACATTTGTATATGTAGGAACACCTGTAAATGCACTTGCAAATGGCGCTACTTCGACTTCCCAAGCAGTAATTCCGCCCGGATTTCCCCAACTTAATTGAGCACTTGAAATGGTTTCATTGGCGGTAGCTAATGGTCCAATAGGGGCATTACATTTTTGTACCACATTTACATTGTCTATTAACCATCTATCGCCGTTGTCGTTTGTCATCACAAATGCGATATAAATAGTAGAACCTATAGGGTATGTGGCTGGTATATCAATTACTTTTTCTTCGTAAACATTTGATACTGCAGTTAAAGAAGCCTCGTCATAAGAAACAATATTGGTAAAACTTGAAGGGTTAGTTTGTGAAGTTGTTGAAATTTTAATATCAAATAAACTCCCTTGAACTCCTGTTTGTATGGTTTTGGTGTAAAATCTTAACTGACCATTTGCAGGAACTGTAACTGCAGAAGTAACCATCCAGTCAATTGCTAGACCCGTAGCCACATTTTCTTTGTTAATCATTGCTGATTTACCAACCCCTCCATAGGTGAAAACGCCTAAGTTAGTTTCAGACCAACTCTGAACTGTACCTGTTCCTGTTTCAAAGGTTGTCCAACCAATACCGGTAGTTGGAGGAAATGTTGTGCCTTCAAAGTTTTCGGATAGTTGTCCGAAAACACTGAAACCTGCAAACATAAATAATAATAAAAGTAGTTTTTTCATTATATTTTTTGGGTTTAAGTTATATAAATGTTAACAAATATATAAAGTTTATTATCGTTAACTAAATTTATCGATATAACGCATTAAAAAATCGTTAAAAAACAACAATGTTATTTATTCAAAATTATTGGCTATTTTTGTGAATATTTTACAAGATTTATGCTAGAAGTTGAAAAACATATCTTTGAAAGAACTGCTATTGTTGGTCTTATCACTCAAAACCAAAACGAAGAAAAACTAAACGAATATTTAGATGAGTTAGAATTTTTAACCTTTACAGCTGGTGGCGAAGTTGTAAAACGATTTTGGCAAAAAACAGATAAACCTCATCCTAAAACATTTGTAGGTACAGGAAAACTTGAAGAAATTAAAACTTACATCAAAGAATACGATATCAATTCGGTGATTTTTGATGATGAATTAACGCCTTCTCAACAAAAAAACATCACTAGAGAATTAGATTGTAAAGTATTAGATCGAACCAATTTAATATTAGATATTTTTGCACAACGTGCCGAAACGTCTTATGCTAGAACGCAAGTAGAATTAGCACAATGCCAATATTTGTTACCTAGATTAACTGGAATGTGGACGCATTTAGAACGTCAACGAGGTGGAATCGGTATGCGTGGGCCTGGTGAAACAGAAATTGAAACCGATAGGCGAATTGTAAGAGACAGAATCTCGTTATTAAAAGAAAAAATTAAAATAATAGACAAGCAAATGTCTACCCAAAGAGGCAATCGCGGCGCTATGGTGCGTGTGGCTTTAGTTGGATATACCAATGTGGGGAAATCTACTTTAATGAATGCCGTTGGAAAAAGTGAAGTATTTGTTGAAAATAAACTTTTTGCAACGCTTGACACAACGGTGAGAAAAACAGTAATTAAAAATTTACCTTTTTTGCTTTCTGATACGGTTGGTTTTATTAGAAAATTGCCTACCCAATTGGTGGATTCATTTAAAAGTACGCTTGACGAAGTTAGAGAAGCTGATTTGCTTTTACATGTTGTTGATATTTCTCATCCTGAATTTGAAGATCATATTGCTGCTGTAAATAAAATTTTATTAGATATTAAAAGCGCCGACAAACCAACAATTATGGTTTTTAATAAAATTGACGCCTACAAATATGTGAAAATTGATGAAAGCGACGAAGCTATTGAAAAAACACCTAAAAATTTCTCGCTTGAGGATTGGAAAAATACCTGGATGAGTAAATTAGGTGAAAATAATACCTTGTTTATTTCCGCTACCGAAAAAGAAAACTTTGAAGCCTTCAGAGAAAAAGTTTATGAAGCCGTAAGAACTATTCATATCAGTCGTTTTCCTTATAATAAATTTTTATATCCAGATTACAAAGATGTAATTGAGGAAGAGGAAGATTAGTTTGGAGTTATTTTTTCTTAAACAACGGAACTGCGGAACAAGCTTCACCAAACATAATGCTTTTTGAAACTTTTAGAAGTTTTTGAACGGCTAAAGTGTACACTTCATTAGGTACTTGTTTTTTTGAACAGCCTTTTAAAATAACAGGTTTTTCAAAATAATCCGTATAATCTAATTTATTTAAAATATCCTGGTACCAATCGATAACAGCAGTTTTTGAGTCTCCATGAATCACTTTTAAGGCAAAAGGTGCTAAATGAACCGCCACTAAGGCATATGTCCAAGCTGGTAAAATGGCTTCTTCTGAACAATATAATGCCACATATTTATCTTCGTAAGCAGACCAATCCGTATTTTTCAATTGGGCTCTAAATTCGTTTTCTTTCAAAATAAAACCACCAAATAACCACTGCGAAACATCAATTGTTATGACATGATTATCTGGATAATAGTCTTCTAAATCGAAAACCATTAATGTACTACTGGCAACTTTATTTACTATTTCACTCATGTTTTATTCGAAAAGTCGAATATCAAAAGGCGTAATGTCAAAAGTTATATTATAACCTTTATGACTTTCAAACTTTTGACTTTCAGACTATTTATTAAAGCATTCCTAATTCTAATTTGGCTTCTTCACTCATCAAATCTTTGCTCCAAGGTGGATCAAATGTAATTTCTACTTCACAAGATTTTATGGTGTCAATTTTGGCCACTTTTTCTTCCACTTCTTTTGGTAGCGATTCGGCTACTGGACAATTTGGCGAAGTTAACGTCATTAATATTTTAACTTCATTGTCTTCATTAATCATTACATCATAAATTAAACCTAATTCATAAATGTCCACAGGAATTTCTGGATCATATATTCCTTTTAATGCCGTTACTACGCTTTCGCCTAGGTTTATTTCGTCTTTAAATTCTTCCATATGTATTTGCGGGCTTGCAAAGCAAACTCATTTTAATTAATATTATTTGTTAATTACGTACAAAGTAGTTTTTTGTTCAATTTCTAGCTTCAAATGCTAAAGCATACATTTTTATCTTTTTAATCATCGAAACCAAACCATTGGCACGAGTGGCCGAAAGATGTTCTTTTAATCCAATTTCATCAATAAAATCAGTATTGGCAGCTAAAATATCTGCTGGAGTTTGGTTCGAAAAAGCTCGAATTAGAATTGCAATTATTCCCTTAGTTAAAATGGCATCGCTATCGGCTGAAAAAACAACTTTCCCGTCTTTTTCTTCAGCATGAACCCAAACTTTAGATTGACATCCTTTGATAATGTTGTCCTCTGTTTTGTATTCTTCGGCAATTAAAGGCAATCCTTTTCCCAATTCGATAATGTATTCATACCGCTCCATCCAGTCGTCAAACATGGAAAACTCCGCAACAATTTCGTCTTGTATTTCTTTAGTATTCATTAGTATTATTCTGCTAGTTTCGTAATTTTAGTAACTAATTTTTCTATTTCTGCAGGTGGAAAACCATGATCAAAACCATTGGCTGGATACTTAACGCCTTTTGATTCGAAAATAATATTAGCAAATGCGGCACCATCAGAATAACGCTTTTCTGTTGGCCATTTTAAATCTTTTACTTTTTCTAAATCTACATTTTTGGCTAATGCCACAATCTCTTTCCAATCTGTATCTGAAATTTCAATTTTATTTGAATATGCTTTAAAATCTTTATCACTAGAAGTGTAAAGCACTTGATTTTCAACTTTTAGCGCAAGAAAAAAACCCCGAGTATTTGCTTCATAAAAAATGGTTGGCGCACTTTCTTTGGAAGAACTTTTTATACCACTACAAGCCAAAAGCGTAAGGATTAAAGTCGACAAAATTAAAAACTTTTTCATTTTATATGGTTTTAGTTACGACAACATTGTTTTGGCTCTTTTCAAAGCTGCTACAAATATATCAATTTCTTCTTTGGTATTGTAAAAGGCAAAACTGGCTCTAATGGTTCCTGAAATTTTATAAAAATCCATTATGGGTTGTGCGCAATGTTGACCTGTTCGTACCGCTATGCCTAATTTATCTATAATCGTGCCAATATCATACGAATGAATATTTTCTATATTAAAAGAAATTACCGACGTTTTTTTATTCAAATCTTTTGGGCCATAAATGGTTACGCCTTCTATTTCTTGTAGTTTTTGAGTTCCATAAACTAGTAATTCATGTTCGTGTTTGGCAATATTATCAAAACCGATTTCATTCATATAATCAATTGCGGCTCCGAAAGCAATTCCTCCACAAATATTTGGCGTTCCGGCTTCAAATTTGTGAGGCAAATCGGCATAAGTTGTTTTTTCAAAAGTAACGGTTGCAATCATTTCACCGCCGCCTTTGTAGGGTGGCAATTTGCGCAGCCATTCTTCTTTTCCGTAAAGCATTCCAACGCCTGTTGGACCACACATTTTATGCGCAGAAGTTATATAAAAATCAACATCTAACGCTTGAACATCGGGTTTAATATGCGGACATGATTGCGCGCCATCAATTAAAACTGCTGCTCCAACGGCATGTGCTTTTTTAATGATTTCTTCAATTGGATTTAGCGTTCCTAAAGCGTTTGAAATATGATTACAACAAACTAATTTGGTTTTAATGGACAATAATTTATCATATTCCGACATAATTAATTCGCCATGAACATCCATTGGAATAACTTTTAAAATCGCACCAGTGTGTTCGCACAACATTTGCCAAGGCACAATATTACTATGATGTTCCAATGCAGAAATCAAAATTTCATCTCCTTTTTCTAATAAAGAGGCAAAACCATTGGCTATTAAATTGATACTTTCGGTTGTTCCAGAAGTAAAAATGATTTCGAACGGCTGTTTCGCATTAAAATGATTTTGGATTATAATTCGTGCTTGTTCGTAGGCATCTGTTGCCAATTGACTTAACGTATGAACGCCTCTGTGAATATTTGCATTGTATCTGGAATAATAATCTACAATGCTGTCAATTACAACTTGAGGTTTTTGCGAAGTTGCACCGTTATCAAAATACACTAATGGTTTTCTGTTTACGGTTTGGGACAATATTGGAAATTGGGCTCTTATTTTTTGTACGTCGAACATATCAAAACTATTTGTAGCAAATTTACAATATGATTATTTAAAATAGGAATAAATAAAGATTAAAATAACAGAAAATTATGTTTTGTTTTTAGTTAAAACATCTTTTGTTGAATACAATTAAAATGCCAAAACCTGTTGAAATCGCTACATCGGCTACATTGAAAATGGCATTGAAAAATGTAAAAGGTCTTCCGCCAATAAATGGCACCCACTCAGGCATTGGAATGTCTTTAATTATTGGAAAATAAAACATATCCACTACTTCACCATGAAACCATGTTCCGTAAGGTTGATTAGAAAAAATTGAAGCTACTTGCCCATAACTATCATTAAAAACAACGCCATAAAAAACAGAATCGATAATATTACCAATAGCGCCTGCTAAAATTAATGTGATGGCGAAAGTTAAATAATTTGATAACCTTTTTTTAATAGAATCATACAACCACCATGAAATTCCACCGACGGCAATAATTCTGAAAAGGGTTAAAATTAATTTACCGTAATTGCCTGGAATTTCAACTCCCCAAGCCATTCCTTCGTTTTCCACAAAGTAAATTCTAAACCAATCGAACACTTTTACTTGTTCGTTAATATAAAAATTTGTTTTGATGTAAATTTTACTTGCTTGATCAATAAGTAAAATAAGAAATACAAATAAATAGGCTTTTCTTAGGTTCATTTTTTTTAATATTTATGCAAAAGTAACAATTTTAACGAATAAAAAACGCCCCAAAAGGAGCGTTTCTATTTTTATTAACGTTTTTTAACGTTGTAAATTTTTAGCTTCAATACTCATTGTAGCATGAGGCACAATTTTTAAGCGTTCTTTGTTGATTAATTTTCCAGTTACTTTACACATCCCGTACGTTTTGTTTTCAATACGAACCAAGGCGTTTCTTAAATCGCGAATGAATTTTTCTTGACGAATCGCCAACTGCGAATTTGCTTCTTTACTCATGGTTTCACTTCCTTCTTCAAACGCTTTGAATGTTGGAGAAGTATCTTCCGTTCCATTATTAGAGTCGTTTAAATACGCACTTTTAATTAATTCTAAGTCGTTTTTAGCTTTATCTAACTTTAGATTAATTAATTCCTTGAATTCTTGTAATTCTGCATCTGAGAATCTTATTTGTTGATCTATCATAATTGAGATGTTTTTAAAATTTTTATTTGAGTCAAAAGCGGCAAATGTTTTTTATTTTGAAATTAATATTGTTGTTTTTAACTCATCAAACTCAATTTCTGTCCCGTTTTTTATTTCCGACACAAAAACTAGTTCCTTTGTTAGTGTTTCTGATTTGATGTACGATTCATTGGCTATTACCGCTTGTTCAATACTATCATTTTTTAGTATTTGAACTTTAATTTTATCTGTAACTTCAAAACCAGAATCTTTACGAATATTTTGAATTCTGTTGACTAACTCTCTCGCTATACCTTCCTTACGTAATGCCTCAGAAATTGTAATGTCTAAAGCTACCGTAATTCCGTTTGAATTGGCCACTAACCAACCCGGAATATCTTGAGAAGAAATCTCCACATCTTCGACTGTTAAAGTAATACTTTTTTCAGAAACAGAAATAGTTAATTCACCTAATTTGTCTAATTCATTAATTTGTTCTTGCGAAAACGCCTGTATCTCTTTAGCAATCAAGCCCATATCTTTTCCAAAACGAGGTCCTAATGCTTTAAAATTAGGTTTAATTTGCTTTACTAAAACACCTGAAGCGTCTTCTAATAACGCTATTTCTTTGACGTTAACTTCTGCCTTTATCAGGTCTTCAATAGCTAAAATTTCCGCTTTAAAAGTTTCGTCAAGTACTGGAATCATTACTCTTTGTAACGGTTGACGTACTTTTATCATTTCCTTTTTACGAAGTGATAAAACCAATGAAGAAATTGTCTGTGCTTTCTGCATGCGACTTTCTAGTGATTTATCAACAAAGTTTTCAACCGAAACTGGGAAAATAGATAAGTGAATACTTTCAAATTTTTCCTTATTGGTATTGGCATTCAGGTCTTTATATAGCCTGTCCATGAAGAAAGGTGCTACAGGCGCGGCTAATTTTGCAACTGTTTCTAAGCAGGTATAAAGCGTCTGATAGGCGGCAATTTTGTCTTGAGCATAGTCACCTTTCCAAAATCTACGACGGCATAAACGCACGTACCAGTTGCTCAAATTCTCCTGTACAAAATCAGAAATAGCTCTTGTAGCGCGAGTTGGCTCATAATCTGCATAAGCGTCATCAACTACTTGAATTAACGTATGCAATTCGGATAAAATCCAACGGTCAATTTCTGGTCTTTCTGCTAAAGGAACTTCGGCTTCACTGTAAGTAAAACCATCAATATTGGCATATAAAACAAAGAAAGAATAGGTGTTATAAAGCGTTCCAAAGAATTTTCTTCGCACCTCAGCAATCCCTTCTAAATCGAATTTTAAATTGTCCCACGGATTGGCGTTTGAAATCATGTACCAACGCGGAGCATCTGGACCATATTCCGCTAACGTTTCAAATGGATCGGCAGCATTTCCTAAACGTTTTGACATTTTTTGTCCGTTTTTGTCTAACACTAAACCATTTGAAACTACATTTTTATAGGCAATTTTATCAAAAACCAATGTAGAAATAGCGTGTAACGTATAAAACCAACCTCTTGTTTGGTCTACTCCTTCAGCAATGAAATCGGCGGGGAAGTCTTTGTTTTCGTCAATTTTTTCTTTATTTTCGAAAGGATAATGCCATTGCGCATATGGCATGGCGCCGGAATCGAACCAAACATCAATTAAATCAGTTTCACGATTCATGGGTTTGCCCGATACGGAAACTAATATGATTTCGTCTACCACATTTTTATGCAAATCAACCAAATCGTAATTTTCTTCAGTCATATTTCCGATTTCGAATCCTTTGTATGGATTTTCAGTCATAAAACCTGCTGCAATTGCTTTTTCAATTTCTTGGTATAATTCTGCTACAGAACCTACTAAAATTTCTTCCGTTCCTTCTTCATTTCTCCAAATTGGCAAGGGAACTCCCCAATATCTTGAACGAGATAAGTTCCAATCGTTGGCGTTTTTTAACCAATTTCCAAAACGTCCTTCACCTGTGGCTTTTGGCTTCCAGTTGATGGTTTCGTTTAAATCGAACATTCGGTCTTTGATTTCAGTAACTTTAATGAACCAAGAATCTAACGGATAATATAAAATAGGTTTGTCTGTTCGCCAGCAATGTGGGTAACTGTGTACGTATTTTTCAACTTTAAAGGCTTTGTTTTCTTCTTTTAATTGAATAGCTATTTCTACGTCGGTTGAGCGTTCTGGAGCCGCGCCTTCGCTGTAGTATTCATTTTTAACATATTTACCTGAATAATCGCCCAAACCTTGAATGAATTTTCCTTGTAAATCTACCAAAGGAACGGCATTACCATTTTCATCTAAAACCAACATTGGCGGAACTTCTGGAGTGGCTTCTTTGGCTACTTTCGCATCATCTGCTCCGAAAGTAGGTGCAGTGTGTACAATTCCTGTTCCGTCTTCTGTGGTAACGAAATCTCCTGCAATTACTCTAAAAGCATTTTCGGTATTTTCATATGGCAAAGCCAATTTCATTAATTGTTCGTAACGAATTCCAACTAAATCAGCGCCTTTACATTCTGAAATTATTTTATATGGAATGTTTTTATCTTCTGCTTTGAAATTTTGAAAATCAGTACCTTCAGTACTTGCAAAAAATCCTTTTCCGAATTGTTTGCCTACTAAATTCTTAGCTAAAACTACATTTACGGGCTCAAAAGTATATTGATTAAATGTTTGTACTAAAACATAGTCAATTTTTGGGCCCACAGTTAAAGCCGTATTACTTGGTAACGTCCAAGGCGTAGTCGTCCAAGCTAAAATATGTATGTCTCCAAAACCTTGTAAAAAGTTTGGCAAAGTGTCTTCTTTGGTTTTGAATTGCGCCACAACAGTTGTATCCGTTACATCACGGTACGAGCCTGGCTGATTAACTTCGTGCGAAGATAATCCTGTTCCCGCTTTTGGCGAATAGGGCTGAATCGTATAGCCTTTGTATAGTAAGTCTTTGTTGTAAATTTGTTTCAACAACCACCAAACGGATTCCATATATTTGGATTTATAGGTAACATACGGATCTTCCATATCTACCCAGTAGCCCATTTTTTCGGTTAAATCGTTCCAAACGTCGGTGTAACGCATGACTGTTTTTTTACAAGCTTCGTTGTAATCTGAAACAGAAATGGTTTTTCCAATGTCTTCTTTTGTGATTCCTAAAGCGGCTTCTGTACCTAATTCTACTGGAAGTCCGTGCGTATCCCAACCTGCTTTTCGTTTTACTTGAAATCCTTTTTGAGTTTTATATCGACAAAAAATATCTTTAATGGCACGCGACATTACGTGGTGAATTCCCGGCAATCCGTTTGCAGAAGGTGGTCCTTCAAAAAACACAAATAGAGGATTTCCTTCACGTGTAGACACGCTTTTTTCAAAGATGTTATTTTCCTTCCAAAAATCAAGAACTTCTGAAGCTACTGTTGGTAAGTCAAGTCCTTTGTATTCTGTAAATTTTGTGCTCATTTTATCGCTTACTTAAATCAATTTGCGAAAGTAATGATTTAAAGAGAAAAGGCAAAAGAGAAAAGGCAAAAGTTATAGGTTAAGAAAAAACTTCTTTTAAGACGTCTAATGATTTTGGGTTTTTAAAGCCGTCTAAATGAATGGCATAATAATCTAAAAGGATTTTTAACAGCATTTGTCTTTCCACTCCTGCAAATATTTTTTGACTATCATCGTATCTCAGCTCTATTGCTTTTTTAAGCAAGTTGGTTTCGTAAGCATTCAAGCAACTTGTGCCTTGAAATGGTGAAAAAACACCCTCAATCATTTCAAAATAGGCGAAATCTGCTTCTTGTATTTGTGGATAAAATCCTAAAAATTTGGTGAGTTCTAAAAGAAAAATTAGGTGGAAATTTGAAACCGAATCATTGGCGTCTAACCACAATAATGAAGTTTTTAAAAATGAAAATAAATCTTCGTTTTTTTCTTCTTCATAAATACTGTTTTGCACTACTTCCGAAAGAAAAAAAACCATAGCGCTTTTTACAATATCCGTATTTATATTTTGATAGTTATGCGCTAGTTTTACTTCTTTAAAATGCTCTAATGTGCCTTTATTTTTATGATTGGCTTCAATTTCTAAAATAGTAAACGGCTGAAAATAGGCTATTTTTTGATTGGATTTTCTTGAAGAAAAAGCACTGGATATGAAATAAGATTTTAACCCGTCTGATTGGGTAAAACATTTAACAATTAAACTTTTTTCTTGGTACTTAATGGCACTTAAAACAATGGCCTGTGTTTTTATTTGCATTATCTAATTACCATTATTTTTTTTACTGTTGTTTCTGCTGCATCGCTTGACGAAACAAAAACCATGTATACGCCAGAAGCTACTTTGTACTTCCCAAAAGCTGTGGTATCCCATTCTACAGTTCCGCCAGAAGAGGTAGTTTCAAAAACCAAATTACCTTCAATATCTGTGATTTTTAAATTCACTTTGTCCATCAATCCAGAGATTTTTACTGTTCCTTGGTATTCTGGTCGCACCGGATTTGGATATACATAAACATCCTCCAAATTATCATCTCCTTTTGTTGCAGAACCTAAAAAGGAAACCAATCCTTTATCTGTAGCAAAAAACACTTCACCAGAAACCTCGTCAATTTCAATATCCAACACATTATTACTTGGTAAAGGGGAATTTTCTTTGGTAAATCTTCGTAACGTGTTTTGTCCATTTGAACTAACCTGAAAAACTCCGGCATCTGCAATTGCAACCCATTTGTTGTTGGCGCCATCCACTTTAATATCTTGAATTACTTGTTGGTAAAATAATTCTTGAGCCAAATCGCCATCCTGAATGACTATGTTTGTGGTTGTTAATGCTGTTTCGGAAATAAATCTATCTACACTGTTTAAAATTCTTAATCCTTTAAACGTTCCAATCCAAAGTTGGTTTTTATTGTCAACAGCTACACATCTCACATCATTATTTGGTAAATTCCCGTTTTCTTCGTTAATTATTATAAATTTATTATTGTACTTTTCATTAAAACCAATTACGCCACCAGCATAAGTAGCCGTCCATTTTGTGCCATTTTTATCGATGTCAATATTGCCGTAATGTAATGCCGCTGGATTTTGAATAATGTTATTTAAATTATACGATTGCCAAGTATTGTTGCTTTTCAATACTTTTATACCGTTGTTAACTAAAGCATTTGTTAGCCATAAATTCCCGTCTTTGTCGTATTTCATTCCGTTA
>CAMDGB010000032.1 GCA_945897915.1 Chryseobacterium gleum | reverse complement strand
CTACTAAATCCGTTAATTCTTCAATAATAAACGAACCTTGAATTGGGTTTTCGTTTTTCGCCAAACCTAATTCTTTATTAATAATCAATTGAATGGCCATAGCTCTTCGAACCGATTCTTCAGTTGGTGTAGTTATCGCTTCATCATAAGCATTGGTGTGTAACGAGTTACAGTTGTCGTAAATCGCATATAACGCTTGCAAGGTTGTACGAATGTCATTAAAATCAATTTCTTGAGCATGTAACGAACGTCCAGAAGTTTGAATATGGTATTTCAACATTTGAGCTCTTTCGTTTGCTCCGTATTTATTTTTCATGGCTTTCGACCAAATTTTTCTTGCAACCCGACCAATTACCGCATATTCAGGATCGATTCCGTTAGAGAAAAAGAACGATAAATTCGGACCGAAATCGTTGATGTTCATTCCGCGACTCAAATAGTATTCCACGTAAGTGAAGCCATTAGCTAACGTAAACGCCAATTGGGTAATTGGGTTCGCTCCTGCTTCAGCAATGTGATATCCTGAAATAGAAACCGAATAGAAATTACGAACGTTTTCTTTAATGAAATATTCTTGCACGTCGCCCATTAATCGTAAAGCAAATTCGGTAGAGAAAATACACGTATTTTGTGCTTGATCTTCTTTTAAAATATCGGCTTGAACCGTTCCACGTACTTGTGCTAAAGTTTTAATTTTTATATTGTTATAAGTAGCTAAAGGTAACACTTGGTCACCTGTAACCCCCAAAAGCATCAAGCCTAAACCATTATTTCCTTCAGGCAAGTCGCCTTGATAAGATGGTCGAGATGTACCTTTTTTCTTATATATTTCACTGATTTTAGCTTCTACTTCATTTTGCAAACCATTTTCAATAATGTATTTTTCGCAATTTTGATCAATAGCAGCATTCATGAAGAATCCTAACAAAATGGGAGCTGGTCCGTTAATAGTCATTGAGACAGATGTCATTGGATGACTCAAATCGAAACCAGAATATAATTTTTTAGCATCATCTAAACAACAAATCGAAACTCCTGCATTTCCAATTTTTCCATAAATATCAGGACGAATGTGTGGATCGTTTCCATATAAAGTTACGGAATCAAAAGCAGTTGATAAACGTTTTGCTGGTAATCCTGCACTTACATAATGGAATCGTTTATTGGTTCGCTCTGGCCCACCTTCTCCAGCAAACATTCTACTAGGGTCTTCGCCTTCTCTTTTAAATGGGTATAATCCAGAAGTAAACGGAAATTCTCCGGGCACGTTTTCTTGTAAGTTCCATTTTAAAATATCACCCCAAGCTTGGTATTTTGGTAACGCTACTTTTGGAATTTGCGAATGCGATAACGATTCGGTATGCGTAGCAATTTTAATTTCTTTATCACGGACTTTAAAACTATATACTGGGTTTTTGTATTTATTGACTTTTTCGTCCCAAGTTAAGATGATTTCCCAATTGTAGGGATCAAAGTTCATTTTTACTCGGTCGAACTCTGCTATTAGTAGTTTAATAAAATCTGATTTGTCATTCTGAACTTGTTTCAGAATCTCTTCATAATCTATACCAAATTTAGATAAATTCAGTTTAACATTTGAAACTGATTCCAAAGTTTTAAAAATTCCGTATAATTTTTGAGCTACTTCTACTTGAGATAGTGCCGTTTCATCATATTTTCTATTGTTTTCTGCAATTTCAGATAAATAACGGGTTCTGTGAGGTGGAATTACGAAAATTTTCTCACTCATTTCACGTGTAATTTCAAAAGTCGATTTTAAATCGGCTCCTGTTTTTAATACAATCTTATCCATGATAGATTTGTAAAGCGTATTCATTCCTGGATCGTTGAATTGCGAAGCTATCGTTCCAAAAATGGGCATTTTATTGGTATCTACGTCCCACAAATTATGATTGCGTTGGTATTGTTTTTTTACATCACGAATGGCGTCTAAAGCGCCACGTTTGTCGAATTTGTTTAAGGCAACTAAATCAGCAAAATCAAGCATGTCAATTTTTTCTAACTGAGTTGCGGCTCCAAATTCGGGAGTCATTACATATAACGAAACATCTGAGTGTTCTATAATTTCCGTATCTGATTGTCCAATTCCAGAAGTTTCTAAAATAATGATATCATATTTAGCTGCTTTTAAAACCTGAATTGCCTCTGCTACATATTTTGACAATGCTAAATTCGATTGACGTGTGGCTAATGAACGCATATAAACACGAGAATTGTTAATCGCATTCATACGAATTCTATCTCCCAATAATGCACCACCTGTTTTACGTTTTGAGGGATCAACCGAAATTAATCCGATTGTTTTTTCTGGAAAATCAATTAAGAATCGACGAACTAATTCGTCTACTAAAGATGATTTTCCTGCTCCACCGGTTCCAGTAATTCCTAAAACTGGAATTTTAGAAGATTCATTCTTTTTATGAATTTGGTCAAAAATCGACTTAGCAATATCTGGAAAATTCTCAGCTGCCGAAATCAATCTCGCAATTGCTGTTGGATTTTTTTCTTCTATGTGAGATAATTCTCCTGTTATTTTATCTCCAATTGGATAATCTGAACGTTGTACTAAATCATTAATCATCCCTTGTAATCCCATGGCACGACCATCATCTGGTGAATAAATTCTTTCGATTCCGTATTCATGCAAATCTGAAATTTCTGAAGGCAAAATTACGCCGCCACCGCCGCCAAAAATTTTGATATGCCCTGCTCCTTTTTCCTTAAGTAAATCGTACATGTATTTAAAATACTCATTATGACCGCCTTGATAAGATGTCATAGCAATTGCATTCGCATCTTCTTGAATGGCAGTATTTACAACTTCTTCTACGCTTCTATCATGTCCCAAGTGAATCACTTCTACACCTGTAGCTTGAATAATTCTTCGCATGATGTTTATGGCAGCATCGTGTCCATCAAAAAGAGACGCTGCTGTAACAATTCTTACTTTATTGACAGGAATATAAGGTATTTGTGGCTCCATTTTTAAATATTAATCGATTTTAAGGGTGCAATTTACGAATTTAATAATTTTTATCTCTAATTTAAAGAAGTAAAAAATCAACAAAAATTTAATAATTTCTTTATTGAATATATAAATGAAAAGTATCTAAAACCAAAATGGAAAATTAATTACAATCCAAAATATTCTGTTTTAAAAAATATTTGTTTAAAATTTAACATGTGAACCAATAAGTATAACAAAATATTAACAGTATTAAAAAACTATTATTCAGATATTTGCAAATAAATAGTTTTTTAAAGGTTAGTTTTTAGTTAAGAAACAACTGAAATTTAGTTTTCAGTTGTTTTTTTATGTCTTTTTCTGACTTCTTATATATTTAATCACTTCCAAATTAAATATTTCCCATTTTTCAACATTTACTACGTGTCCGCAGTTTTCTATAACTAGTAATTTTGATGTTTTAAAATGACTTTCCACTACCTTTCTTACTGAAGGCAAAAACATATAATCTTCATTACCCATTACATATAAGGTAGGTACTTGCAATTCAACTTGACGAAACCATTTTAAAATCGG
This sequence comes from Chryseobacterium gleum, assembly GCA_945897915.1. GTDB lineage: Bacteria > Bacteroidota > Bacteroidia > Flavobacteriales > Flavobacteriaceae > Flavobacterium. The sequence goes on along the minus strand of CAMDGB010000032.1, from coordinate 13,750 downwards.
GTTAATTTCAGCAGTTAGTTTAAACCATTTAATAAATTCCTTTTGATAAAGTTTTTTTGCTTCATTTATGAACAACAAACGTGATTGTCTATGATTTTTATTTGGCATAATTACAAATGCGAAAAAGCGATACAAAACCAAATAAGGTAAAACATACTTAAACATATTGCCTAATCGCATTAAAATTTGTGAACGAAAATTCATTTTTAATATAGCGCCGCCCATTATCATACTTTGCACTCTGTTTTCGTACATTTCTGCAAATTGTCGGATAACTATAGTTCCTAAAGAAATACCAATAAAATGTGATTTTTCTATATTTAAATGATTTAAAACCTCTAAAACATCATTAGCAATGGCTTTAAATGTATATTTTTTTGAAATTTTTTCTTTTGAATTGCCATGACCACGTAAATCTAATAACAAAACATTAAAATGACTTTTAAACTCTTTAATTTGTTTAAACCAAATAGAAGAGCTACCACCCGCACCATGAACAAATGTTACCCATTCGGTGGTGTTTTTATTTTCGTATGTGGTATAAGTTATCATTTTTATTTGTAAATGTATAGCTTTTCTTGTAACAAAGAGAAATAATCGAATGCTTTAACTAATCGAGTTCCATACCAAGAAAACATTTCCCCATCTACAAAAATAGTTTTTGCGTGATGTGTATATCTTCCTAATTCGAAAGCATGTTCATCTGAAAAAGGAAAAGGTTCGGAAGATAAAAACACAAAATCTGGATCGCCTTGAATGCGCATTTTATTGATAACCACTTCTGGATAGCGTCCTTTATATCTTGGATTATTATCATAGATATTTACTAATCCATTCATTTTTAGCATCTCATTAATAAAGGTGTCTCCAGCAGTAACCATGTATGGATTTGCCCAAATAAAATAAGCTACTTTTTGTTTGGCATTTTCTTGAAATTTAGAAGCGACTAAACTTTTAAATTTTTGGTGTCCGAAGTTTATTTTGTCAATCCAATTTTGTGCATTCGTACGTTTATTAAATAGATTTCCAAAATCTTCAATCATTTTATTGTTGTCTGCAATCGTAATAATATCCGTCACCCAAACTGGACAAATATCCCTCAATTGTTCAACGATTTCTTTTGTATTTTCTTCTTTATTGGCAATAATTATATCGGGTTGTAAAGCATTTATTTTATCGTATTTAATATTTTTTGTACCTCCGATAATTTCTTTAGTAGATTTAAAATGAAACGGATGCACACAAAACTTAGTAATACCAACAATATCATCTTCCAAACCCAAATCGTACAATAATTCAGTTTGTGAAGGCACTAAAGAAATAATTCTTTTAGGTGTATTTTCGAAAGTGTGAGTTGTACCAAGTTGATCGGTGAAATGTTTCATTTTTTTATGGTAATAGGTGTTTGGCTGATGACTAAAGTAAACTATTTTAAATTTTACTTAAAATCTCTTCCATTTCCGATTGTAATATCAACGCTTCTTCCCTAGCCTTTTCAGCAAAATCAGTTCCGTTTGATGCATAAATTATTCCTCTTGAAGAATTAATTAGCAAACCAACATTTTCAGTCATTCCGTATTTACTTACTTCAGCTAAACTTCCGCCTTGAGCACCCACTCCTGGGACTAATAAAAAACTGTTGGGAACAATTTTTCTGATTTCAGTAAAATATTCTGCTTTTGTAGCACCTGCAACATACATTAAATTCTGACTATTTTTCCAATTTTTAGACGTTTCTAAAACCGTTTTGTACAATTCTTTTCCATTTGTATTTAATGTTTGAAAATCTATAGCACCTTCATTTGATGTTAAAGCCAACATTATAGTATGTTTGCTTTCAAAAGCCAAAAATGGTTCTACGGAATCTTTTCCCATGTAAGGTGCTACCGTAACCGAATCAAAGTTTAAATCTTCAAAAAAAGCTTTAGCATACATTGTTGAAGTATTTCCAATATCACCACGTTTTGCATCGGCAATAGTAAAAATATTGGGATAGTTTGTGTTTATATAATCGATTGTTTTCTGTAACGATTGCCAACCTTTGATGCCATATGCTTCATAGAAAGCAGTATTTGGTTTATACGAAACACATAAATCGTTTGTAGCATCAATAATAGCTTTATTAAATTCGAAAATTGGATCTTCTGTTGCTAATAAATGTGGTGGAATTTTAGTTAAATCAACATCTAAACCAATACATAAAAATGATTTTTTTAGACGAATTTGCTCAATAAGTTGTGATGTAGTCATTTTATATATATTGTTGGGCAAATTTACAAATTTGGAATTTAAATCTATTGAATTTTTAACAATAAATTATTAAAAAAGCTTTTGTTTTTAAAATTCAAGGTTCTATTTTTGTGCAAAATAAATTAATCTTTTGAAGAAAATAACAAATATTATTTTGTACGTTTTTTTACTATCTGTAATTACTCCCGCATTTCAGGGTGTATTTGAAGATTGTATTAAAACTGTTTTTTTATTAGATATAGATGAAAAAGATGCAGATAATTCTGAAGAAAAAGAATTAGAAAAAAATGAATTTGATTTTTTTGACAAAATAATATTTACAGAAAAAGTTTATTTTACAAATTCAATTAATGATTACAGAGTAAATTTATTTCATTTTATAAGTAATCATAAATCTCAATTTAAAGAAATTTTTTCTCCACCCCCAGATATAGTTTAATATTTTTTTCGCTTTTCGATGTTTATATTTAACATCGTAAAATAATTTATTAAATTTATATTTTTAGTATGTCAAAAAAAATCAATCTTTTTGCAAACCTTAAATCTGATTTTGCTTCAGGTTTAGTGGTTTTTCTAGTGGCTTTGCCATTATGTCTCGGTATTGCATTAGCAAGTGGAGCACCCCTATTTTCAGGTATAATATCGGGTGTTGTGGGCGGTATTGTTGTGGGATATCTAAGTCAGTCACATTTAAGTGTTACTGGCCCAGCAGCAGGATTAACAGCAATAGTTTTAACAGCCATTACCGATTTAAGTTCGTTTAATGCTTTTTTATTAGCGGTTTTAATAGCTGGAATAATTCAATTAATCCTTGGATTTATAAAAGCAGGAACAATTTCTAATTATTTTCCAAATAATGTTATTGAGGGAATGTTGGCCGGAATTGGTGTTATCATTATTTTAAAACAAATTCCTCATGCCTTTGGATATGATCCAGATTTTGAAGGTGATGAATCTTTTTTTCAACCAGATGGACAAAATACTTTTTCAGAAATTTTCAATATATTTGATCATGTTCAATTAGGTTCGATTATAATAGCCATAATTTCGTTAGCCATATTAATTTTATGGAATAAAGTTGAATTTTTAAAGAAAATTAAACTTGTTCCACCAGCTTTAGTAGCCGTTATTGTTAGTATTTTATTAAACGAATTTTTTATACAAACGGGAAGTAATTTAACAATAGTAAAAGAGCACTTGGTTAGTTTACCTGTTCCAAAATCTTTGGAAGAATTCAAAAATATCATTGTAACTCCAGATTTCAGTGCAATTTCAAATTCAAAAGTTTGGATTGTTGCCATAACTATTGCTGTGGTTGCTTCAATTGAAACTTTATTATGCATTGAAGCCTCCGATAGAATGGATGCACAAAAAAGATATACCAACACTAATGTAGAATTAAAAGCACAAGGAATTGGTAATATTTTAAGTTCACTTATAGGCGGTTTACCAATGACTTCTGTGGTGGTTAGAACCACTGCTAATAATACGGCTGGAGCAAAATCAAAAATGTCAGCAATAATTCATGGCGTTCTTTTGTTGGTAAGTGTTTTAGCAATCCCTTCAATATTGAATAAAATTCCGTTAGCAACATTAGCAGCGGTTTTGTTATTAGTGGGTTATAAATTGGCAAATCCTGCAACAATTAAACATTTTTGGAAAAAAGGAAAATATCAATTTATTCCATTCATCGCCACATTTGGTGCAGTAGTTTTTACTGATTTATTAAAAGGTGTTGCTTTGGGAATGATAATTAGTGTGATTTTCGTTTTAAAAGGAAATATGAAGCGTGCTTATAAATTTAGAAAAGAAGAATATCATGATGGCGACATTATTCATATAGATTTAGCTCAGGAAGTTTCTTTTTTGAACAAGGCAGCAATAAAGGAGACTCTTGTATCTATTCCAGAAAACTCAAAAGTAATTATAAATGCCTCTGATACGGTTTATATTGCTCATGATGTTTTAGATTTGATAAAAGAATTTAAAAAGAATAGAGCTAAAGATGAAAATATTAAAGTAAAGCTTGTTGGTTTTAAAAAAGTTTACGAGTTAGAAAATAGTGACGGATTTAAAAATACCGTAACATTTGAGAACCAATATGATGCTATGAAACGAAAAATATTACCAGTTGAAATTAATAAAACAGATATAATAGAATAAAAAATATATATTATGAAAACATTAAATAAAGAATTACAGGCTTCAATTACACCAAGAAAAGCCCTAGAGATACTTAAAGAGGGGAACTCAAGATTTGTTCAAAATTTAAAAGCTCATCGAGACTTACTTGAGCAAGCTAATGATACTCGAGATGGGCAATGGCCTTTCGCTGTAATCTTAAGTTGTATTGATAGTCGAACATCAGCCGAGCTAATTTTTGATCAAGGTTTGGGTGATATATTTTCAGTAAGAATTGCTGGAAATATTGTAAATACTGACATTTTGGGAAGTATGGAGTTTGCTTGTAAAGTAGCAGGTTCTAAATTAGTCGTGGTTTTAGGTCATAGTAAATGTGGTGCAGTAAAAGGGGCTTGTGACCATGTTGAAATGGGAAATCTTACCGAACTTTTGTCTAAAATTCAACCGGCAGTTTATCAAGAAAATGAAACATTAACCAACAGAACTGCCAGTAATGCAACTTTTGTTGAAAATGTTGCAGAAATTAATGTAAAAAGAAATGTGAAGAATATCATTGAAAGAAGTTTTATATTAGAGCAAATGGTTGAAAATGGCGAAATAGGAATAGTAGGCGCTATGCATGACTTAGAAACGGGTAATGTTAAATTTTACAACGATGTAGAGTTTATTAAAGATGAACATAATCCGAATTTCTCTGTAGCTGCGCTACGTCATTAAATTATTTAATTTTATTTAAAACTTATAAAATCTATTGTGTTTAATGAATTTTTATATATTTGAACTTGAAAATTTATTTTTTTCAAAATAATCTTGTTTCCAAAACATAACCCTATGAGCGATTTTTATAAAAAAATATTAGAAAATAACAAGAAATGGGTTGAAAGTCAATTAGCTAATGATGCTGATTATTTTAAAGATTTATCAAAAGGCCAAACTCCTCCTTTGTTGTGGATAGGATGCTCTGATAGCAGAGTTCCAGCCAATGAAATCATAGGCGCTAAACCTGGTGAAGTTTTTGTTCACAGAAATATCGCTAACATGGTTGTTCATAGTGATATGAATATGTTAAGTGTTTTAGATTACGCTGTAAATGTTTTAAAAGTTAAGCATGTAATTGTATGTGGTCATTATGGCTGTGGTGGAGTTAAAGCTGCTATGAGTAATGACTCGATTGGTATTATTGATAACTGGATTCGCCATATAAAAGATGTTTATCGTTTGCATAGCGACTATTTAGATTCTATAAACAATGATAATGACCGATTTAATGCTTTTGTTGAACTTAATGTAAAAGAACAAGTATTTGACTTATCTAAAACTTCTATAGTTCAATCTGCTTGGAAGAATGGCCAAGATTTAACCTTACATGGCTGGTCTTATGGATTAAATTCAGGATATGTTACTGATTTGAATGTGAACATGAGTTCAAATAAAGATTTAGATGATGTATATCAACTAAAATTCTAATCATTTAAATTTTCATTAAACGCTGAAGGCAATAATTGTGGTATAAACTTTATCAAAATTGGTAATAATAAACCACCACCTGGAAGTAAAAAAATAGTGAGCGACGGAATGCTTTTGCAGATGTCTAGTAACTGTTTTTTTACTTTCTTTTTTTCTTCAAAACTCAATTCATTTTGAGTTGATTTTCCTAATAATTTTACCAATTCTCTACTTTCAGAAAGTTCCTTAAGTAATCTAGTTTTATTTCTACTTACTAACTTTGCAATAGTGTCTTGGGTATTGGTGTAAAACTGTTTTACTGGATGATTTAAATTATAAAAAGGCAGTTCTTTTTTATGATTTTTAATAAATTTAACCAATTCATTATCAGTTATTTGATTGTTTTTAATTAAATTTAATTTTGAATAAAAATCAGATAGAAATACTTGCTCGTTTTGATTCACCACACCATCACTTAACAAGGTCATATGTGCAATTTCATACAAATACAAACTTTCTAATTTAGACCGTTTTCCTTCAAAAACAATGTCAATAATTTCGTCCCTTTTTACCTTAGAAACTTTAGAATATCGCATCGAATTTTCAAACATTTTTAACAACATAATATCGTATTCCGATTTGACTATTTTAACATTTAATGAAAACATAATTAATGCCAAACATTTACGTTCTAAATTTTTGAAAAAATCTAGACTAATATCATTATTTTCCAAGTAATATTCAAATGCCAAAACATCAATAAACAACATAGCATTAGTAACCATGTGTGTGAAATTTTTGGTAACGATGTTATCATTTGTTTGTAAACGTTCATTGATAATGCTTTCTAATTTTTGATAGGAATTGGCATGTGGCAAAACCATATTTAAAAAACTAAAATTTCCTTTTGATGTTTTAGTATAAAACTGAAACAAATCTTCAATAAATGTTTGAAAATCATCCTTTTTTTTTGTTTTATACAAAGCGAATAAGGTAGCTAAAAAAGAGACTTTCATTTTTTCTTCAAGATCCCATTTAGAATCATCAAAATTACTATCCAGATGATAGTTCACTACATAACCATATATTAAACCACTTTTCTGGCATGCCGAAAAAAATGACTCATCAGTTGTGTAATCTGATAAATCACTAGCATACTGAAATAGAAACTTTTCAATCCAACCGTTAATTGATGGGTTAATTTGCATGAATTACCTCGTGTTTTAAATCGTAATTAATTAATAAACCAACAAATTTGCTATAACTTTCCATTCCTTCTTTTTGTTGATTGATCTTTAAAAATGAATCGTAAATATACTCAAAAAATGTATCCGCAATCGAATGGTATTGTTTCCAAAAGGTTTTGTTTTCGTTAAAATTTTCCAAAACACCTTTATTTATAAATACTTTATACGTTTTACTGCTTCCAGCTTCAATTAGCTCTAAATTATACAAACAATAATTCAAAGCAAAAGCAGAAGCCGAATATTGAAAATAAATATCTTTATTTTGCGAAGCAGTTATAAATCCAATAAAATTGCAATCACTTTCTGAAGCAATTCCGGTTTGATGCGCCATTTCATGACAAATAGTTAATGGCGTAGTGTATTTAGGTTTTAAATTATTCACCTGCGCTTCATTGGTAAAAGGATTCAAATAACCCCCAAATCCCATATAACTCAATGGCAAACTAAAAATTGATGATTTGATACTTATATGTTGATATTGAATATAAGATAATGGTTCGGGTAAACTTTTATAGCCGTTTGGAGCCATTTCATACATTTGTTGTTCAGAATAATTAAAAACTACTTTTTTATAATGTTGTTTTGCTATTCGAAGTTGTAAATGATTGGTTTGGGCGATTAATTTTAAAGTCAAATTTTGTAATTGTAATTTTGTATATTCTTTTTTAACACCTATTTTTTCATGTAATGGAATTCGGTAATAATTCAATCCCCACAAAAAATGAAATAAGAAATACACTATCGAAAAAAAACTTATAATACTTAGTACGTTTGTTTTCCAATTTTTAAAAAATCCGATTCTATTATTGTACAGCCATCTAAAAACCAATAAAATTAAAACCATATAAGCGAAATCCCCTACAGAAATAGGAATCCAACCAAAAAGAATTCGATTAATGTTAGAAATATACAAATACAAGCCATTACTGTAAAAGCACTCCACAAAATCTGGAAAAAATGATAGCCCTTTTATCAGAATAATTTGAATAATAAGAAAGTAAAACTTCTTCACAAAATGAATTTAATTTGTAAATATAACTACAATTTCATTTATTAAGAAATTAAACTTTGTAACTTTGTAATTCAAAAAAATCTGAATAAATAATATAAAAAGACAATTCATAAATGAGTCAAGAAGTAAGAAATTTAGAACCAAAAGTACTTTGGAACAAATTTGCCGATTTAAATGCCGTACCACGTCCATCGAAAAAAGAAGAACGTGTAATCGAATTTATGATGAAATTCGGTCAAGAATTAGGATTAAACACCATTAAAGACGAAGTAGGAAACGTAATTATAAAAAAACCTGCTACTGCTGGAATGGAAAATCGTAAAACCATTGTAATGCAATCGCATTTAGATATGGTGCACCAAAAAAACAATAATACTGATTTCGATTTCGACACACAAGGCATTGAAATGTATGTTGATGGTGAATGGGTTCGCGCAAAAGGAACTACTTTAGGTGCCGACAATGGGTTAGGTGTTGCTACAATCATGGCTATTTTAGAAAGTACAACAATTCCACATCCTGCCATTGAAGCCCTATTTACAATAGATGAAGAAACAGGTATGACAGGTGCTATGGGATTAAAAGGCGGCTTATTAGAAGGTGAAATCCTATTAAATTTAGATACCGAAGAAGACGATGAAATTGATATTGGGTGTGCAGGCGGTGTAGACGTTACGGCAGTGGCAGAATACGATGAAGAAGATACCCCTGCTGATGCTGTTGGTTACACCATTACCATAAAAGGTTTAAATGGCGGACATTCAGGAATGGATATTGACAAAGGTTTAGGTAATGCTAACAAAATTATGAATCGTTTATTATTTAATGGTTTTGAAGATTTTGGTTTACAAATTTCAACTATTAATGGAGGAAGTTTACGCAATGCCATCCCCAGAGAAAGTATTGCTCAAGTTGCCATAGCTCCTATTTACGATGAAGCATTTACGTTTGATATGCAAGAAATTATCAATGAAATAAAAGCTGAGTTTAAAACTACCGAACCAAATTTAGAAATTGTAATTGAAAAATCTGCAACAACACCAACTAAAGTTATGCCACCTATGGCACAGTTTTATATGGTTCGATCGATATATGCAGCTCATAATGGTGTATACAGAATGAGCGCTGATTTTGATAATTTAGTGGAAACCTCTAATAACATTGCAAAAATTACAGTTGTTAATGGAAAACTAACCGTACAATGTTTGACTCGTTCATCAGTGGAAACTTCAAAATTTGATTTAGCCAACGCTTTACGTTCTGCATTTGAATTAATGGGTTGTGAAGTTACTTTTGGAGGTTCGTATCCAGGTTGGACACCAAATGCCAACTCAGAAATACTAGATGTTTTAACTTCAATATACGAAAAACAAAACGGAACTAAAGCTCATGTTGTAGCTTGTCACGCAGGTTTAGAATGCGGAATTTTAGGAACCAATTACCCAGAAATGGACATGATTTCTTTCGGACCAACCATAAAAGGCGCACATAGTCCTGATGAAAGAGCAAATATTAAATCCGCTCAAAAATATTGGAAATTTGTATTGGAAATATTAGAAAATATCCCTTTGAAAAAATAGAATATAAAGTAAATAGTAAGAAATAAAAATCCCAATTTTTCAATTGGGATTTTTTTATTTATTTAGTTAAATACATTTTTCTTCTGGCGTACAAGTCATAAAATTGATCATCTTTTAAATCATCAATAAATAAGATGCTTTCGCCTGTTGATTTCATTTCTGGACCTAATGCTTTGTTAACATTTGGAAATTTACTAAAAGAGAAAACGGGTTGTTTAATTGCATATCCTTTTAATTGCGGATTGAAGGTGAAATCAGTTACTTTGTTTTCTCCTAACATCACTTTAGTAGCGTAATTTACATAAGGTTCTCCATATGCTTTTGCAATAAAAGGCACGGTACGAGAAGCTCTTGGATTGGCTTCAATAATATAAACCAAATCATCTTTTATTGCAAATTGAATATTAATCAATCCAACCGTTTTTAAAGCTACTGCGATTTTTTTAGTATGATCTTTAATTTGTTGCATCACAAATTCACCTAAATTAAAAGGAGGTAACGTGGCATTACTATCACCAGAATGGACTCCACATGGCTCTATATGCTCCATAATTCCAATGATATAAACATTTCCATCAGCATCACAAATGGCATCTGCTTCAGCTTCAATAGCCCCATCTAAATAATGGTCTAATAAAAGTTTATTTCCTGGAATCGATTTTAACAAATCAATCACGTGTTCTTCTAACTCTTGCTTATTAATTACAATTTTCATGCCTTGCCCACCTAATACATAGGAAGGACGCACCAATAAAGGAAAGTCAAGTGTGTCAGCTAGTAGCGTTGCTTCTTCCGCACTTTCTGCAATTCCAAATTGTGGAAATGGTATTTTCAATTCCGTTAATAAATCCGAAAACCTTCCTCTATCTTCTGCCAAATCTAGGGCATCAAATGAAGTTCCTAAAATTTTAATTCCGTATTTCGATAATTTTTCTGCTAATTTTAAAGCAGTTTGACCGCCTAATTGCACAATTACACCTTCAGGTTTTTCATGCTGAATGATATCGTAAATATGTTCCCAAAAAACAGGTTCAAAATACAATTTATCAGCCGTGTCAAAATCTGTAGAAACCGTTTCAGGATTACAGTTAATCATTATCGTTTCGTAACCACATTCTTTAGCAGCCAAAACCCCGTGTACACAAGAATAATCAAACTCAATTCCTTGTCCAATTCTGTTTGGACCAGAACCTAAAACTACTACTTTTTTCTTCTCCGTTACATTACTTTCGTTGTGCACATACCTTGTACCATCAGGTTTCTCTATTTCAGCTTCAAAAGTGGAATAATAGTAAGGTGTTTGTGCTTTAAATTCAGCTGCACAAGTGTCAACTAATTTATAGACGCGTTGAATATTCATTTCACCGCGCAATTTACGGACTTGACTTTCCAAACATTTCATCATGTGAGCAATTTGTCTGTCGCCATATCCTTTTTGTTTGGCTTCTAATAACAATTCTTTAGGTAAAGAATCTACTTTATATTTTGAAATTTCTTTTTCTAAATAAAACAACTCTTCATATTGTTTCAAAAACCACATATCTATTTTAGTGATTTCATGAATTCTACTCAATGGAATTCCAATCGCAATAGCATCATAAATTACAAAAACTCTGTCCCAACTTGCATATGTTAGTTTTTCAATTATTTGTTCGTAATTGGTATAACCTTTTCCATCTGCGCCTAAACCATTTCGTTTAATCTCTAACGATTGTGTAGCCTTGTGAAGTGCTTCTTGAAACGAACGTCCAATTCCCATTACTTCGCCAACCGATTTCATTTGTAATCCTAAAGTTCTATCTGCACCTTCAAATTTATCAAAATTCCAACGAGGGATTTTTACAATTACATAATCTAAAGTCGGCTCAAATAAAGCTGAAGTAGATTTCGTAATTTGATTTTGCAATTCATCTAAATTATATCCTAAAGCTAGTTTGGATGCGATTTTTGCAATTGGATATCCAGTAGCTTTTGATGCTAATGCGGAAGAACGAGACACGCGAGGATTAATTTCAATCGCAACTATATCTTCTTTTTCATCTGGTGAAACGGCAAATTGCACATTACATCCACCTGCAAAATTACCAATCGAACGCATCATTAAAATAGCCATATCGCGCATACGTTGAAAAGTAGTATCTGAAAGCGTCATCGCTGGCGCAACAGTTATGGAATCTCCAGTGTGAATTCCCATTGGATCCATATTTTCAATCGTACAAATAATAACCACATTATCATTAGTATCGCGTAATAACTCTAATTCATATTCTTTCCAACCCATCAATGCTTTATCAATTAAAACTTCATGAATTGGAGAGGCTTCTAAACCGTATGTTAAAGCTGCATCAAAATCTTCTTTTTTATAAACTATGGCTGCGCCCGTTCCTCCTAAAGTAAAGGAAGGGCGAATAACTAACGGAAAACCAAATTCTTGCTCTATCTCTTTTCCTTTTAAGAAAGAGTTCGCTGTTTTAGCAGGTGCTTGAGGAATTCCAATTTTATTTAATAAATTTTTAAATTGCTCTCTATCTTCAGTAATATTAATAGCATTTATATCTACTCCAATTAATCTTACATCAAAATCTTTCCAAATTCCTTTTTCATCAGCTTCAATACACAAATTCAATGCAGTTTGGCCACCCATTGTTGGTAAAACGGCATCAATTTGAGGGTGTGCTTTTAAAATTTCTATTATAGATTTAGTAGTCAATGGTTTTAAATAAACGTAATCAGCCATTGAAGGGTCTGTCATAATAGTTGCAGGATTTGAATTGATTAAAACAACTTCAATTCCTTCCTCTTTTAAAGAGCGTGCTGATTGGGAACCGGCGTAATCAAATTCGCAGGCTTGTCCAATTATTATCGGTCCCGAACCAATAATTAAAACCGATTTTATTGAATTGTCTTTTGGCATAATGTTTTGTTATTGTAGTTTTTAATTTAATGCAAATATAAAAAAAAGGTGCTACTATAAAAATAGTAACACCCTGATATTTTGATTAACTAATACCATTATTTTTTATGTCTTGGTTCGCAAGATACAGTTAATTTATGTCTTCCTTTAGCTCTTCTACGAGCAAGCACTTTTCTTCCGTTAGGAGATGACATTCTGTCCATGAAACCGTGCTTATTTCTTCTTTTTCTCTTTGATGGTTGAAATGTTCTCTTACTCATTGGTAGTATTTTTAAATTCTATGTAATTCTTTAATAATATGGCTTTCTTTAAACCGAGTGCAAATATACAAAGACTTTTTTCAAATACAAATACTTTTTTAAAATTATTTTTAATAGATTTTATTACCTTTACAAACTAAACTAGATATCATGTTCAATAAAAACATAAAACTAATTACAGCTGCAGGATTAATTTCATTTGCAATTTACTTATTTATAAAAGGTGGTAATATCGGAAATGGAATATTCCTTTTGCTTCTATCGTCACTTTTTATCTTATTATATTTTAAAAACGAATTAATTATTTTGTCTTTTTTACAATTAAGAAAACAAAATTTTGATGGTGCTAAAAAATATTTAGATAAAATTAGTAATCCAGAAACAGCTCTGGTAAAAAAACAACAAGGATATTACAACTACTTAAATGGATTAATGGTTTCACAAACTAATCTAAATCATGCTGAAAAATACTTTAGAAAAGCAATTGAACTAGGTTTAAGTATGGATCAAGACTTGGCTTTGGCAAAACTTCAATTAGCCGGAATTGCAGCTTCAAAAAGAAGAAAAATTGAAGCGGAAAAATGGCTAAGTGAAGCAAAAAAATTAGACAAGCACAATATGCTTAAAGATCAAATCGTAATAATGAAACAACAGTTAAAAAGAATTTAATTAAAAAGTCCTATTGTGGACTTTTTTTTAACATTTTTTAGTACGGTTTAAATCTTAATTATCAATTTACTTCTAAACACTTTTTATTTTATGCGTTTCCTTTCAGGTCGTGTGTTTCGTTATATCTTTTTTGGCGTTTTTTTTTAAAAAAAGGATGCCACTTGACCCATTAACGCTCAGGTTTTCATAAGATATATTTGGTAAACAATTGCCGCACCAATAACAAAAAA
>CAMDGB010000031.1 GCA_945897915.1 Chryseobacterium gleum | reverse complement strand
TTTTATCGTTACATTTTTTTAAGAAATAGTTCATATTCTTTAAACGATAACTATAGGTACTTAAATGGTTTTCAATAGATTGGTTGTCGCCAATATCTGTTAAAATTCTATCAAATAAAAAGGTTTCACTTCGTTCGTGAACTGGAATTAACATGCCGCATTGCAACATCAATTGCAATAAACCTATAGTTTTTAAAGAAATGGTTTTTCCACCAGCATTCGGACCAGAAATCACAATAATACGGTTATTGCTTTCTAATTCAATAGTTTGCGGAAAAGTGGGTTTGTTTTCTAATTTGTTGTTTAAAAGTAAAATAGGATGGAATGCTTCTTTAAAAAACAAACGCTTTTCGTCATTAATTTTTGGAAGTATTCCGTTTATTCTATTGGCGTATTTTGCTTTTGCTGCAATTAAATCCATATCTGACAGAAAACCCTGATATTGAGAAATCAAGGTAGTATATGGTCTGATTGTAGCGGATAACATGCGTAAAATCCGCATAATTTCTTCCCGCTCTTCAAACTCTAAATTATTTAATTCTCGTGAATATTTTAACGTAGTTTCTGGTTCAATGTAGGCAATACTTCCGGTTTTAGAATTCCCTAAAATAGATCCTTTAACCTTTTTTCGATACATTGCTTGAACCGCTAAAACCCTACGATTATCAACAACTGTTTCTTTAATGTCATCTAAATAACCAAGTGAATTAAATTGCGATAACGCCATACCAAAACTTTGGTTTATTTTTCCTCGAACTACATTAATACTTCTTCTAATATTTACTAAATCTGGGGAAGCGTCATCTTTAATTTCTCCAAATTTGTTTACAATTTCTTCAATAGATTTTGTGATATATGGCGTAAACTCAATTTGGATAGATTTTTTATATAATTCTGGATAATATTCCGAAAATTTCTTTAAAAATTTTAAATATTCATTGGTAGATTTACTTAAATCTAATATTTTTTTTATGGCTATTAGCTCTAAAAAACTATCTTCTATTGCCAATAATTTCAAATCAGCAGTTACGGTTTCAAATCCATGATTTGGTAAGGCGTTATTATTGGTAAAAGAAGCTACATATTCATTCGTGTAAGACAATTCTGAAAATAATATTTCTTTATTTTGAAACGGCTGAATTTGAAGTGCTTTTTCCATTCCAATTTCTGTATTACATCGTTCAGAAATGGTTTGTAAAATAGTATGAAACTCTAAATCTTTTAGTGTTTTTTCGGTAATTGAAATCATTTTTAAATTCTAGATAATTGCAAAGTTACAAAAGATAAAGTTTTATATTTGTAAAAAGAATAAATATGCTCTATGATAATATTGATTTTTCTTGGGAACCATTTTTTGGTGGCGAAATTCAAAAAGAATATTTTTTAAAACTTATGCAAGAAGTTGAAAATGAATATAATACTTCAGTTTCTTTTCCTCCAAAACATTTGATTTTTAATGCCTTTAAAAAATGTAATTTGAATGATTTAAAAGTGGTAATTATTGGTCAAGATCCTTATCATGGAGAAGGTGAAGCAAATGGCTTGAGCTTTTCGGTAAATGAAAGCATTAAAATCCCACCTTCTTTAAAGAATATTTTTGCAGAAATTAATGCTGATTTTGATACGATATTTTTACCATCAAATGGCAATTTAGAGCATTGGGCACAACAAGGAATACTACTTTTAAACGCTAGTTTGACTGTAAGAAAAGACGAAGCAAATAGTCACAAACACTTAAAATGGAATGTTTTTACTGATAGCTTAATTAACTATTTATCTGATAATTGTGAAAATATTGTTTTCCTACTTTGGGGAAGTTTCGCCCAAAAAAAAGGAATAAAAATAAATAGAGAAAAACATTTTGTTTTAGAATGTGGACATCCATCACCGTTAAGTGCAAATAGAGGATTTTGGTTTGGAAATAAGCATTTTAGCCAAACTAACACTTATTTACAATCTATAGGAAAAAGCCCGATTGAATGGAAGAATTAGGTTGTTTCAAGTCTAAAATACTTAAAACTTCTTCACCTAAAAAAATTAAGTAAAACTTAATTTGAATTGTTTTTAACAATCTGATTAAAATCTATTTTTTCGGAAATAATATTTAAATCTATAAGCTTGTTTTGGACGATTTTGTAGTATTTTTCATCTAAATTTTTCTGACTCCATTGGGTTTGCTGCAACCATTGTTGGATATCTTCTAATTTTTGATGGTATCTTGTAGCAAGCGTTCTGTCTATACTTGGAATATGTTTAAATTCCTCAGTTGTTGTATTAATAATCTCTAAAATTAATGCAACAACGGATTTGTTTTTCGCTAAAAATTCATTTCTAACCGCAATTACAAAACAAGGCCATGACGAAGGACATTCGCCCACACGTTTAAAAGTTCCATTATCCACCAAAGGTTTTGAGGTATATTTTTCCCACATAAAATAATCTGATTTTCCTTCAGAAAGACTTGCGATTGCTCCGTCTAAATTATTTACGATTTCAAATGAAATATTGTTAGTATTCCAGTTATTTTTTTCGGCATTCACAAAACTCATTAAATGAGAACCTGAACCTATTCTGCTTATTGCAGAAATTTTATTTTCTAAATCAGCAACCGAATTATATTCTGATTTTCCATCAACGTGAATTCCCCAAATTAAAGGTGATTTCACGAAAATTTGTACAATACTGCTGTGTTGATTTTCTGTAAGATCTTTAATAATTCCTTCGGTTAAAATAATGGCAATATCAGTTTCATTATCACGAAGCATTTGACACATTTTACCAGTTCCTTCTGGAATATCAGTCCATTGTAAATCGATTCCAGCTTCATTGAACTCGCCATTTTCTATGCACATGTGCCATGGTAAATTAAAATGTTCGGGAACGCCAACTATTTTTACTTCTTTCATGTTTTAGGGATAAAGTTTTGGGTAAAGGGTTTAAGGGTTTTGTGCGAATTCGTGATTTTTAAAAATTTCTCTTGTTAGAGATATTTATTCAACCAATTTATCTAAAGTATATGCAATCAATTTATTAACGGTTTTTTCTGGGTTCGAACTAAATTCGCCAACCGCTCTATTTGCAATAATAGCGTTTAGTGACAAACAATTATGACCTAATAATTTACCTAAACCATAAATTGCAGACGTTTCCATTTCTAAATTTGTCATGCGTATTCCGTTATAATTGAAAGTATCCATTTTATTGTTTAATTCAGGATCCTGAATATTTAAGCGAACAACACGACCTTGAGGTCCGTAAAATCCTCCTACAGTGCCTGTAAATCCTTTATGAAATTTTTCTGAATAGATTTTATTTTCTAAAAATTCATTACAAGTAACCACTGTTGGTCTACCTTTTCTGATATCCCAATTGGTTTGAGTAATAAAAGCATCTTCTAATTCTGAATCAGAAAATTCTTCGATAAGATAGGAGCGAAGCATATTGTCTAAACCAATTGCGTATTTACTCATTACCCAACTATCAACTGGAATATCTTCTTGTAAAGAGCCAGAAGTTCCAATCCTAACAATATTTAAAGAAGTATGGGTGTTTTTTATTTCTCGAGTATTTAAATTGACGTTTACCAAAGCATCTAATTCGTTCATGACAATATCGATATTATCAGAACCAATCCCGGTAGATTGAACAGTTAAACGTTTTCCTTTATAGATCCCTGTTGTTGTTTTGAATTCTCTTTTTTGTGTAGAAAATTCAATACTTTCAAAATGTTGTGTAATTTTTGAAACACGATCCGGATCGCCCACAAAAATAATGTCATGCGCAATATGTTCAGGTTTTAAATTTAAGTGATAAACACTTCCGTCTGGATTTAATATTAATTCTGATGATTTTATCATTAATTTTTTTTTTAGCTGAACACTATTAACGGTTCACTGAATAATGTATTATCCTCCGACACGTTTGGTTTTAAAACCTTTATCTTGAAGCATTTTCATTATTTTGTCTCTGTAATCGCCTTGAAGGATAATCGCGCCGTCTTTAAAACTTCCGCCAACACTTAATTTTGTTTTAATTTCTTTAGCAAGTATTTTAAAATCTTCGTCTGTTCCTTCGTAGCCTTCAATAATGGTAGTGGCTTTTCCTTTTCGTTTTTCATATTTGCAAATCATTGGTTCTTTCTGAACGTATAATTCATGTGTGCTTTCCTCTTTTTCTTCTGGTTCATTTGAAGGAATATGGTCTGGAAATAGGTTTTTTAGTTGGTCTTGTAAATTCATTTTTTTTGCACGCAGATTAAACTGATTCTCAATAGCGAAACGCTAATTAAAACTGATTTTTTCTATTTTTTTATTAATCCTAATTCTACCAATCTTTCATGTAAAAAATCTCCAGCAGTTATATCTTCATATAATTTTGGCTGATTTTCATCAATACATTCGTCTAAACAATTTAATTTCATTTCACTTATAGGATGCATAAAAAATGGAATTGAATAGCGTGAAGTTCCCCATAATTCCCTTGGTGGATTTACTACTTGATGTATAGTAGATTTCAATCGATTATTGGTATGACGCGCCAACATGTCGCCTACGTTTATCATTAATTCATCAGGTTGTGCCATAGCATCAATCCATTGCCCGTCATGATTTTGTACTTGAAGTCCCTTTCCTTGAGCGCCCATTAACAAAGTAATTAAATTGATGTCTCCATGAGCTGCCGCACGAACGGCGCCATCTTTAGGTTCATCTGTAATTGGAGGATAATGTATAGGTCTTAATATGCTATTGCCTTCAGAAATATAAGCGTCAAAATAAAACTCGTCTAAACCTATAAATAACGCTAACGCGCGAAGCACGTAAATTCCTGTTTTTTCCAACATTTGATATGCTTCTTTACCTGTGCTATTAAAGTTAGGTAATTCAGAAACCGTTACATTTTCAGGATATTCTCCTGAATATTTTGAATCATCACCAACATATTGTCCGAAGTGCCAAAATTCTTTTAAATCTCCAGCAGAACGACCTTTTGCGTGCTCTTTTCCAAAAGATACATAGCCTCTTTGACCACCAATACCTGGAATTTCGTATTTTTCTTTGGTTTCAATAGGTAAACTGAAAAAATTCCTAACTTCACTGTACAAATTTTCAACTAATTTGTCATCCAAAAAATGACCTTTTAATGCTACGAAACCAATTTCTTCGTAGGCTTTTCCGATTTCATTTACAAATTTTTGTTTACGTGTCGGGTCTTCCGACAGGAAATCACGTAAGTCTACACTAGGAATTTTTTGCATGATAAAAAATTATTTGTTATCCGATTGAGTTATTTATAAGGATTCTTACTCTTACAAATATAAAGAAAAATTAGTTAGAAAATACAAAATTTAGAATATTTGCACCCATTTTCAGGGCTTTTTCTCTAACGTTTATTGGGTCGTTATGTACTTCTTGGTTTTCCCAGCCATCACCTAAATCGCACTCGAAAGTGTATAAAAGTGCTAATCTATTTTCAATAAAAACACCAAAAGCTTGCGGCTGTTTGTTGTCGTGTTCATGAATTTTTGGTAACCCATTTGGAAAGGAATAAGGTGTTTGAAAAATAGGATGAACTTTTGGAATTTCAACTAAAGCAGCATTTGGAAAAAGTTTTTTGATTTCTTTTCTGATATATTCATCCATACCATAATTGTCATCAATGTGTAAAAAACCTCCTGAATTTAAATAGTTTTGAAGATTTCTAACATCATTCCCACTAAATACAACATTTCCGTGACCGGTCATGTGAACAAACGGATATAAAAACAACTCAGCACTTCCTACATCAACAGAACTAACTTTAGGGTTCAATTTTGTATTGATATTTTTATTGCAAAACCTAACCAAATTAGGTAAAGATGTAGGATTAGCATACCAATCTCCTCCGCCAGAATACTTTAATACAGCAATTTCTTGAGAAAACCCCAAATTCCAAAATAGTAAAATTCCAAAAGTTATAAATTTATTCATTTTGAATTACAATTGTATGACAAGCAACTAAAGCTGCTGTTTCGGTTCTTAATCTAGTATTTCCCAAAGTTACAGGAATAAAATTATTGTCTATTGCTAACTTGATTTCTTTAGTTGAAAAATCGCCTTCAGGACCAATTAAAATGATTACAGGTTTATTTCTTTCAATTTCTTTAGCGAATGATTTTTTATCTGTTTCTTCACAATGCGCAATAAATTTTTGACTGGAATGATTTTTTTTAAGAAATTCAGAAAACGTAATCGCTTCGTTTATTTTTGGTAAATAATATTGATTGGATTGTTTTGTTGCAGCTTGAATAATTTTTTCAGCCCTATCTATTTTATATAATTTTCGTTCTGAATGTTCGCAAATAATAGGAGTAATTTCATGAATACCAATTTCAGTCGCTTTTTCTAAAAACCATTCCATTCTATCGAGCATTTTGGTAGGAGCAACTGCAATATGTGTGTAAAAATTAGTGGGTTTGAAAAAGTGTTGTTCGTTTATTTTTACTTCGCATTTTTTTTCTAATCCTAAAACTATTTCAGATATAAATAAATAACCTAAACCATTAGTAATATGTATTTTATGTCCTTCTTGTTTTCGTAATACTTTAATAATATGTTTGCTTTCTTCTTTATCAAAAGTAAACGTTTTATCACCAGATTTTATTTCGGAATTATAGAATAATTGCATAGTTTTTTAAAATTCAATTCTTGCTTTAGAAACCACATCAGATGTACTGAAGTTTTCTTCTAAAAAATTATAATAACCCACAATTCCAATCATTGCAGCGTTGTCTGTTGTGTATTCAAATTTTGGAATAAACGTTTGCCATCCGTATTTTTCTTCCGCTTCTTTTAATGTATTTCTGATACCAGAATTAGCAGATACACCGCCGCCGATAGTGATTCTTGTTATTCCAGTTTCGGTTACTGCTAATTTTAGTTTATCCATTAAAATTTCAATAATTGTATATTGTATAGAAGCGCAAATATCGTTTAAATTTTCAGTAATAAAATTTTCATTTTCAGCTGTTTTTTTCTGAATGAAATATAATATTTGGGTTTTTAACCCACTAAAACTAAAATCCAAACCAGCTACTTTAGGTTTGGTAAAAGCAAATGCTTTTGGGTTGCCTAATTGGGCATATTTGTCAACTAAAGGTCCGCCAGGATAAGGAAGCCCTAATATTTTGGCACTTTTATCAAAGGCTTCACCTACGGCATCATCTGTAGTTTCTCCAATAATTTCCATTTCAAAAAAACTGTCAACTTTCACTATTTGTGTATGACCGCCGGAAATGGTTAAAGCAATAAATGGAAAACTTGGTTTTTCATAACCTTCTTCATCAATAAAGTGGGCTAAAATATGAGCTTTCATGTGGTTTATGGCTACTAACGGAATGCCTAAACCTAAACTTAACGATTTGGCAAAACTACCGCCAACTAAAAGCGAACCCATAAGTCCTGGGCCTTGTGTGAATGCTATGCAATATAAGTCTTCTTTAGTAATTCTGGCTTTTTGAATGGCCATTTCTACTACTGGAACAATATTTTGCTGGTGTGCTCTTGAAGCCAGTTCGGGACCTACACCACCATATTCTTCATGAATTTTTTGTCCCGCCACAATGTTAGAGAGCACTTTGTCATTGCACAAAACAGCCGCAGAGGTGTCATCGCATGAGCTTTCAATGGCTAAAGTGTATATATTTTCAGGATTTGTGATACTGGGCATGAATTTTGGTATAAAAGTATTGTAAATGTCTTACAAAATTGCTTATTTTTGTTGCTATAAGCAAATAAAAATAGGTTTGTTTTGCAAAATTAAATAAATAAAATATTAAATCAATAAAAAAAATAGTGGTTCGTTCCTTAATTGGAATGTTGCTTTTTGTGCTTTTAGTATCCATTCTATTGGCCTTGCCTGTTGTGCAAACAAGGTTAGGGAAATACGCTACTGATTGGTTAAAAGACGAATACAATATTACTTTAACCATAGAAAAGGTAGCTATTAATCCTTTTGGTGGGGTCAAATTAAAAGGTGTTTTTGCTAAGGATCACCATAATGATACGTTGTTTCATTTTAACCGAATTCATACCTCAATTTTAAGTTATAATAAATTATACGAAAAAGGACATCCTTATTTAGGCGATTTACAAGCCGATGGTTTGAATCTAAAAATCATTCAATACAAAGGTGAAAAAGAAACTAATTTAGATAAATTTGTAGCTGCTTTTGATGAAAATCCTCCAAAACCTAGTACTGGAAAATTCAGATTAAAAATCAACTCAATTTCGCTACAAAATAGCCATTTTAGATATATTGACGAAAATTTAGAAAAACCTAAACTGTTAGATTTCACTAATCTTAACGGGCAATTAGACGACTTTTATGTAAAAGGCGAAAATGTGTTTGCCTACGTTTACAAAATGTCATTTAAAGACCATAGAGGTTTGGTAATGAAAAATTTAACTTCAGATTTTACCTACACTCAAAAGAATATTTTATTAAATGAATTAATCCTAGAAACTGAAAATTCTTCGTTTAAAGGAAAAACTGAACTACGTTACAACCGAAAAGATTTCAAAGATTTTAATAATAAAGTGGTTTTTGATTTAGACATTAAAGAAGGAAAAATTTCAAGTAATGATTTAAATTTATTCTATTCAGAATTTGGAAAAAATCAAAAATTTTATATCGATTCTCATATTTTAGGAACTTTAAATGATTTGAAATTTAATGACTTAAAGTTTAATGATTTAAATGATAATGAAGTTGTTGGAAATCTTCAGTTGAAAAATCTTTTCGGTAAAGGCGACCAGAAATTTTACATGAAAGGAAGTTTCGATAAATTAATCGCAAGTCAGGCTAGTATCAGTAAAGTTTTGCCAAATATTTTAGGAAATAACTTACCAAAACAATTGCAAAAACTTGGACTTGTTGCTATAAAAGGAAAAGTGGAACTTACTGAAAAATGGATTATTGCGGATGTAGATTTGTTTTCAAAATTAGGTCATGTAGTGGGCGATTTTAAAATGGATAAACTTGATACTATTGATCGTGCAACATATGTAGGAAAATTTCAGTTAGATAATTTTAATTTAGGTTCATTCTTAAATGAAAAAGATATGGGTAATACTTCTGCAGTATTGGATATTAACGGAACAGGATTTTCTAAAAAATATTTAAATACAAAACTAAAAGGAAATATTGGACAATTTAGATACAACGGATATACTTATAAAAATATTGAGGTTGACGGAACTATGAAAATGCCTTATTTTAAAGGATATTTATACAGTAAAGATCCTAATTTATTGTTGACTTTTGATGGTTTGGTAGATTTAAGCAAAACCAAAAAAATATATGATTTTGATATTGATATTGAATATGCTAATCTCAAAAAAATAAATCTATATACTAAAAATGCTACATCTATTTTGGCAGGGTCATTAGTAATGCAGGCGCAAGGAAATTCTTTAGACGATTTAGTAGGTAATATAAATTTAAATAATATTTCCTACATCAACTCAAAAAACAAGTATTATTTCGATTCGGCTTCCGTTACTTCATCTTTTGATAATCAAAATATTAGAACGGTTTCCTTTCATTCTGAGGATTTCATTGAAGGACAAATAGTGGGTAAGTACCAAACGAGGCAAATTAAAAAAATTATAGAAAATGCTGTAGGAAGTTTATATGCAAATTATTCTCCGCATAAATTATATAAAAATCAATTTTTAGATTTTGATTTTATAGTTTATAATACCGTTTTAGAAGTCTTTTATCCTGAAGTTTCTATTGGAGAAAATACCCGATTAAAAGGAAAAATAAATGCTGATGAAGGTTTATTTCAATTTGACTTCAATTCGCCATTTGTTAACGCTTTTGAGAATAAATTTAACGGTATAAAAATTGATATTGACAACAAAAACCCTTTATACAATACGTATATTGAATTAGATAGTTTAAATACTAAAAACTATAAAGTATCTGATTTTAGTTTAATAAATTTAACAGTAAACGATACATTATTTGCTAGAACTGAATTTAAAGGCGGCGAAAAAGGAGAAGATAAATTTGATTTAAACTTATATCATACGATTAATCAAAACAATCAATCAATTGTAGGGTTTAAAAAGTCAGATATTACCTTTAAAAATTTTCAATGGTTTATTAACGAAAAAGAATCAACCGAAAACACTATTGTTTTTGATAAGCAATTTAAAAACTTTAATTTCAATCAATTAACCTTGTCTCATAATGATCAATATATTGATTTTAATGGGGAAATGAAAGGCAACAGCTACAAAGATTTTAATTTTACGTTTAACGATGTTGATATTTCTAAAATTACACCTGATATTGAGAATTTAAGTCTTGGAGGAAAGTTAAATGGAAATCTAAAATACAAGCAGGACAACCTAATTTACGAACCATCAACAAATTTAACTATTGACGGTTTCGCTCTAAATGATATCGAATTAGGCGATTTAAAATTAAAAGTTTTTGGAGATGAAACATTTAAAATATTTAATGTAGATGCTTCAATAATTAATGAAGATGAAGAAACTTTTTTAACAACAGGAACTGTAGATATTGTTAACAATCAGACCGTTTTAAACTTAGAGGCAGTTTTTGAAAATTTTAGCATTAAACCAATTGGCGGCTTTTTAAAAGGTATTTTAAATAATGTTAGAGGTTTGGCTAAAGGAAAAATTAATATTGTTGGCTCTTTAGATAATCCTGAAGTAGATGGCGTTTTGTATTTAAATAATGCAGGTATACAAGTACCTTATTTAAATGTAGATTATGATTTCGATAAAGATTCAAAAATTGATTTGACCCAAGAAAAATTTATTTTTAGAGATATTGATATTATCGATGTAAATGAAAAAACCAAAGGAATTTTAAGCGGAACCATTTCTCACGAAAAGTTTGGAAATTGGGAAATGGATTTAAAAATAGCATCCGATAAACTTTTAGTGTTAGATACTAAAGATACAGATGACGCCTATTATTTTGGAAAAGCATATTTTGATGGTTTTGCAACAATAGTTGGACCTATAGAAGCCTTAGTTATAAACGCCGAAGGAGAAACGGCCAAA
The DNA here is from genome assembly GCA_945897915.1 of Chryseobacterium gleum. GTDB lineage: Bacteria > Bacteroidota > Bacteroidia > Flavobacteriales > Flavobacteriaceae > Flavobacterium. Next base: position 7,441 of record CAMDGB010000031.1, on the reverse strand, counting down.
GGAACTTCAATTAAAATTCCTGTAAACGATTCGGAAAGTGTGAGTGATAATGGTTTGGTTCATTTTACTACAAAAGAAGAGAAATTTGGCACAAAAAACACCATAAAACAGCCTACCAAAACCTACAGAGGAATCGATTTGAATTTTAATTTTGCCATTACACCAAATGCAGAAATTGAAGTAATTTTAAATCGTGAAACCGGTCATTCCATGAAAGGAACGGGTAACGGATCGATGTTTATGAATATCAATACCTTAGGTAAATTTCAAATGACAGGCGACTTCATTGTCAATAAAGGAGAATATTTATTTAGATATGGTAGTTTCATAGATAAAAAATTTACCGTAAAAAATGGAGGGACTATTGCTTGGGAAGGTGATCCATTGGGAGCTAAGTTAAATTTAGAAGCAGTAACAACTAATATTACTGCAAATCCAAATGTGTTGTTAGAAAACACCACTTTTAATAAAAAGATTCCAACTGAAGTTAGTATTTTAATTACTGGAGAATTAAACGCTCCACAATCTGATTTTAATATAAATTTTCCAAATGTTAGTTCTGTTTTAAAAAGCGATTTGGATTATAAATTACAAGATAAAGATTTCAGGCAAAGACAAGCTTTTGCTTTATTAGCTACAGGAGGTTTTTTTGCGGAAAAGGAAACTAATTTTTTTGGTTCTTTATTTGAAAAAGCAAATAGTATATTTGGTGATGTGTTGTCTGATGGTGAAAATAAATTACAATTAGGTGTAAATTATCAATTAGGTAACAGACAACAAGAAATTTCTGATAGAGCTTTGGTTACCTTAACCACGCAAATTAATGATAAAATAAGTATCAATGGAAATGTAGGAGTTCCGGTAGGAGGTTTAACTCAATCGTATATTGTTGGAAATGTAGAAGTAGAAATGCGTTTAAATACAGATGGTACTTTAACCGCACATGTATTTAACAGAGAAAACGATTTAAATTCAAATACAATTGGACAAAACATTGGCTATACTCAAGGTTTAGGGTTATCGTATCGTGTAGATTTTGACGATTTTAAAGAGTTGTTGCACAAGTTATTTAAATCACAAAGCAAAAAAGATAACTCAAACAAACCTGTAAACCAATCAGATGATTCAGAAACCAATCCGGAGTTTATTAGACTTATTGATGATACTCGAAAAAAACAAATTAAAGAACAGAAAAAAGACGATCCAAAAAACAGAGTTCCAGATAGTAATGATTTGCATTAAATCAAGTTTTTTTGTTAATTTTAGAAATTTATTAACGAAAACGTTTGAAAATAATATTTTGATAAAAAATATGTCTTTTTTTAGCACAATATGTATTTTCCTTTACTAATTTTACAAATAATATAGTATTAAATATGTCAACAGCAATTAAAAAAATTGGAGTTTTAACTTCAGGTGGCGATTCCCCCGGTATGAATGCAGCTATTAGGGCTGTAGTTCGTGCTTGTGCTTATTATAATGTTGAGTGTGTTGGAATTTATCGTGGCTATCAAGGTATGATTGAAGGCGATTTTAAACCTATGGGACCACGTGATGTGAAAAACATAATTAATAAAGGTGGAACTATTTTAAAAACTGCCCGTTCAAAAGACTTTATGACTGTTGAAGGTAGAAAAAAGGCATATAATAATTTAAAAGCCAATGGCGTAGATTCACTAGTAGTTATTGGTGGAGATGGGACGTTTACAGGTGCTGAAAAGTTTAATGAAGAATTTGGTTTTTCTGTAATTGGAATTCCAGGTACAATTGACAATGATATTTTTGGAACCAGTCATACTTTAGGATATGATACCGCATTAAATACAGTTGTGGATTGTATTGATAAAATTAGAGATACAGCCAATTCTCATAATCGTTTGTTTTTTGTAGAAGTAATGGGCAGAGATGCTGGTCATATTGCTTTAAACGCAGGAATTGGTGCAGGAGCAGAGGAAATTTTAATTCCAGAAGAAGCTTTCGGTTTAGATCGTTTAGTGGATTCTTTGAAAAAAAGTAAAGAATCAGGAAAAACATCAAGTATTGTAGTCGTTTCTGAAGGGGATAAAATAGGTAAAAACGTTTTTGAACTTAAAGATTTCGTAGAAGAAAACATGCCAGAATATGACGTACGTGTTTCGGTGCTCGGACATATGCAACGAGGCGGATCACCTTCTTGTTTTGATAGGGTTTTAGCTTCTCGATTAGGCGTAAAAGCAGTGGAAAGTTTATTAGAAGGTAAATCTAATTACATGGTTGGAATACAATACGACAAAATTTGTCTAACACCATTAGAACAAGCCATAAAAGGACAAAGTGAGATTGATTTAGAACTAGTAAAAGTTTCAGATATCGTTTCATCATAAAGTAAAAACGAAAATATATTCCAACGGAATATAACGTATATAATCATTAACTAACAAAAAGATTCCATTCGGAATCAAATATTTAAAAGAATATGTCAACAGTAAAATTAGGAATTAACGGATTTGGTAGAATTGGTAGAATTGTTTTTAGAGAAACATACAACAGAGATAATGTAGAGGTTGCAGCCATTAACGATTTATTAGATGTAGATCATTTGGCTTATTTATTAAAATATGATTCAGTACATGGCCGTTTTAATGGAAAAGTAGAAGTAAAAGACGGAAAATTATACGTTAACGATAAATATATTCGTGTGACTGCAGAAAGAGATCCTGCTCAGATTAAATGGGATGAAGCGGGTATTAATGCGGATGTAGTAGCGGAATGTACAGGATTTTTTACAACTAAGGAAACAGCAAATGCTCATATTGTAGGTGGTGCAAAAAAAGTAATTATTTCAGCACCTTCCGCAGACGCACCAATGTTTGTAATGGGTGTAAATCATGAAAAAGCAACTGCTTCAGATACTGTAGTTTCTAATGCATCATGTACTACCAACTGTTTAGCTCCATTAGCTAAAGTAATTCATGATAATTTCGGAATTGTAGAAGGTTTAATGACAACTGTTCACGCATCTACTTCTACTCAAATGGTTGCTGATGGTCCTTCAAGAAAAGATTGGAGAGGTGGTCGTGCGGCTTCAGTAAATATTATTCCATCTTCAACAGGTGCTGCAAAAGCAGTAGGACAAGTGATTCCAGATTTAAATGGAAAATTAACCGGTATGTCTATGCGTGTACCAACTGTTGATGTTTCTGTAGTAGATTTAACTGTAAAATTGGTTAAAGAAACTACTTATGCAGAAATTATGAGCGTATTAAAACATGCTTCTGAAACTTCAATGAAAGGAATTTTAGGATACACAGAAGATTTAGTAGTATCTCAAGATTTTGTATCAGATACACGTACTTCAATTGTAGATGCTAATGCGGGAATTGGTTTAAATTCAACCTTCTTTAAATTGGTTTCTTGGTACGATAATGAATATGGATATTCATCTAAATTAATTGATTTAGCAGTACATATCAATTCTTTAAAATAAATTAAATTAAATAATGGAGTAGAGGATAGATTCAAAAATTCTATTCTCTATTTTTTATTCTTTATATTCTAAAAATCATGAAATTACTTGTAGATAGTGGTTCCACTAAAGCAGATTGGATTGCCATAGACAAAAACGGAAAAGTATTATTTACCACACAATCTTTAGGATTAAATCCAGAAGTTTTAACAAAGGAAGAAATAATTGCTCGTTTAGAAGATAAATTTGATATCTCACACAACAAAGATAAAGCCGCAAATTTGTTCTTTTATGGTGCAGGGTGTGGTACAGATAGAATGAAAAACTTTTTAACAGCGGTTTTTCAAGAATATTTTAAAAACGCTTCTGTAGCTGTTTTCGAAGATACCTATGCTGCTGTATTTGCTACGACACCTAAAAACCAACAGGCAATTGTTTGTATTTTAGGAACAGGTTCTAATTGTAGTTATTTTGATGGACTTGTTTTACATCAAAAAGTACAATCATTGGGCTATATTGCAATGGATGATTGTAGTGGAAACCGTTTTGGTCGTCATTTATTACGTGGCTATTATTTTAATAAAATGCCCGCAAATTTGGCTAAAGAATTTGAAAAAGAATTTAATGTAGAACCAGATGCAGTTAAAGAAAATTTATATAAAAAACCAAATCCGAATGCATATTTGGCCACGTATGCTAAGTTTTTAATTAAACATAAAAACACCGATTTTTGTAAGAAGCATATTAGAGAAGAATTGGTTTCTTTTGTTGAAAATTATATCATGCAGTTTGAAAATTGTAAAGAAGTACCTGTACATTTTGTAGGTTCTATCGCTTTTTACTTAAAAGAAGAATTAGAAACTGTTTTAAACGAATACGGTATCAAAATAGGAAATGTATTAAGACGTCCCATAGATGGATTAATAGAATTTCATGTAGCTAATAATTAGCAAAAGTTAATTTGTTTTTAAAGCCTAAGTAGCAAAATCTACTTGGGTTTTTTGTTTTTTAGGTAAATGAATTTTAAATATTTGCGATTATAAACAAGTTAAAAGGAGTATTTTTGTAACATAAAAGCAAAGAATGAAAATAACACAATTATTTAAAGATTTTTTTGAAAGTGAAAAACTAGGTGGTTTGGTATTATTGTTTTGCACGATAGTTTCCTTAGTACTTGCAAATTCTATATTTGGCGAAAGTTATCATCATTTTTGGTTAATTGAATTTTCAGGAAAATCTCTAGAATATTGGATTAATGATGGCTTAATGACCATTTTCTTTTTACTAATTGGATTAGAATTAGAACGAGAAATTTATCAAGGCGAACTATCTAATATAAAAGACGCATTATTGCCCATATTTGCCGCTATTGGAGGAATGGTAGTTCCTGCTGTTATATTTTTAGCATTTAACTTTGGTACACCTACACAATCTGGATCAGGAATACCTATGGCAACAGATATTGCTTTTGCTATCGGAATTTTATCTTTATTAGGAAATAGAGTACCATTATCATTGAAAATATTTTTAACCGCTTTAGCTGTTATAGACGATTTGGGCGCCATATTAATTATTGCCATTTTTTATACCAAAACGATAGTTTGGGGAAATTTAGCTATAGCCTTAGGAATATTTATGTTGCTTTATGTATTGGGTAAATATTTTAAAGTTAAAAACTTACTTCCTTATTTATTTGGTGGAGTTATTATGTGGTATTTTATGCTACATTCTGGTGTACACGCTACTATTACGGGTGTGTTATTAGCCTTTGCAATTCCTTTTGGAAACGGCGGAAACAAATCTACTTCCTATATTCTACAACATGTTTTACATAAACCTGTCGCATTTATAATCTTGCCTATTTTTGCTTTGGCAAATACCGCAATTCTTATTAATGGTAATATAGCAGAAGTTGTTACAGAAAATTATAGTTTAGGCGTAGCATTGGGCTTAGTTGTAGGGAAACCATTAGGTATTTTTATACTAACTTTTCTGGTTGTGAAATTAGGTTGGTGTCAACTTCCAAATGATATGAATTGGAAATCTGTTTTAGGCGTTGGATTTTTAGGCGGAATTGGCTTTACGATGTCAATTTTTATTACACTTTTAGCGTTTGATAATACTTTAATCATTAATAATACCAAAATAATAATTGTGCTTTCCTCTTTATTAGCAGGTGTAATTGGATTTTTATTTTTAAAAATTACTTTAAAACCAAATACAGAAGTTTAATATTTAATTAGATACCCAAGCACTTCAAATAATGTATAAAATAAGAATCGGGATTGGATGTATCTTTATAAATTTCGGAGTTTAATTCTGGTTTTATCACAAAATTCACATCACCTGTAATCGCTGCAATTTTAATTAAATACACTTTTGACGTTTTTAAATCTTCAAAATTTTCGGGTTTAAAATAAAAGAAACCTGACAAAATTCGTAAATTATTTTTATTCACTGCGTCATATTGTAAGTCGTTACACGTTTCAGTATCTGATGAATTGATAAGTTTTACTTGTTTACCATTTGCCATTTCTAAAAATATTTTCGTGCTTTTGTCTATACAAATTGGTGTTAGGAAGTCTTTGCTTTTTTGTAAATATTGAAAGTTTAATCCAATAAAACCATCTATATCAAAAAGTTTAAAAGTTAAAAATGAGGTGGTATTTCCAAAAACATTTTCGTCAATAATTTTGTCTTTTAAAACGCGGGTACTACTGGTGTCAGTTAAAATATCAATTTCATATTCACATGTTTTTTCCTGAGAAAACGAAAATTGGGTTAAAAAAAGTAAAACAGTTATTTTTAAAGTTTTCATATCTAAATTTTTGTGCAAAGTAAAACAATTTTTTCGTCATTTATGTTAGTGGTAAAAAAGGCATAGACAGTTCCACCATCTGCAATTTTATATTTTTTTCTAATTTCTTCAACAGTTAAGGGAAAATTACGTGTGGTAATATTCATTTTTTTACCTTCAAGATGTTTTTTCAGATTCTCTTTTTTATATGGAATGATCTCGATAACTCTAAATCGTCTTCCAGGAAAAGCAACCAATTCATCATGCGTAAATAAATGTGAATGCGGATGTAATTTCGTGATTTTTAGAAATTCGCATAAATAATCCACCCCACCAGATTTTAGTAAAGGCGCATTCGGTTCATATAAAAATTCTTGTGGTAAACTAAAGTTTGCCGGCGAATGTTCTCCAAGCATAAATGTATTGGTGTCTGTTTTTTCTTTTTGAATATTAACAGCATGTACTTCAATTTCTCCCGAGTATTCTTTTTCTAAAACCCATAAAACTTCTTTTACTTCATTATCATTGGCTACGATATGAATGGCTTTTATGTTTTCTAATTCGATGCAACCTGCGGTAATGTCTAAAATTGGTGCTGTTTTTATTAAAATGGAATTACTTTTAGAAAAATATAATTTCAAATTTTCTGGAACATTTGGCAAACAATCTTTAAGTAAAAAAACTTTTCCTTTTACATCACTTCTTCTGCTAGGATCAATATAAATCCAATCGAATTTTTTGTCAGATTGCTCTAAAACATCGGTGCTGTTCTGTGCCAAACATGTAATGTTTTTGACGTTCATCACACCATAATTGTGTTGCACAATCTCTGAAAGCGCCACGTTTTTTTCACAATGAGTTACGTGTTCAAATTTCTTTGAAAAATAATAATCATCTACACCAAAACCGCCAGTTAGGTCAATTAAAGAAGTTCCAGAAATTAATTCAGATTTGTATTTGGCTGTTGTCTCAGAAGACGTTTGTTCTATTGAAATACTCGCTGGATAGTATATTCCTTCCGTGTTAAACCAAGTTGGAAGCTTTTGATTCGATTTTTTTTTGGAAACAATTTGATTGATAATTTCTTTCCAATCTTCTTTAGGGAACGGATTTTTTGACAAGGCTAATTTTGAAATATTGGCTTGTAAAGACGCAGTAATAAATTCTTGAATATCAGAAGCTAGAAGAGAAAGTTGCAT
>CAMDGB010000030.1 GCA_945897915.1 Chryseobacterium gleum | reverse complement strand
TTCCCTCAGAAAAGCGTTTCATTTCTTCATCTTTATCTGCTGGTTTCATTTTTCCATGTAAAATAGAAATTGAATAGTTTGGCAAAGGAAAATCACGTGAAATACTTTCATAACCGTCCATCAAATCTTTGTAATCCATTTTTTCTGATTCCTGAATTAACGGATATACTATATAAATTTGTCGGCCTTTAGTAATTTCATCTTTTAAAAATTTCCATACTACTAATCGATTACTATCAAATCGATGTAAAGTTTGTATTGGTTTTCTACCTGGCGGTAATTCATCTATTACAGAGATATCTAAATCGCCATACAAACTCATCGCTAAAGTGCGAGGAATAGGAGTTGCTGTCATAACCAATACGTGTGGCGGTATTTCCGATTTAGTCCAAAGTTTACTTCTTTGTTCTACTCCAAAACGATGTTGTTCATCTATAACTGCCAAACCTAAATTTTTAAATTGGACTTTATCTTCCAATAAAGCGTGCGTTCCGATTATTATATCTAATGTTCCGTTTTCTAATTCTTCATGTATGATTCTTCGTTGTGCAATTTTTGTGGAACCAGTTAATATTCTGATGTTAATATTTAGTTCTTTGGCCAATACGGTTATACCATTAAAATGTTGGTTAGCCAATATTTCTGTGGGTGCCATCAAACAGCTCTGAAAGCCGTTATCTTTTGCGATAAGCATACACATTAAAGCAACTATGGTTTTTCCTGAACCTACATCGCCTTGTAGTAAACGATTCATTTGCGCGTGGCTGCCTAAATCGTTTCGTATTTCTTTCAAAACTCTTTTTTGAGCATTCGTCAATTCAAAAGGCAAATGATTGTTGTAGAAATTATTAAAATTTTCACCAATAATTTCAAACGGAAAACCTTTTATTTTATGTTTTCGAATTAAGTTTTTGGTGATTAATTGCAGTTGTATGAAAAACAATTCTTCAAACTTTAATCTGAACTGCGCTTTGGCTAAAAGATCCTGACTTTTTGGAAAATGAATATTAACTAAAGCCTCTTTTTTTTGAATCAGTTTTAATTCTTCAATGATGGAAATAGGCAAAGTTTCTGAAAATAATTGATGTATTTCTGAAAACAATTGCATCATCATTTTATTGATGACTTTATTGGTTACGCCTTTATTATTAAGTTTTTCGGTGCTTGGATAAACAGGTTGCATCGCACTTCGTAAAGTGGTTTTGTGTTCTTCCAACAGTTCCATTTCTGGATGTGCCATGTTGAAAACTGTACCAAATTGTGTGACTTTACCGAAAATGACATAAACGGTATTGAGTTTCAAGCTTTCTTTTACCCATTTTTGACCTTGAAACCAAACCAATTCCATTTGCCCTGTATCATCTAAAAAAGTGGCAACTAATCTCGATTTTCCTTTTCCTTGGTCGATGGTTTTAATATGAATTACTTTTCCAATAATTTGAACTTCAGAATTGCTGTTTATCAATTGGTTGATTTTGAAATAGCGTGTTCTGTCAATATATCTGTTCGGATATAAATTAATTAAATCGCCATATTTATGAATATTCATTTCTTTGCGCAACAAATCGCCACGTTGTGGCCCAACGCCTTTTAAATATTCTATGGGAGTTTCAAGTAGATTCAAAGTGAATTACATTATCAATGTCAAAATAAAATTTCAAAAACAAAAAATAATGAAAATATATTAATTTTTGCAATTAATGTTTGAATTTTGTTTTAAAGCGAAGATAGTTATTATTAGTTAAATTGGAAATGTCTAAATTTTAAAAAATGTTTATAATCTTGTAAGATTTTAAAATTCTACTTCAATTAATTATTTAAGCACGTTACAACTAATAAAAATTAAAAAACCCTTTTCAATTCTTCTTTAATAAAACCAATTGCTACTGCGCTTGCACTTTCTGTTTGTGTAAGTTCTTGAAGAAGTTTTGTGCGTAATTCTTCTCCAGATTTTACTTCTTCTTCAATAGAAAATCTTCTAATTTGAGTAATAATGCTGTTTTTGGCTTTTAAAATAATTTCCCAACTTTCTTGAGTAAAATATATTTGTTGCGCAATATTGTGCTCGTATTCAGTTTGTATGGTATGTACAAGAAGTGTTGCGTAACTTTGAGGATCTAAAGAACTTGGTTCTACGCGCATCATTAAGTTTATAGGATTAATACGTTCTAAAAACAACACAATGCGCTCATAAGCTTGTAATCTAATTGGCAAACCTAAACGTTGATTTTCTCTTAATAGTTCAAATTTTCTTTTGTTTTCTTCGTTTTTGAAAAATTTATGTAGCAAACCATAAGCGACTCCACCAGTTATAATTGCTGGCAAAGTATATGTGGCAATTTCAAGTAATTTTGCTTCTATGTTCATCTGATTTTTTTTGCTAATTTAAAATATTTTTTTAAAAAGTTAATACAATTTTTAATTCTTATGTTATGTTATTACTTTTAATCAAAAAATTGTTGATAATTTACAACTAAATGAATGCTAAAAGCAGTTAAAATCCCTTCATATTCTGTATTTTTGCTTTCCTAATTATCCTAATTTTAGCCATGCAACATTACATAAATCAATTAAATGAAGCACAACGAGCACCAGTTTTGCAAAAAGATGGCGCTATGATTGTTATTGCGGGCGCAGGTTCAGGGAAAACACGTGTACTAACTGTTCGAATTGCGAATTTGATGCACCAAGGTGTTGATGCATTTAATATTTTAGCACTAACATTTACTAACAAAGCAGCACGTGAAATGAAAAAACGTATTGCTGAAATTGTTGGAAACAATGAAGCTAAAAACCTTTGGATGGGTACTTTTCACTCTGTTTTTGCTAAGATTTTACGAAGTGAAGCTGAAAAGTTAGGTTATCCTTCCAATTTTACAATCTATGATTCTCAAGATTCTTTGCGTTGTTTGGGCGGCATTATTAAGGAAATGCAATTGGATAAAGACATTTATAAACCCAAACAAATTTTAGGTCGAATTTCCCAATATAAAAACTCGTTAATTACAGTTCGAGCGTATTTTAACAATCCGGAACTGCAAGAAGCCGATGCGATGAGCAAAAAACCTCGTATGGGTGAAATTTACAATAATTATGTAGAAAGATGTTTTAAATCGGGTGCGATGGATTTTGATGATTTATTATTGAAAACTAACGAGTTGTTAAATCGTTTCCCAGACGTTTTAGCGAAATATCAAGATAAATTTAGATATATATTAGTTGATGAGTACCAAGATACCAATCATTCTCAATATTTAATTGTAAAAGCCTTATCGGATAGATTCCAGAATATTTGTGTGGTAGGCGATGATGCACAAAGTATTTATGCCTTTCGTGGGGCAAATATCAATAATATTTTAAACTTTCAAAAAGATTATGACGGCGTCAAGTTGTTCCGATTAGAACAAAATTATCGATCTTCAAAAAATATTGTAGAAGCTGCAAATAATGTTATCGATAAGAATAAAACTAAATTAGATAAAATTGTTTGGACAGCCAATGATGACGGTCCGAAAATAAAAGTACATCGAAGTGTAACTGACGGTGAAGAAGGTCGTTTTGTAGCCGGAACTATTTTTGAACAGAAAATGCAAAATCAATTACCGAATTCGCACTTTGCTATTTTGTACCGAACTAATGCGCAATCTCGTGCTATGGAAGATGCGTTGCGAAAAAGAGATATTCCGTACAGAATTTATGGTGGCTTATCATTTTATCAACGTAAAGAAATTAAAGATGTTTTGTCTTATTTACGATTGGTAATCAATCCGAAAGATGAAGAAGCTTTAGTCCGAGTAATAAATTATCCAGCAAGAGGAATTGGCGACACCACAGTTGAAAAACTTACTGTTGCTGCCAATCATTACAAACGTTCCATTTTTGAAGTGATGGAACACATTGATAAAATTGATTTAAAATTAAATTCGGGAACCAAAACCAAGTTGCAAGATTTTGTAACAATGATAAAAAGTTTCCAAGTCATTAATGAACAACAAGATGCTTTTACTTTAACTGATCACGTAACTAAAAAAACAGGTTTAGTTCAAGAATTAAAAAAAGACGCCACTCCAGAAGGAATTGCTCGTATCGAAAACATAGAAGAATTATTAAACGGGATTAAAGATTTTACGGAAGGCCAGAAAGAGATTGATGGTGCGCGAGGTGCTTTAGCTGAATTTATGGAAGATGTAGCGTTGGCGACAGATTTAGATAGAGACACAGGCGATGATGATAGGGTTGCGTTAATGACGATTCATTTGGCAAAAGGATTAGAATTTCCACATGTTTTTGTAGTCGGTATGGAAGAAGATTTGTTTCCAAGCGCGATGAGTATGAATACCCGAAGCGAATTGGAAGAAGAAAGAAGATTGTTTTACGTAGCTTTAACTCGAGCCGAGCACCAAGCGTATTTAACGTATGCACAATCGCGTTACCGATGGGGAAAATTGGTAGATAGCGAGCCTTCACGTTTTATCGAAGAAATTAATAGCGAGTATTTAGAATATATGAATCCGATTGATTCGGGTTACCGATACAAACCATCTATGGACATTGATATTTTTGGTGATGTGGATAAATCCAAATTACGATTAGCCAAACCAACATCAGGAACACCGTCAGAATATATTGGCAAAAACGAACCTAATTCATCTATAAATATTAGAAGATTAAAACCATTAAGCAGTGGTGCAAGTACATCGAAAAACAATTTTACAGATGCTAATTTAGCTGTTGGAAACATTGTGATGCATGAACGATTCGGAAAAGGCGAAATTATTGGTTTAGAAGGTGTAGGAGCAGACAAAAAAGCGGAAATTCGTTTCGATGTTGGTGGCTTGAAGAAGTTGTTGTTAAGGTTTGCAAAGTTGAATGTGATTGGGTAAAGCTATAAGCAATAAGCTTACAGCATAAAGCAAGTAAAAAATGGCAGAATTTCTAAAAATATACGAAGACAATCCTAATGAAGCTGCTATAAAGAAAGTGGTTGATGTTTTAAGAAATGGCGGATTAGTTATTTATCCAACAGATACGGTTTATGGTATAGGTTGTGATATTACTAATTCTCGTGCGCTAGAAAAATTAGCGAAAATTAAAGGTGTAAAGTTAGAAAAAGCGAATTTTTCTTTTGTATGTAGTAGTTTGAGTAATATCTCAGATTATGTAAAGCAAATTGATACTGCTACTTTTAAGATTTTAAAACGCGCGCTTCCAGGACCATATACTTTTATTTTACCAGGAAATAACGATTTACCAAAAGACTTCCGTAAGAAAAAAACTGTTGGAATTCGAGTGCCAGATAATAACATTGCAATACAAATTGTGGAAATATTGGGGAATCCAATTGTTTCTTCATCCATTCATGATGAAGATGAGGTTATTGAATATTCCACGGATCCAGAGTTAATTTTTGAAAAATGGCAAAACCTAGTCGATTTAGTAATTGATGGCGGTTACGGAGAAAACGTAGCGTCAACCATAATCGATTTAACCGGTCACGAACCAATTATCGTAAGAGAAGGAAAAGGTGATGTAAATGTGATTTAAAAATTTAAATAAATCTCAAATCGTAAATCTCAAATCGTAAATTACTTCGGGCTTATAATTTCCACATCACTAAACGCAATTGCACCCCGAACTACCCCCTGAATAGTAGTTTTTAAAGCATCAATAATATGAATTTTCAATTCGTTTTTAGAGAAAATTAAACTCACTTCTCTTGATGGTTTTGGGTTGACAAATTGCTTTAGTTTGGATTTGTTTTTCTCATTTAAATCTAACGTATGTAAATAGGGTAGTAGAGTAGTTCCTAAGCCTTCATCTGATAATTTTATTAAAGTTTCAAAACTGCCACTTTCTAATTGAAAATGATTTTCACCTATAAAATTATTTGTTTTACATAAATTTAGTACACTATTTCTAAAGCAATGACCGTCTTGTAAAAGCAATATTTTTTCTACATCTAAGTCGGCAACTTCTATTTCTTTTTTTGCTTTATTTACACTGTTTTCTGGAATATAAGCTACAAAAGGTTCGTAATACAAAACAATTTCCTTAAGTTTTTCTTCATCTAAAGGCGTGGCGGCAATAGCGCAATCTAGGTGACCATTTTTAAGTTTGGTAATAAGATCTGAAGTATTTAATTCTTCTACAATTAGGTTTACTTTTGGATACTTTTTAATGAAAGTATTTAAAAACATAGGTAACAAAGTTGGCATTACAGTCGGGATCATTCCAATACGGAAATCGCCGCCAATAAATCCTTTTTGTTGGTCAACAATATCTTTAATCCTGTTGGCTTCGTTAACTATATTTTTGGCTTGTGTTACGATTTTGCTTCCTACTTCTGTTAAACCAATTGGCTTTTTGGTTCTGTCAAAAATTTGAATACCTAATTCGTCTTCAAGTTTTTGAATTTGCATACTTAATGTGGGTTGTGTCACAAAACATTTTTCGGCGGCTAATGTAAAATTTTTATTTTCGGCTACTGCTAAAACGTAATATAATTGGGTAATTGTCATCTTATCAATATTTGTGATAAAAGTAAAAATTTCTATTGTAAAAAACTATTGATTAAGAAAAGTTTATAAAAAAAACTCTGAAAACAATACAGAGTTTTTATAAATCGTAAATCTCAAATTCCAAATCGTAAATTTATTAATATACTTCCGATTCTTTTAATTTTTCAGTATTGGCAACTAACTGTAATTCGTCAATAAATTTATGAATTTTTCCTGACATTACACCATCCATATCAAAAACATCAACACCAATCCTGTGGTCGGTTACACGGCCTTGTGGGTAATTGTATGTTCTAATTTTAGCGGAACGGTCTCCTGAACTAACTTGGGAAGTACGTGTTATAGCATCTTCAGCTTGTTTTTTAGCTAGTTCTTGTTCGTATAAACGGGAACGTAAAACAGTTAAAGCTTTATCTTTATTTTTATGTTGCGATTTTTGATCCTGACATTGCGCGACTAATCCAGAAGGAATGTGTGTCAATCGTACAGCCGATTTAGTAGTATTTACAGATTGTCCACCAGGTCCTGAAGAACAGAAGAAATCTACACGAACATCATTCATGTCAATTTGCACATCAAATTCTTCCGCTTCTGGTAAAACCATTACAGTTGCTGCTGAGGTGTGTACTCGACCTTGTGTTTCTGTTTGGGGAACACGTTGTACGCGGTGTACGCCAGCTTCGTATTTTAAAGCACCATAAACATCTTCACCGGTTACTTCAAAAATTACCTCTTTAAATCCACCTGACGTTCCATCACTCATATCTACTACAGAACATTTCCAACCTCGACCTTCGCAGTATTTAGTATACATACGGTATAAATCACCAGCAAAAATAGAAGCTTCATCACCACCAGTACCAGCACGAATTTCAACCATTACATTTTTTGCGTCTTCTGGATCTTTAGGAATCAACATAAATTTGATTTCTTCTTCCAGTAAAGGCAAACGTTCTTTGGCTTCTTCTAATTGCATTTTTGCCATTTCAACCATTTCGGCATCAGAACCATCTGCAATTATTTCTTGGGCTTCTTTTATATTAGCATCCAGAGTTATATATTCTTCACGTTTTTGAACTAACGCATTTAAGCTTTTGTATTCTTGGTTTAATTGTACGTAGCGTTTCTGATCGGCAATTACATCAGGTTGAATAATCAAATCTGATATTTCGTCGAAACGTTGTTTTACATATTGTAATCTGTCTAACATGTCTTCTTATTTTGGATTACAAAGTTACAATTTTAGTTTAAAGTTTTAAAATATTACATTCAAAACTTTTTCTTTTTGATTATCAAATAGTTAGAATTATTATTTTTATTTATTCTAAATAAACTTGTTTTTGAATGTTTTGCTTTTTATATTTGCAGTGTTATTTTAATTTATTCTAAATAAAAAATGAAGAAATATTTCTTAGTATTTGTAATGATTGTAGGAGTTCAATTCATTTTTGGACAAGTTGAAAATAGAATTTCTAATGATTTTGCCTTTGAATTTGACAATGATACCATTAAGAGAAAAGGCAAAGCGATTGAAGAAGTTGTCATATTCAAAAAAATACAAAAAGGTTCAATTAATGCCGGAAAGTTACCAATTAAAGCATTGGATTTGCCACAAGCGATAGCTATTATCGATAGAACAACAATTGAACAACAACAAATTTTACGAGTTTCTGATGCGTTAAGAAATACAAATGGAGTGTATGTTTCTGGCGCAAATAATGCATCTGGAAATAATCAGGAAGAATATGGTTCCCGAGGATTTACTTTTAGTGGCGGAAATACGTTTAAAAATGGTATTCGTTTTAACGGTTCCTTAATTCCAGAATCAGCTTCTTTGGAAAGTATCGAAATTTTAAAAGGTAGTTCGGCTTTATTATATGGTAATGTTGCCCCAGGTGGAATATTAAATTTAGAAACGAAAAAACCTAAATTTCAACAAGGTGGCGAAATAACTTTTCGAGCTTCAGAATATGATTTTTATAAACCAATAATTGATATTTATGGAAGTTTAGATACAAATCAATCCGCAGCTTATCGTTTAGTTACTAGTTATGAGACGGGTAATAGTTTTAGGGATAATGTAAATAGTGAACGATTTTATATAAATCCTTCTTTCTTATTTAATTTATCTAAAAAAACAACTTTATTAGTTGAAGCCGATTATTTAAAGGACAACAGAACGCCAGATTTCGGTATAACAACAATTGATTATAAAGTTGTGGCGTTACCAAGAAGTGCTTTTTTAAATTTTGATTGGGCTTCATTTGATAGTAAACAAGAGAGCGTTACGGCTACTTTAAGTCATCAAATTGATACTAATTGGCAGTTGAAAGGAATTTTCTCTTATCAAGGTTTTACTACTAATTTATTGTCAAGTTCTAGACCAAACTCAGGGAATTTAACACCAACATCACCAAATAATAATTTAGTTCAAGCTAATGGAGATTGGGTACGAGGTGTTCAAAAAGTAGATACAAAACAAGACTATTCTTTTGCTGAAATAGATGTTACAGGAAATTTTAATACAGGAACTATTAAACATGCAATGCTTTTTGGTGCAGACGCTGACAGTTCAAACACCGGAACTTTGAATTATACAACTATTAATTATTTTGATAAAATTAATATTTATAATCCAAGTTTAATAATTGATAAAAACCCAAACTATAGCGCAGCAACTATTCCAACATTAGATAAAAATACGCTCGCTGATGCAGACATAAAACGTGCTGGATTTTATATACAAGATTTTATCGAGTTAACCACTAAATTAAAAGTATTAACTGGTTTGCGTTACAGTTATTTAGAGAGTACTACCAATACAACTACTTTTTCATCTAATAATGTTGTAGTAACTAAAATAAATGACAATATAATTTCTTCAAAATTAGGATTAGTATTTCAGCCCACAAAAACCAATTCAATCTTTGTAAGTTATTCAGATTCATTTGTATTGAATACTGGAACTGACAAAAATTTCAAAGCATTACCTCATTCAACGATTGATCAATATGAAATTGGTGTAAAGAACGATTTATTTAAAGGCCGATTAACTGCTAATATAACGGGTTATAGTATCAATTTTGGAAATTTAGCACAAACTGATTTTTCTAACGGAAATGTAAATACTAATATTAAAGAATTAGCAGGCTCCTATATTAGCAAAGGTATTGAAATAGATATTTCTGGAAGTTTTAAAAATATTAGAGCCATGGCTGGTTTTAGTTTTAATGAAACAAAATATACTAAAAGCAATATTTTTGATAAAGGCACACAATTACGATTTGCGCCAAAAAACACAGCAAATGCAAGTTTGTTATATACGTTTGTAAATTCTAAATTAAATGGATTAGAAATAGGAGTACAGTCCGCTTATGTTGGAAAAATTTTAGGTGGAAGATTACGACCAAATAATGCATCCTCTCCAGCTGAAATAGCAAGAAAGCCAATTCCAGTAGCTGGTTTTTTACAATTTGATGCTTCAGTTGGTTACACAACTCCTACTTTTTCAATCAGAGCTAAATTATCGAATATTGGAAATGTAACAAGTTATTATGTATACGATGATAATACTGTTACACCTATTGCACCAAGAATGATTTCAACCACAGTTTCGTATAAATTTTAAAACAAAAAAATAGCAGCATAAACCAAAGAACAATAATTATTTAACGCGATTTAGGTAATTTTACATTGGTTTAATTATTTTCTTTATTTCATATGGAATTTTAGAGCACCACAGAGAACAATTTCATGCTAAAAAATAAAATGGCATTAAAAAAAAGATATTATTTGTTAAAAATAAATTTATGATTTATCTTTGAACAGAATTCACAAATAAAATTCCGGAAAACATGTTTGAATTTGACCAGTATTTAGGCTTTATACTTTTCTTAACCATTTTAACTATAGGTTTTTGGTTAATGTTTTTTCTTATAGGATTTGTTCAATATTGGATTGGCGGATCGTTAATAGAATTATACAAAGAAAAGAAAGCAAAAAAATTAGCTGAACAAGAAAAGTAATTTTCTTGGTTACAAAAAATCCCGATTCGTACGAATCGGGATTTTTTTATTTTGAATTAGAATTCTCCGCCACCGCCTTCTTGTTGTTCTAAACTTTTTTGTTTTATTTCTTTTTCGTTTTTCAATTTATTAAAGCGATATGTAAATGAAACCGTTATTTGTCGTACTCTCCACTGCAATTCACTGTAAGAATTTACCGTAGGTAATCTTAAATCTTGAATTCTTTTTCTGGAATTAAACACGTCATTCACGTTAAATGAAATAGTAGCTTTATCTTTAAATACATCTTTACTAAAAGCTAAATTCATACTTGCAACTCCTAATGTTTTACCTTGTGCTGTTTTTTGTCCGGCATTATAAGTTCCATTAGTTTGCCAATCAATTTTGTATGGTAAGTTTATTTTAGAAGTTAATCTAGCAGTCCAAGTACTAGATTTGAAATTGAAATTTTGATTAACTAAAGCGTTATTAGAATTTATAAATTGATAATTTCCTTTGGTTTCATTATAAAAATAATTCACATTTGAATTTAATTTCCACCATTTTTTTACGGTGTAATTAAAAGTAACTTCCATTCCAATTCTATTGTCTTCACCTAAATTAAATGGTGTGTTGATAATTACCGGAATTCCATTTATAAACTGACCGCTTTCTTTTCGTACTGTTTGGAAAGAATCAGTGGTATGATTATAATACGCAGAGGTACTAATTGTAGTTTTATCCCATTTTCTTAAATAGCCAATATCAAAAGCATCGGTAAATGACGGATTTAATTTTGGCTCTCCAACAAATAAATTGATATTACTAGTGTACGAAGAAAACGGATTAATATATCTATCTCTAGGGCGGGTAATTCTTTTGCTATAGTTTATAGAAATGTTAGAATCGTTATTTAATTCGTATGTTAAAAACAAACTTGGAAAAAAATTGTTGTAATTTCTAGAGTTTAAATCGTTTGTAAGCAACTGATTGATTTCTAAATTGGTGTTTTCAAATCGTAAACCACCTAAAACCGATAATTTATTAAAAAATTTAGTTCCTAATTGTGTGTAAATTGCACTTACGTTTTCAATATACTCAAAATTATTAGTAAATCCAGGAATGTTGGTGTAAGGATCATTTTGATTTACGCGTTCAAATACGGCATAATCACTTGTATAATTTGTATAACTTCCTCTATAGCCAGCTTCAAATTGGATATCTTTATCAATTGGTAAAACGTAATCAGCTTGAATTAAATTTCTACTTTGTCTACCAATTTTTGAGGTTTTTTCATCAGAAATAAATGTATTGGTTTCTAAAATACTTCCATAAATATTAGAAAATTCATCTTCTTCATTTAATGAAAAAGAGGCATCAATTGTTAATTTGTGTCCGTCTTTTTTAAATTTCTTTAAAAAGTTTGAGGTAAATTCTACTGCTTCATTTCTATAAATAGATTCGTTGTCTCTGAAACGCGTAAATAAAAAGTTACTTTTATTTAACGTATAGTTTTTGTAAGTTACATCTTCAAAATTTTCACCATCGTTGTTTCTATAATTGATACTATTGGTCCAAGTTGCCGATTTGTCTTTGTTTAGAAATATTTCCATTCCAAAATTAGTGTTAATTCCATCGCTAAATCTATTAGCATTTCGGCGCTCTTCAATATAGGTATTTGCCGCAAAATTCTCTTGATTAATTTTGGTAATACCGGGACTATTCCTATCATTATAAGCTAAAGTAGCAAATAAATTATACGTATCTGATTTTGAATTTATATTTGCAGAAATACCATGATTTTTTGGATCTCCGGTCGTTGCAATTAAAGTTCCGTTGATTCCTTTATTTTTTCCTTTTTTAAGAATAATATTCAAAATTCCACCACCACCTTCGGCATCGTAACGAGCGGACGGATTGGTAATTACTTCAACTTTTTCAATAGCATCAGCAGGTAGCATTCTTAAAGCATCGGCAACATTTATGGCAGTTGAAGGTTTTCCATCAATTAAAACGCGGACACTTTCATTGCCACGAAGACTAATATTTCCTTCAACATCAACTGCTACACTTGGTATATTATCTAAAACATCACTTACAGTACCCCCTTTTACCATTAAATCTTGACCAACATTATATACCTTTTTATCTAATTTAATGTCAACCGTTGTTTTTTCACTCCGAATTACAACCGTTTCAATTTGATTAGATTCAGATTCTAATGCGATATTTCCTAAATTGGTGTCAGAAGCCAAGCTTTGGTTTAATTTTTCTTGTGTTTTGTATCCCGGAAATTCGAATTTTATGTTATAAATTCCTTTATTTAATTCGATATTGAAATTACCATTTGCATCTGAAGTGCCTCCAGTGATAACTTTTTTAGTATCTGATTTTGAAATGGTAATAACAGCAAATTCTATGGGGTTAGTAGTTTCTTTATCAATGATTTTACCAGAAACAAATACTTTTTTTAAGGAAACTTGAGAAATTGAACTTGTACTAACTAATAGGAAAGTTAATAAAAGCAATGATTTTTTTAATAGCATGGTGTATTATATTTTACAGTACAAATGTAGTGTTAAGTATTTTAAACTTTTATTAAAACTATGTTAAATGATTTTTCAAAATTGTATTTATCAATTCGGTTGGTCTTGCAATTACTGCATTTTCGCCATTAATTACTATGGGTCTTTCTATAAGTTTTGGAAATTGCAACATGGCCTCAATAATTTCTTTATCTGTTAAAATTTTGCCTTTAAAATTTTCAATCCATTCTTTTTCTTTTTTTCTAACTAATTCAATAGGTTTTATTTTTAACTTTTTTAGTATAGTTTCCAGGTCAATATAAGTTATAGTTTTTTCCAAATAATGTATGGTTTCAAATGGTTTTTTGAGGTTTTCTAAGAAGCAAACACCTTCTCTAGATTTTGAACATCTTTTGTTGTGATATATAGTTAGCATAAATATTTTTTTTACAAAGGTAATAATTGTAATTTAGTGCACTTAAAAAATCGTAATATGTATATAGAACAATTGCAGAAACTTAAAATAAATTTGTGGTCCTACACTGTCATTCCATGTCTATTTTTAGCTTTAATGATTGTAAATTATGTTTCATCAGAAGGGGTTGATACTAATGAAATAATGAAAAAAATGACAAAAGAAATAGGTGTAAACGGAACATTTTTTTTAGTAGTGGCTCCTTTATCATTTATGTTATTTTTTGTTTTATTTTATAACAAATTCATACAAAATAATTCATTACGAGTATTAACAACGTCTCGCCCTAAAATTGACTGGTCTAGATTTTTTTTCTCATTTGGAGTTTGGGGTGGCATAACAATAGTCACAACCCTAATCAGTTATTTTACTACTCCTGAAGATTTTGTAATGCAATTTAATCCAGAAAAATTTGCTATTTTTTTAGTGTTAGCAATCGTTTTAATTCCTTTACAAACTAGTTTTGAGGAGTATTTGTTCCGCGGTCACATGCTTCAAGGTATGGGCTTGGCTACTAAAACTAGATGGGTGCCTTTGTTAGTTACTTCATTTTTATTCGGAATAATGCATATTGCTAACCCTGAAGTAGATAAAATGGGTATGATTATAATGTTTTATTATATTGGAACCGGTTTGTTTTTAGGAATTTTGACATTAATGGATGAGGGTTTAGAATTAGCGTTAGGATTTCATGCGGCAAATAATTTAGTCGGCGCTTTATTGGTCACTTCAGATTGGTCTGCATTTCAAACGCATTCTATCTTAAAAGATGTTTCCGTTCCAAGTGCAAATTTTCAGATATTTATACCCATTTTGATTATTTTTCCAATTTTACTCTATATTTTTTCTAAAAAGTACAAATGGCATAATTGGAAAGAAAAACTTTTTGGAAATATAAAGCCAATTCAAGCAAAAGAATAATGAATCAAATTATTCATCCTGATTTTAAATTAAACGGAAAAAGTTTTACTTATATAGAACTTTTTGCCGAAGCTTTATATTTAAAAGAAAACGGACAATTATTTGAAAAAGAAATTGGAAATTTTCTTTTAGATTGGTTGAATTCAGAATCATTTATTTTTGCGCAAACTTCCGGTTCTACAGGAAAACCAAAGCAAATTCTCATACAAAAATCGGCTATGCTAGCTTCTGCCAAAGCAACAGGTTTGTTTTTTAATTTGCAACCGAAAAACACTGCTTTGTTATGTTTGTCTACCAATTATATTGCAGGAAAAATGATGTTGGTTCGTGCTATCTGTTTAGGATTACACATTGATACGATAGATCCAACCAGTGCTCCTTTATCTTCTAAAAAGTACAATTTTATTGCAATGGTTCCGATGCAAGTTGAAAAATCGTTATCAAAATTACATTTGGTTGATAAATTATTAATCGGAGGCACAAAAGTGAGTTATACTTTGTCAGAAAGTATCTTAAAAACCAATTGCAATGCTTTTGAATCCTATGGCATGACGGAGACCATTTCGCATATTGCTATTAAAAAAATAAGAGTAAAGGCATTTAACGTTTTACCTAACGTAGCAATTTCTGTAGATAAAAGAAGTTGTTTGGTGATTGAAGCATTAGAACTTTCTCAAGAAAAAATCATAACAAATGATATTGTAGAAATTATAAATCCGAATCAATTTATTTTAAAAGGTCGAATAGACAATATGATTAATTCTGGCGGCATCAAAATTTTCCCTGAAGAAGTAGAGGAGAAGTTAGCAAAATACTTTTCTGTCCCCTTTTTTATAGGTAGCAAACCAGATGAAATTTTAGGCGAAAAAGTAATTTTAGTGATTGAAGCAAAACCCTTTTCTATAGAAAATAGTGTTTTTTCTCAATTGTCAAAATACCAAATTCCGAAAGAAATTCTTTTTTTAGAGTCTTTTGAAAGAACAGAAACGAATAAAATCAATAGAAAGAAATCGTTAGAAAAATTAGTATAAAATATTACTTCTAAATACGTTATTTTTTTTCAACCTTTATATAAAACTGATTGGTTTTTATAGCAACGTCTTCCAACACTAATTTTTTATCTACTTTAAGTTCTTGGTTTTTAGTAGTAGGTTGCAAACGTATTGTTTGCTCGTTAATAATAATATCGACTGGCATTTTAAAATCAGTACTTACATTTTCCCATTTAAAACTTAATTTTTTTCCAGATTTTGAGAGTACTAATTTTGGAATTTTTGTAGTCGTTAAATAGTGCTGAAATACAGAAGTTAAATCGATACCGCTTTCATTATTAAAATAATCAATTACGGTTTTTGTATCTATAATTTGCTTTTTATAGGTTTCAGAATAGTTGTAAAGTAATTTCCACCATTTTTCATCATTATTAATTACGTGTCGAATTGTGTTTAGTAATAAGGCACCTTTATAATACATATCACCACTTCCTTCACGATTCACACCAAATTGCCCAATAATTGGACGATCGTTTTGTACGTTTCTAGCTTGGCCGTTTACATATTTTATGGCTTCATCATAGCCTTTAATACATTCAATGAATACGGTTTCTGTGTAGGTTGTAAATCCTTCATGAATCCACATGTCGGCAATATCTTTGCTGGTTATACTATTTCCAAACCATTCGTGACCTGTTTCATGAATCGTAATATAATCGAAAAACATTCCAGCACTAGTTCCAGATAAGTCCATTCCAAGGTATCCTTTTTTGTACTTATTTCCGTAAGCCACAGCACTTTGGTGTTCCATACCTAAATAAGGCGTTTCCACTAATTTATACCCATCTTCAAAAAATGGATATTTTCCAAATTTTGATTGAAAGCAATTCATCATAGGTTTCACATCATTTTCAAAATGCTTACGAGCTGTTTCTTCGTTATAACGCAACACATAATAATCTAAATCTAAACCTTCATGCGTGTCATGAATATGCACATAATCGGCAATGTTTACTGTAATATCATAATTATTAATTGGGTTTTTTACTTCCCAATCCCAACGCGTGTAGCCATCATTTAAATCGGTTGAGCCTAAAAATCTTCCGTTGGAAACATTCATTAATTCGTTTGGTACGGCTACTTTTATGCTAGCACCATTATCTGGTTCATCCGTTTGAGAATCTTTACAAGGATACCATAAACTCGCACCAGTTCCTTGCACAGCCACACCAATCCAAGGATTTTGTTTTTTATCTTTTGTAAATACGAAACCACCATCCCAAGGTGCATTTTTAGCTATAATAGGATTTCCATAGTACGAAATTCTTAATTTATGTATTTCTCCTTTTTTTAAAATTTTCGGAAAATGAATAAAAACGGCGTTAAATTCTCTTGTAAATTCAATCTTAGGTATATTATCTAAAGTTATTCCATCAAGTATCATATTTTCAAACAAATCCACTTGGATTTTATTTGTATCATCGTCTACTTTAAATGTTATCGTATTGGAACCAAAAAGCCATTTTTTTTCAGGATCAATTCTAATGTCTAAATCGTATCGTAACACATCGTAACACGTTCTTTCTTCACGAAGTCCGCCATGAAGCGAATCTTTACGAGAAAATTCTTGCGCTTCAATTTGATTGAAAACGAAAAGAAAAATTGAAAATAGAATTGTTTTTTTCATAGTAAAGAAAGTAAATTTAAAATATGAAACGTAATTAATAAATTATAATGATGCTTTCAGTATGACAAGTTTGTGTTTTTTTACTGATTACTGATAACTTATAACTGAACACTACCAACTAAACCTGTATCACTCCTAAATTGAATTTTTTCTCAATAGGCGAGTGGTTGGCGGCTTCAATGCCCATAGAAATCCAAGTTCTGGTATCTAAAGGGTCAATAATAGCATCTGTCCATAATCTGGAAGCGGCGTAATAGGGCGACACTTGCGCATCATATTTGGCTTTTATTTTATCAAATAACTCTTTTTCTTTGGCTTCGTCTACCACTTCTCCTTTGTTTTTTAAGGAAGCGGCTTCAATTTGTGCTAATACTTTTGCGGCTTGCGTACCACCCATAACTGCTAACTCAGCACTTGGCCAAGCAAAAATTAATCGTGGGTCGTAAGCTTTTCCACACATGGCATAATTTCCAGCACCATAAGAATTTCCAACTATAACTGTAAATTTAGGCACAACAGAATTAGCTACAGCATTTACCATTTTGGCACCATCTTTAATGATTCCGCCGTGTTCCGATTTGCTTCCTACCATAAATCCTGTCACGTCTTGTAAAAACACTAAAGGAATTTTCTTTTGGTTACAATTCGCAATAAAACGAGTGGCTTTATCGGCACTTTCAGAATAAATTACACCACCAAACTGAATTTCTCTTTTTTTAGTTTTAGAAACCAAACGTTGATTCGCTACAATTCCTACTGCCCAACCATCAATTCTGGCATAACCCGTAATAATTGTTTGTCCGTAACCCGCTTTGTATTCATCAAATTCTGAATTATCCACCAAACGTTTGATAATTTCATTCATATCATATTGATCGGTACGTAATTTTGGTAAAATTCCGTAAATATCTTGTGGTTCTAATGCTGGTTTTATTGGTGTTTCTCTGTTAAATCCTGCTTTGTCATAATCCCCAATTTTAGAAAAAATACTTTTAATTCTGTCTAAAGCATCGGCATCATCTTTTGCTTTAAAATCGGTAACACCTGAAATTTCGCAATGTGTTGTTGCGCCACCAAGTGTTTCATTATCAATGGTTTCGCCAATTGCGGCTTTCACTAAATAACTTCCTGCTAAGAAAATACTTCCAGTTTTGTCTACAATTAAAGCTTCATCGCTCATAATTGGTAAATAAGCGCCACCTGCCACACAACTTCCCATAACGGCAGCAATTTGAGTAATTCCCATACTGCTCATAATAGCATTGTTACGGAAAATTCTTCCGAAGTGTTCTTTATCTGGGAAAATTTCATCTTGCATTGGTAAGTACACACCAGCAGAATCTACCAAATAAATAATTGGCAAACGATTTTCCATAGCAATTTCTTGCGCTCTTAAATTCTTTTTTCCTGTAATTGGAAACCAAGCTCCAGCTTTTACTGTGGCATCATTTGCTACAACAATACATTGTTTTCCTTTAATGTATCCAATTTTTATGACTACACCACCAGAAGGACAACCGCCATGTTCTTCGTACATTTCTTCTCCAACGAAACCACCAATTTCAATACTTTTGGCATTTTCATCTAATAAATAATCAATACGTTCACGAGCCGTCATTTTTCCTTCGGCATGTAATTTATCAATACGTTTTTGTCCGCCACCTAATTTTACTTTCGCGAATTTTTGTAGCATATCTGAAACCAATAGTTTGTTGTGGTCTTCGTTTTTATTGAA
>CAMDGB010000029.1 GCA_945897915.1 Chryseobacterium gleum | reverse complement strand
ATAATACAAATACCAAAGTAATGGTTCCAATGAGTCAAAAAATTGCCTTTGGATTAGGAATGCTTGCCAACCAAATGTTTCCAGCAGCTTTAGGAATTTTCATGGTTGTATTAGTCGAAAACTTAGGAATGCCATCATGGATGTGGGGTGTATTGTTTTTTGTACCAAGAATAGTTGATGCTTTTTTCGATCCTATAATGGGTTTTATATCAGATAATACAAAATCAGATTGGGGAAGACGACGACAATATGTATTTATTGGCTCCATCATAATGGGAATTTCTTTTATTATTATGTGGCAATTATACCGCGAAAACAGTGTGACTTATAACTTCATATTTTTTCTTGTAATGTCATTAATTTTTCACATTGGACTTTCCATTTTTAGTGTGCCGTATGTGGCTATGGGATATGAAATGAGTGACGATTTTCATGAACGTACCAGTATAATGGCTATTTCTCAATGGATAGGGCAGTGGGCTTGGGTTATTGCGCCATGGTTTTGGGTTATTATGTACGATCCTGCTTGGTTTCCAAATGCAGATACTGCCACAAGAACATTAGCCATCTGGGTGGGATTAGTATTTATGCTTTTAGCGATGGTACCTGCCATTTTTATTAAAAGCAAATCAACTAAATTTGACAATACATTAAAACCATTAACAGTTAGAACTATTGGAGGAAGTTTAAAAGAAATTTTAAGTAGTTTTAAAGAAGCGTTTTCTAATAAACCATTTAGAAAACTTTGTATTGCTACATTTTTTATTTTTAATGCTTTCAATACGGTTGCAGGTTTCACTTTTTTTATAGTTGTTTATTATTTGTTTAATGGTGATACCGCAGCAGCTGGAATTTGGCCAACACTTTTCGGTTGTATGGGCGCTTTAGCTACCACTTTTATTGTAATTCCAATTGTGGCTTGGATGTCCAAAAAAATGGAGAAAAAAACAGCATTTTTAATTTCTCAAGGGATTTCTGTAATAGGATATATATTACTTTGGTTACTATTTATTCCGGGTAAGCCCTATATGTTTTTATTTGCATTGCCATTTTTCGCTTTCGGAATTGGAAGTTTGTTTACACTAATGATGTCTATGACTGCTGATGTATGTGATATGGATGAGTTAGAATCAGGAAAAAGAAGAGAAGGTATTTTTGGCGCTATTTACTGGTGGATGGTCAAGTTTGGTTTTGCAATTGCAGGATTGCTAACGGGCGTTATTATGTCTGCCGTAGCATTTAAAGCTGGTGCGCCAACCCAACCAGAAGGTGCGGTTACAGGCTTGAGATTGTTTTTCTCTGGCGTGCCAATATGTGGTACATTAATAGCCATGTACATCATGTGGGATTATGATCTTACGGAGAAAAAAGCAAACGAAATAAAAAAAGAATTAGAAGAAAGAAAATTAGGAGTACAGAAACAAGTTGACCAGGTAGAGGTAAATCAGTAAACGAATCAGTTCTATAAAAAAATAAATATGAAAAAAAGTACACTTTTTCAAATGCTATTAACGCTATTGTTGACTACACAATTTGGTTTTGCCCAGGTTGATGTGGTATATAATAATTTAGTTTGGTCAGATGAATTTGACGGAACTGGTGCAATTAATGCTACAAAATGGCACCATCAAATCCAAATTCCAGCCGGTGGAAATTGGTATAACGGAGAAGTACAACATTACACGAACCAACTTACAAATTCATCTGTTAATGGTGGTTTTCTAAATATTGTAGCCAAAAAAGAAGCATTCTTTGATCAAGGGGTCACAAAGGATTATACTTCTGCAAGACTAAATTCAAAATTTGCTTTTCTTTACGGTCGCGTGGATATTCGCGCCAAAGTTCCAACCAATCAGGGTACTTGGCCTGCTTTATGGTTGTTAGGGAAAAATGTGAATGAAGATGGCGGTTTTTTTGATGCTCAATTTGGAACAACAGGTTGGCCTGCTTGTGGTGAAATTGATATTATGGAACATGGTATTACACAATCACAACCAGCTGGTTATGTGCAAAGTGCACTCCATACCCCTTCTTCTTTTGGAAATACTGTAAATATTGGAGGTGCTATTGCGGCTAATTTAGGAACGGATTATCACGTATATTCTATGAATTGGTCTCCTTTTCAAATTACTTTTTTATTGGATGGTGTGGCGTATTATACCTATAACCCTTCAGTTAAAACACCAAGTAATTGGCCGTTTAACGCAGAACAATTTTTATTACTAAATATCGCTATGGGTGGCGTAGCAGGAACTATTCCTTCAAACTTCAATCAAGCGACTATGGTTGTTGATTATGTTAGAGTTTATCAAAATACAACTGTTGACAACCAACCCCCAACTAATTTTACAGCTACTATTGGCGCAGTGACTAGCTCAACTATTGAATTGTTAGTAAACGGTAACGACAACTCTGGAAATGTTTCTTATAGTATCAATTATAGCGGTGGTACAATTAACACAGCAAGCCCTTCTGGAGTTCAAAAATCTGTTGTAGTTCCAAACTTAAATCCAAATACAAATTATGTGTTTTCAATATCAGCTAGTGATTTGTCTGGAAATAATTTTGTATCAAATCCAATTGTTATAAATGCCACCACAACTAGTGTTACGGGTTGCTTCGGTACTAGTAATTTAGCACAAATTGGTTCCTTTTCTACAGGATATAGTTATGCTTTTGAAACATTAGGAACCAGTGTTAAAATCACTTATGGATTGTTAGATACAGATAAAGTTGGGGTAGTGGCTTTTCTGTGGCGACAAAATCCATTTGGTGAAACTCAAATGACAAATGTATCAGGTAATATTTTTTCACACACCATTACAGGGCAAACTATTGGTAGTACTATAATTTATGGTGTGAAGTTTGCCTATTCTGGAGGAATGTCAGTTACAAATTATTATTCCTATGTTGTAGGAAGTAATTGTGCTTTAGAAGTGGCATCAATTCAAGAGTCTTTAGAATTTTCATTTATAAATCCCGTAGAAGGCTTTGTAAATATAAATTCTGATGCTGAAATTGACAAAGTTGAAGTATATAATATGACAGGAATTTTAGTTTTAGAAACCAAAACTGATACTAAAAACATTGACATTAAAAATCTTTCACAAGGGATTTATTTACTTGCTGTTTACTCTGGAGACAATAAAAGCGTTAAAAAAATGATAGTGAAATAATTTCAATTTTAATCATACAAATAAGCCAATTTAATACCTCACATATACTTTTATTGTGAGGTGTTTTCCTTTATAATCCCTACTTAATAACAATAAAGCCGTTAATTTTTTAAATATTATTTGGTATTTAAAAATATTTAACTTTATATTTGCTTATAATTAACCACTAAAACCTATTTGCTTATAATATAAAAATACTTTTTTTAAAATTTTAGTTCCAAATCTAAAAAGGTATAATTATGGCAAATAAGGTACAAACTACTGACGCAATTTTATTGCAAAACTACACTAGTGGAGATGAAGCAGCATTACAAATTTTAATTGAAAGACACCAGTCTAAAATCTTTGGTTTTATTTATTCTAAAATTCCAGACCGTTCGGTTTGCGATGACATTTTTCAAGACACGTTTATTAAAGTAATTAAAACGTTACGCACCAAAGGATATAATGAAGAAGGTAAATTTTTGCCTTGGGTAATGCGTATTGCTTCTAATTTAGTCATTGATTATTTTAGACAGAATAAAAAAATGCCATTTCAACGAGAAACGGAAGAATATAGCATTTTTGATTATATGACCGATTCAAGTTCGTCAATTGAAAATCAACTTATTGAAAATCAAGTTACCATAGACGTTAGAAAAATCTTAGAACAATTACCAGATGATCAAAAAGAAGTGATCAAGATGCGTTTTTATGAAGATTTAAGTTTTAAAGAAATTTCAGAAATTACAGGAGTTAGTATCAACACTGCGCTAGGCAGAATGAGATATGCTGTTATCAACTTGAGAAAAATTGTAGAGAAAAATAATATTATTTTAACAAATTAATCATTTCATACAATATTGCATTGTGTTTTTGCGTTATCCTATAAATAAACAATTAAGTTCGTATATGGGGAAACTTTACGCTAAAAAAAGACAATCAATTAAAGAAATGAAACCCAGTAAAAGTGCAGTTAGTTTTATATTGAGTTATTCGCAGGCAATGAAAATGATAAAAGTAGGTACACTTACTTTTGAAAACATTGTAAATTGATTAAAAATGCTTCGGAAACTATTTCGAAGCATTTTTTTTATGGTAGTCATTTATTACCAATTTTCTTCCAATTGTTTTAGTAATGACATCTTTTTCTAAATCCCAACCTCTTGCGGGTGAGTATTCTCTGCCATACCAAATAATTTGAAGATGCAATTCGTTCCAAGTTGTTATCGGAAAAATAGCTTTTGCATCTTTTTCTGTTTGCACTACATTTTTTCCAGACGTTAAATTCCATCGGTACATTAAGCGGTGAATATGTGTATCTACAGGAAATGCTGGCACTCCAAATGCCTGACTCATCACAACGCTAGCCGTTTTATGTCCCACTGCTGGCAAAGCTTCTAGCGCTTCAAAACTTTGCGGCACTTCGCCATTGTATTTATCTAGTAAGATGTGTGACAAACCATGAATTCCCTTCGACTTCATAGGCGATAAGCCACAAGGGCGAATAATTTGCTTAATTTCTTCCACACTCATTTTTATCATATCATATGGATTATCCGCTTTTGCAAATAACAAAGGCGTAATTTGATTGACACGAACATCAGTACATTGTGCCGAAAGCAATACCGCAATTAATAAAGTATAAGGATCTTTATGGTCTAAAGGAATCGGAATTTCAGGATATAATTCGTTTAACGTATTTATAACAAATGTTGCACGCTCTTTTTTAGTCATTTTTGTATATTTGATGTTGTAAAGTTAATCAATAGCAAGAACAATATCAAAAATCAATAACAATAGCAATAACAAATTCCAAATAACAAATAACAAATAACAAATTTCCTAAACAATAAACCACAAACCCTAAACCTTTAACCCAACACCTAACACCCAACACCCAACACCCAAAATTATGACACATTTAAAAGTAGGCGATAAAGCGCCAAGTTTCTCAGGAACAGATCAAAACGGAAAGGAACACACCTTAACAGCTTATAAAGGAAAAAAACTAGTAGTATTCTTTTATCCGAAAGCCAATACGCCGGGTTGCACCGCTGAAGCTTGTGATTTACGAGACAATTACGAACGTTTTCAAGCTAATAATTACGAATTGATAGGCGTGAGTGCCGATAATGCCAAAGCTCAAAAGAAATTTGAAGAAAAATATAGTTTTCCATTTGCCTTATTGGCCGATGAAAACAAATCTGTAATTGAAGCCTTTGGCGTTTGGGGACCTAAAAAGTTTATGGGTAAAGAATACGACGGGATTCATAGAACCACGTTTGTAATTGACGAAAACGGTACTATAACTGATGTCATTACTGACGTGAAAACAAAAGCGCATGCTAGTCAGATTTTAGGATAAAGAAAAAGGGTTACAATTCGTCTGTAATCTAGAATATGCATTTGTCATGCTGAACTCGTTTCAGCATCTAGATAGAACCTGAAACGAGTTCAGGTTGACAAACGATGTGTTTTAATCTTGTCATGCAGAACTTGTTTCAGCATCTTCATAGAACCTTAAACGAGTTCAGGTTGACAAACGTTGTGTTTTAACAACGGTTATTTTTATTAAATACACGTTTAAAAAGTACTTTATTGTCTTTTGCTATATAGTCGCTAGAAAGTATTAAATAGGGATGATTATGCGAAAATCCAGCGCTTCTACTTCTTACAATTATTTTGTCGTTTGCTTTTAGACTTTTAAGTGGCTCAAATTCCTTTGGAATAAATTGCATCATGTAAGTTTCGCCCTCAATTTCTACAATAAGCCATTTTGGACTAGCTGATTGTGTTTTTTCACGCTGAAAAGTAACAGAAGTAATCACAGCTTCCATATCGCTATAATCGTTAAAGTGCTTTTTTATTTTTTCATAACTAGCGTCTACTTTTTTACCTTCTTTAGACGTTTCCCATTTTTTGTATTGGATACCATCTGGGGTAGCTTCCCATTTTTTTCGTGCTGCTTTCATTTCTTCTGCAGTAAGTGGCTTTTGAATTGCTTTTTTTGCTGGTTCCTTTTTATTAAATCTGTTGGCAACAACTACGCCACTTACTACAACTAGTAATATAAGCAAGGCAAACATGTTTTTTTTCATCTGATTCAAAGTGTGAATTTTAGTTTTGTATTCTATTTTTTGAATTGTCCCTGTGGTTTAAATCCTAAATAACTAATAGCAACAAATAAAATAAAAATTTAGAAGTAGCCAAAATATATAATTATAAAAAAATCTTAAAAATTAGTTATAAAATACCATACTATAATGGATATTAAGGTTTTCGAAGCTATCTTCTTCACACTCAAGCCACTATTTTCCTAAATTAATATAAGTCTTTTCTAATTTTGGTAGTAAAGCGTCATTAACATCAATCTGAAGATCTAAGATATCTAACAATCTAACCCGTCTAACAATCTAATTCACCACTGCATTAATCTTCTGCCAAAGTACTTCGTCAAAATTAGAAAGCGCTAAGTTACTACTATCAGCGGCTTCACCCATTCGGATAATGACTAATTTGCGGCTGGGTACCACGTAAATTTTTTGGTCGTTTTTGCCTAAAGCGCAATACATATCTGCCGGAGCGGTAGTGATGATACTACCATTAAATTGCAATTGACTTTGAGGAAGTCGAAAGCTACTTTTTCCATTTAGCCACCACAAATAGCCGTACGCTAAATTAATAGATTGAGAAGTTGTAGTGGCAGCATTCAAATAATTTGAATTGATAATTTGTGTACCATTCCAAGTGCCACTGGCTAAAGCCAGTAAGCCAAAACGAGCCATACTTCGGCTATTGCTCCAATAAACACTTAATGCTGTTGGGTCGGTAACCCAAGCGCCAGTCATACCAATTGGGTTGCGTAATTTGTTGTTAAAATAGGAGTCCCACGTTTGGTTGGTTGCAGTGGCTACCACATCTTGTAATTTTACATATACATTATGATACGCCCATCTGGTGCCCGCATCGGCTACGTATTGTAAATTATTAGGTGTAACAGTATCGCCTAAGGCATCATTTAATCCAGAATTCATGCTTAATAAATTTTTGCATGTAATTAGGTTTTCCTTAGCTAAAGGCGCACTCGTCCAGCCATTTCCAATATAATCGGAGACTTTATTGTTTATATTTAATAATCCTTCTTGTGCCGCTATTCCTGTAACTGTTGCGGTTAATGTTTTTCCCGCACTTGCCCAATACCAAAGCGATGTAGCGGTATGACCATTGTAATAATTTTCTAAAACAATTTTCCCATTGTGTAAAACGATAAAACTTTTGGTGTTTTTCTCAGTTAAGTAGGTGTTAAGTGCTGCAATATTTGCAGTGTTCCAACCCATGCTTTCAGGTGTTTTGGTTTCCCAAGTGCCTGTATTTTGAGGAAAATACATAGGTTCCTCTGGAGGAGGCACACAACCACAATCCGTTTCACTACAAGAAATGAATAGGATGCTTGTTATCAGGATCAGACTTATTAGACTTCTTAGATTGTTAAACATTTTAGATTTCTTAGTTTGTTAGACTTCTTAGACATTTTAGATTTTTCACTTTCGACTTTCAGACTTTCGACTTCTTTGCTTGCTCCCAGAAAATATCCATTTCTGCTAAAGTCATATCGGATAGTGATTTACCTAATTCGGTAGCTTTACTTTCTAAATATTGAAAGCGTTTGATGAATTTTTTATTGGTGCGTTCCAAAGCGTCTTCTGGGTTAATGTTTAAAAAGCGTGCGTAATTAATCATAGAGAATAAAACATCGCCAAATTCGGCTTCCATGTTATCTTGATTTTTAGCGGCTATTTCCACTTGTAATTCGGCAATTTCTTCTTGTACTTTTTCCCAAACTTGATGGGTTTCTTCCCAATCAAATCCTACGGCTTTAACTTTATCTTGAATTCTGCTAGCTTTTACTAAAGCAGGTAAACTTTTCGGAACGCCTTCTAAAACAGAAGTTCTACCTTCTTTTAATTTCAGTTTTTCCCAATTTTGTTTTACTTGTTCTTCGTTTTCTACCACTACATCGCCATAAATATGCGGATGGCGGTCTATTAGCTTATCGCAAATGCTATTGGCCACATCGGCAATGTCAAAATCATTTGTTTCCGAACCTATTTTTGCATAAAACACAATATGTAGCAATAAATCGCCGAGTTCTTTTTTAATTTCAGGCATATCACGGTCTAAAATTGCATCACCTAATTCATACGTTTCCTCAATGGTAAGATGACGCAAGCTTTCTAAGGTTTGCTTTTTATCCCACGGACATTTTTCACGTAAATCGTCCATAATATCCAGTAATCTTTCAAAGGCTTGTAGTTGTTGTGCTCGTGAATTCATGTTTAGATTGTTAGACTTGATAGATTTTTAGACTTTTAACTTTTGTCTTTCCTTATGTCAAAGATAAAAAAAAATCCCACACTAATAAAGCATGGGAAATATTGTGCTTTTTACTGAAAAATGTTATTCAGAGGCTCCTTCTTTTACTTCTGTATTTAAAGCGTCTAAAGTAACATAGCCTTTAGGTTGTAAAATATTATACCAATTGAATATTTTTTTAATATCCGAAGTATACACTCTGTCTTCGTCATATTCAGGTAAAATTTCACGGAAATAGTTTTTTAATTTGTCGTCTGTTTCTTTGTGCGAAATAGTTGCTTCTCCATTTTCTTTTGTAGCTATTGATTTAAAAATATCAATTAATTTCACTTCTTCGTTGTAAGTAAACACTGCAATTTCAGATAATAAACTAACATTACTTCTTAATCCGACAGTTATTTTTTTACCGTCTAATAAGGCTTCTGCTACAAATCCAGAACGGGTTTGTACTTTTAATTCGTAAAGTCCTGGTTTCCCAGAAATGGATAATATTTTTTGAAAACTCATGGGTTATAATTTAAATGTGAGCAAATATATATTTTAAAAAATGAAAATCCAATTTGAAAATTCAAAATAAAACATAAAATTGTAACGGCTATTTTATTTGATTTTTAAGTTGGCAAATTTCATTCTATAATCAGGTCTGGCTTTGCCTTCCATAATGTTTTGAAGTTTTTTACCTACTAATTTTTTCTTTAACATAGAAAGGTGGTCGGTGAATAAAACGCCTTCAATAT
This sequence comes from Chryseobacterium gleum, assembly GCA_945897915.1. Classification (GTDB taxonomy): domain Bacteria; phylum Bacteroidota; class Bacteroidia; order Flavobacteriales; family Flavobacteriaceae; genus Flavobacterium. The sequence continues at coordinate 13,176 of CAMDGB010000029.1, read as the reverse complement.
GATCGTATTCGTGCTGAATCACGCGAGCTATTAAACCGCTGTACGTTTCAGTTTTTTTTACAAAATTTTCGTCATAATATTCTATAGTTACGGTTTCATGTCTTAAAACATCTTCCCGCACATCAGGAATACTCAAACATCCTTCGTTGAATCCCCAAATTTCACCTTCTTCTTTTAAAATTTTAGCATTAATAAAGGTTTGTTTAAAATCTTTTAATGCTTCAGCTTCTGTTTTAGATATATCATCGCTATCAGCAAAAGGTGTTGTGTCAATTACAAATACACGAATGGCCAAGCCAACTTGAGGCGCAGCCAAACCAACACCATAAGCGTTATACATGGTTTCATACATGTTGCTTAAGGTTTGGGTTAAGTTTGGGTAATCGGGTGTGATACCTTCGCAAACTTTTCTTAAAACAGCTTCGCCATATCCGTATATAGGTAAAATCATGGTTTCTTTTTTTGCAAAATTAGCAAATTTTCTTTTATTCTTACTTATTAATTTTTGAAACCCTTTTATAACGTAATTATATAACAAAAAAATAATATTCTATCAAAGGCAGCAAGCAATAAAATTCGTATATTTGTGTTATATAAGTAATGTAAAATTTAAATGTAAAACGCCATGAAAAAAGTTGTAGTAGTTGTTTTTCTTTTTATCTCTTTGTGTTCATTTTCACAAAATTGGAAAAATAATATTGAAGAAGCCAAAACAGAAGCTAAAACCTTAAATAAAAATATTCTATTGGTCTTCTCTGGATCAGATTGGTGTGCACCTTGCATTAAATTAGATAGAACCATTTTTCAAACAGAAGTTTTTAAAGCAGAGGCAGCACTAAAATGGGTTTTAGTAAAAGCTGATTTTCCAAAGAAAAAAGGGAATTTACTTTCAGCAGAACTTACAGAAAGCAATAAAAAATTAGCCGAAAAATATAATAGAGAAGGTAATTTTCCATTGGTGGTTTTATTAGATGCTACTGGTAAAGTGATAGGAATTACTGGTTATAAGAATGTATCGCCTACTGAATATGTAAAACTTTTAAATTCGATGGTAAAATAATGAAATTGAAATTTTGTCTTTTTTTATTTTTAGTAACCTTTACTGCTTTTTCTCAAATTACCCACAAGAAAAAGTACGCTTTATTGGGCAGTCCGTTTGAAATTACTGTAGTGGCCAAAGACACGGTTGAAGGAAATTTTTATGTCAATTTAGCTGTAAATGAAGTAAAACGAATTGAAAATTTAATTTCAGATTGGATTCCGACTACACAAATTTCACAAGTAAATCAAAATGCAGGCATAGTACCTATTAAAGTCAATAACGAAGTATTCGAATTGGTAGAACGTGCTATTAAAATTTCTAAATTAACCGATGGCGCTTTTGATATTTCGTATGCGTCAATGGATAAGATTTGGAAATTTGATGGGTCGATGAAGGAAATGCCTTCAACTGAAGCGATTAAAAAATCAGTGGAACGAATTGGCTACGAAAAAATAATTTTAGATACCAAAAATAAAACGATTTTTCTTAAAGATACCGGTATGAAATTAGGACTTGGCGGTATTGGTCAGGGTTATATTGCTGATAAAGTTAAAGAGGTCTTACAAGCCAAAGGATGTGCTGCCGGAATTGTAAATGTTTCAGGAGATATAAACACATGGGGAAGTCAGACCGATGGTAAACCTTGGACGGTTGGTGTGGTAAATCCTGTAAATAAAAATAAAGTTTTTGCCACTTTTCCATTAATAGATAGTGCTGTAGAAACCTCGGGAAGTTATGAAAAATATGTAACTTTTAACAACATTCGCTATTCGCACATAATAGATCCTCGCACAGGATATCCAGCAACAGGCGTAGTAAGTGTTTCAGTATTTGCCAAACAAACTGAAATTGCAGACGCTTTAGCAACAGGTGTTTTCGTAATGGGTGTTGAAGTGGGTTTGGATTTAATCAATCAACTAAAAGGCATTGAATGCATTATTGTGGATGACAAAGGTAAAATTTTTACATCCAAAGGAATTGACATTAAAAAATATGAATAAAAGCATTCCGTAAAGGGGTGCAAATAAATACTATATGAGAAAGTTATTAAAATTAGCTGTTTTGCTTTTGGTGTTCCAATCGTGTAATTCGGTTAGAGAGTACGAAAAAGAAAAAATCAACGATGTTGGCATGAAATTATCTGCTCGTGCTTCAGAACGATACGAAACGTCTTTTCAAGTGTATCGTGAAGCTGCTGCAGGTGCCAATGGTGGAAAATCTGGTGGTGGTTGCGGTTGTAATTAATATATAAAGATGAAAAAAATAGTATTCGCCCTAAGTCTATGTTCACTGATTTCGTACGCGCAACAAAAAAAAGACACAACAATTGTATTTAAAAAACGTGTATTAGAAACCACAGAAATTGACTTTTTATCTAGTTATTACAAACAAGACGGAACGCATTCGTCTGTTGGAGGAGGAATTGGTTCTGAAAAATTAACCAATGCTACAGCAAACATTGTTATCGCCATGCCTTTAAATGACGATGATGTTTTAACCATTGATAGTGGTATTTCTGCTTATACATCCGCTTCGTCAAGTAATATAAATCCATTTAATGCTTCAGGTGCTTCCAGAGGCGGCGGTGGAGATGATGACGATAGAGTAGCAGCTGTCGCATTGGCAACAGGTCCAATAGGTTCACCTTGGCAAGCATCTTCTGGTGCTTCGCAGAGTGATGTATTGGCAGCCATAAATACCAATTACAGTCATAGTAGCGACGATAGAAATTTCATTTGGAATGCCGATGTGGCTTTTTCAAATGAATACGATTATACTTCAATTGGTTTTGGAGGTGGTATCTCTAAATTATTTAATGATAAAAATTCAGAAGTATCTTTAAAAGTCAATGCCTATTTAGACCAATGGCGTCCTATTTATCCAACGGAATTAAGTGAATTTGGAAAATACGGTTCTGGTTTTCAAAGCAATGGTTATTTTGCAGGTGTCACAGTGTACAATCAAAACGGTGCTGCTTCATCCGCTTATTTGCCAAATAACTTTACAAAATGGACTGCTGTGGCTAGAAACTCGTATTCGGCTTCGGTTGGTTTTTCTCAAGTGCTTACAAAAAAGTTTCAGGTTTCAGTGTTTTTTGATCTGTTACAACAAGATGGGATGTTATCCACACCATACCATAGAGTCTATTTTGCAGATAAACCCAATTATTATATTGGAAACCCTGCAAGTATTTCAAATTACGAAAACCCTTCAAATAGTGATGTATACCGTTTGGCGGATGATATTGAACGTTTACCAAATACGCGTTTTAAATTTCCAATTGGGGCTCGATTAAATTATTATTTAAACGAAACCGTCGTTTTTAGAACGTATTACCGTTATTATTCTGACGATTGGGACATACAAGCACATACAGCTTCTATTGAAATTCCTGTGAAAGTATCAGATAAATTTACAATTTTTCCAATGTATAGATATTATACGCAGTTGCAATCTAAATATTTTGCTCCTTTTGAACAACATCTTTCTTCGGAAAAATTCTATACTTCAGATTTTGATTTGTCTACGTTTAACGCAAACCAATATGGTGGTGGGTTTACGTATTCCGACATATTTACGTCCGCAAAAATTTGGAAATTCGGTTTAAAAAACATCGACTTCAGATTCAATCATTACCAAAGAACTGATGGTTTGCATGCAGATATTGCTACGATTGCATTTAAATTCGTAAATCAGTAGCATTATTCGTTGGCGCCACCAACATCACTATTATCTAATTTAATTGGGTATTTAGGATTGAATAAGACAATAAACTTCTTAGTTTTATAAGTATTATATGTCATTTTGTTGGACAAAGCAATAATCGTAACCGTATCTGTTTTTTGGGTAATATACGATGAGGTATTTCCATGCCACCATCCGTTATGATAGGTTAATGTTGGTGCCTCAGGCCATTCACGTAAACGAATACCCAATCCGTAATTTTTTTCTCCTTTCGATTCGTAACTGTATCCTTTAAATATTTCTTTCTTTAGTTTTTCGCTAAAAAAGTTATCTGAATACGTGGCTAAATCAAATTTTAATAAATCCCTTGCGGTAGAATAAATATTTTTATCGCCATACACCAAATCCAAATGGTCAAAAGCCAAACGCAAACGGTTAGATTTGTAGGTTTGACTTACCGTATCGTGGTGTTTTTCGTAATCAAAAACAAACGAATTTTTCATTCCTAATGGTTTAAAAAGAAGTTCGTTCATAGCTTCATGATACCGCATTCCTGAAACTTTTTCAATTATTAACGCTAATAACGAATAGTTGGTATTACAATACGCAAATCGAGTTCCAGGTTTACTTTCCAAATGAATTTTACCAGAATTTATAAGTCTTAAAATGTCTTGATTGGTAATGCGTTTCGAGCGATCCCATTTTACATCACGCTCAATAAAATATCCGTAATGACGCAATCCGCTTCGGTGATTTAGTAACATCCTAACTGTAATTTCGTCATAATAAAACCCGTCTAAGTATTCGGAAACTTTATCATCTAAACCAATTTTTTCTTGGTCAACCATTCTTAAAATTACAGCTGCCGTTAATACTTTACTTACAGAAGCGATATGAATGGGTTTGTTTTTCCCGTTTTTATCGTCTTTTTCTTTGTAAGCAAAACCTTCATAATCTTCAAATAAGATTTTTCCGTTTTTCGCTACTAAAAACTGACCATAAAAGTCATTTTTATTAATCAATTTATTGTATTGATGGCTGATTTCGTTTTTTTGTTTCTCGCAATAAGCGGAATCTAATTCGTTAAATGACACAAAAAAGTCGCTTTGTTCATGTTGCGTACCATTATTTTTTGAAAATTCAGATGCTTTGTCGTTACAAGATATTGTGAATAAAGTAAGGCATAAAATGGAAAGGCGTATTCTCATTATTTTCGGATTTCTATAGTTGGATTTTGTTCAATTAACTGCTCAATAAATTGGTCTCTATTATTTGGTGAAATAAATATGTCATCGTATTTGTGATAAACAATTTCAATGCCTCTGTGATGAAAGCCCGGTTTGTAAAAATTTGTTTTCATTATAGAATTAGAATATTTTATGGTCCTAATTTCTGAAATTTTAATTTTTGTTTTGTAAAAAAACATAGAAACAACCAATAGGTTTTCTTGAATTTCGTAATACGTAGTGAAAAATGTAACCGTAATTAATACACTTAAAAGTAAAATTAAAATTCCAATTGGTGCCAAAACCATTTCAATAGCATCTCCAGATAAAAAGGCAATAAGCGATACGATTACTGCAGGAAATAGGGGTATAAAAAAATTAATTTTACTAAAGTCCGATTTGTATTTCATGTATTGTTTTGCTGTTTTTTTAGGACAAATTACATTCTCAAAATATTAATTAAGTTCGATTTTATAAAAATGTCATCTGCTTTTGCAAATTAAAGTATTTTTGAAGTATTTTTGATAAAAAATATTGAAAATGTCAACTATCAATTGGAAAATCGTTAAAGAGTTCGAAGATATCACTTATAAAAAATGTGATGGTGTGGCGCGTATTGCCTTCAACAGACCTGATGTGCGCAATGCTTTCCGTCCTAAAACAACTGCCGAATTATTAGAAGCTTTTAAAGATGCGCATGAAGATACTTCTATTGGAGTAGTACTTTTAACTGCTGAAGGGCCGTCTACTAAAGACGGAATTTGGAGTTTTTGCAGTGGTGGCGATCAAAAAGCAAGAGGCAAGCAAGGGTATATAGGCGAAGACGGCTACCACCGATTAAATATTTTAGAAGTACAACGTTTAATTCGTTTTATGCCTAAAGCAGTTATTGCTGTTGTTCCAGGTTGGGCTGTTGGCGGAGGACATAGTTTACATGTGGTATGCGATTTAACTTTAGCGAGTAAAGAACACGCAATTTTTAAACAAACCGATGCAGATGTTACCAGTTTTGATGGCGGTTATGGTTCAGCATATTTGGCCAAAATGGTAGGTCAGAAAAGAGCCAGAGAAATTTTCTTTTTAGGAAGAAATTACTCGGCACAAGAAGCTTTTGAAATGGGCATGGTAAATGCTGTAATTCCTCATGATGAATTAGAATCAACTGCTTTCGAATGGGCACAAGAAATATTAGAAAAATCGCCAATGTCTATTAGAATGTTAAAATTCGCTATGAATTTAACCGATGATGGCATGGTAGGACAACAGGTTTTTGCTGGTGAAGCCACACGATTGGCTTATATGAGCGAAGAAGCTGTAGAAGGCCGAAACGCTTTCTTAGAAAAACGCAAACCTAATTTTGAGAAAAAGTATATTCCTTAGCTTGGGTGAAGGGTAAAAGGTATAGGGTAAAAGGGATAAGTAAAAAGTAAAAAGTGGTCACAAATAAAAAACTTCATTTAGTTTTAAGTAGTTCAATGCTCTTGTATTGGTTGCTTAGCAAAATAATTGATGTATATCAGATTACTATTTTAGGTGTGCTTTATGAAATTATTTGGCTTCCAATGTTAGTATTGTTTATTGTTTTGCCAATACTAAATACCTATATAATATTTAAAAACAAAAATAGTTTGATTCCATATTTTAGTTTAGCATTAAATGTAATTACAATATTAATCGTTTTCTTAATCTAATGAAAAACGCCATACAATATTGGATTCAAGCCGCACGATTACGAACGTTACCCCTTTCTATTTCTGGAATTTTGGTTGGAAGTGCGTATGCGTATTACCAGAATAAATTTGAGTTGATTGTTTTTGTTTTGGCATTATGTACCACATTGTCTTTTCAAATACTATCTAATTTTGCTAATGATTATGGCGATGGCATAAAAGGAACAGATGCTAATAGAATTGGAGAAAAACGATTGGTAGCTTCAGGTGAAATTACTTCGCATCAAATGAAAAGTGCTATAATTATCAATGCTATTGTTGCCTTTTTTTTAGCACTGGCTTTAATTTATTTTGCTTTCGGACAAGAAAATTTTGTGTATTCGTTTACTTTTTTGGTTCTAGGTTTGGCTTCTATTGCTGCAGCCATAAAATATACCGTTGGCAATAACGCTTATGGTTACAGTGGTTTTGGAGATGTTTTCGTATTTGTATTTTTTGGATTGGTTGCTGTTGTTGGAAGCAATTTCTTGTATTCAAAAAGTATCGATATTATATTATTTCTTCCCGCCACGGCTTTTGGAATGTTGAGTACCGCAGTATTAAACTTAAACAACATGCGCGATATTGAGAATGATAAAATCGCTAATAAAAATACGTTAGTGGTAAAATTTGGAATGAAATGGGCAAAACAATACCAAGGCGTTTTAATGGTTTTTTCTGTAATTATAGTTTGGTTTTTTTTAATTTTATTACGATTAAATACAATATTGATACTGCCTTTTATTCTATTTGCAGCTACTATACTTCAGAAAATTAACAAAGTTGAAAAGTCATCTGATTTTGATCCTTTTTTAAAAAAAGTCGCTTTATTTGTTTTTTTCTTGTCAATTGGAATAGGTTTTGTATTGTATATCAATTAAATTATATTTTATTATTTAAAGCAAATCGACTATAACTATATTGAAACCTGTCTCACTAAATGTTTTTAAAATAAATTAAATGAAAAAAATATTCTTATTCCTTCTTATAACTCAAATTTCTTTCGCTCAGAAAGATGGTTTTTGGGATAAAGAACGCGCTTTTACTAAAGAAATCAAACTTTCATCGGGAAACCGAACACTAGTAAAAATTGATGATTTACCAGAAGGCGCCTCTGAATTTGTATTCCGAATTTTACTATTTGACGAAAATGGGAAAATCACTACAAGTTTGGCATCCATACTAAAAGCTATACCAGATCCTACAGGGATTAGCCAAGGTACTGCAGGTGCCATTTTTTTAACAAATTCGCTTTCTGGTGACGATACTTGTGTGTATGGAATTTACACGTCTGAGAAGGCGGGAAATCAGTTTTTAAATGATGGAAAGTTAGAAACGGCGTGTTATTTTAGCAAAGATGCTATTAATAAGGATAGTAAAGTTATTTCTATTAAAAACACCAAGTGTTTTGAAAATGCACCAAATATTTGGTTTGCTTTTGAAAATAAAAATTGGGTATTCAGCACCAAAATAGTTTTGGAAGTGGTTTCTTGGGTCGACTATTCTGCTAGCAGAGGTTGGAATTTAGAATCAAAAAAAGAGGTAGTTACATTAGGAAAAAAATTAGATTGGTATAAAAAATCATCAAACCAGTCGTTGTTCTTAGCACAATTTTTAGAAAGCTTTACAGAAAAATACAAATTTTCAGAATACAATCAAATGTTGGCTGTAGAAAAATCAAAAGCTATTATTGAGGTGCAAGAAATAGCTTTAAAAGAAACCAATCAGTTTGATTCGTATTTAAATACAATTCGAATGGAAGCCATTCAGTTGTATAAAAACAACAAAGTTGACGAAGCCATTTCAAAAATTCAAGACGAAATTATTTTTAAAAACGACGCCAAACATATTGATTACGGTTTATTAGGAAGTTTTTATTTGTCTTTTAAGCAATTTGAAATGGCAGAACTAAACCTAGAAAAAGCAATTTTATTAGACAAAACAGATTTAACACATAGATTGAATTTGTCTTATGTGTATTTATTTACAGACCGCGTTTCGGAAGCAAAAGACCTTCATAATCAATACAAAATGCAAAATATTACCTCAAATGTAAGTTGGGTAAATCAAACCAAATCTGATTTCTCTGATTTTGAAAAGAAAGGTTTTCCTATTGATAATTTTAAAAAAATATTAAGAATAATTGAATAAAAGTCAATAACAAAATCCAAAATCCAACTCGTTTTCGTTAAATTTGGAATTTGGAATTTTTTAATTTGGAATTTTAAATGCACGCTACCTATAAAAAACACATACTTAATTTTAAACGTCCAAGTGGCACTTCTCGTGGTGTGATGACGGAAAAGGAAACCTGGTTTTTACTATTAGAAGAAAATGGTAAAATTGGATTAGGCGAGTGTGGTTTGTTGCGAGGATTATCTATTGATGACCGACCAGATTATGAAGAAAAATTACTTTGGGTTTGCCAAAACATACATTTGGGTAAGGATAAATTATGGGATGCATTACTTGAATTTCCTTCCATTCAATTTGGCGTAGAAATGGCATTTTTTTCTTTGCAAGCAGTTTCTCCATTTAAATTATTTCCTTCTGAATTTACCAAATCGAAAGATTCAATTTTAATTAACGGTTTGGTTTGGATGGGAGATGAAGCATTTATGAAACATCAAATTGAAGAAAAATTAGCGGAAGGTTTTACCTGTATAAAATTAAAAATTGGTGCTATTGATTTTGAAAAAGAATTGGGTTTATTGCGATTTATTCGTCAACATTTTGATGCAAAAACCATTGAAATTCGTGTAGACGCTAACGGCGCTTTTAGTTCAAATGAAGCTTTAATAAAATTACATCAATTATCTGAATTTGAAATACATAGCATAGAACAACCAATACAAAAAAACGATACTGACAACATGTCAGAGCTTTGCAAAACAACGCCTATTCCAATAGCGTTAGACGAAGAATTAATTGGTGTTTTTAAATATGAAGACAAAATTAAACTTTTAGATACGATACAGCCACAATATATTATTTTGAAGCCAAGTTTTATTGGCGGCATAAAAGGTAGCTTAGAATGGATAGAACTAGCCGAAAAACGAAATATTGGCTGGTGGATTACTTCTGCTTTGGAAAGTAATGTGGGCTTAAATGCGATTGCACAATTTACCTATACCCTAAATAATAAAATGCCACAAGGATTAGGAACGGGTGGCTTGTATACAAATAATTTCGATTGTCCTTTAGAAATTAAAAACGGGCAATTAGTTTATAATTTGGGTGTCAATTGGGATTTTAAATTGTAAGTTTACAAATAGTTCCTATAAATTAAACTGTTATGAAGTTACTTTTTTTACTTTTCTTTTGCTTTACTATGAATACGATTTCAATTTATGATTTTTCTAAAAGCTCAAACGTTTCCGACTGGATTATAGTTGATGATGTGGTTATGGGCGGACGTTCTAATGGTCGGTTTTCTATTGATGAAGATGGGAATGGCGTTTTTTCAGGAACGGTATCTACTGAAAATTATGGTGGATTTTCGTCTGTAAGGTATCAATTTGACAAAATAATTACAACAGCAGACAGTAAAATTTTAATAAAACTAAAGGGTGACGGTAAAGACTACCAAATTAGAATTAAAGACAAAATATCAAAATATTATTCTTATATCACCACATTTAAAACTAATGGAGATTGGCAAGAAATTAGTATTAATATGAAAGATTTATATCCTTCATTTCGTGGGCAGGATCTAAACTTACCAAATTTTAACAGCAGTTCATTTGAAGAATTAGTTTTTTTAATTGGTAATAAAAAAAATGAATCCTTTCAATTGGTAGTTGATAAAATTGAACTCAATTAGATTTACGTAAATCAAAATTCGTAATTCGTAAATTACAATTTCTCCATATTACTAGCCAAAGTTTCAATAAACTTAGTGATTGGTCCTTTAACCATCATTGCCATCATGGCATTAAATTCACCTTCAAAAAACAATTGTACCTCTGTTGCATTTTCTGAAATCGCATCTATTTTTGCGGTTAAAGTAAAAGGTAATTTACTGGAAGCGGCTCCTAAAATAATTTCTGAATTTGGCGTACTTGATTTTTTTACCAATTTAATTTCTGGCATTCCTTTTAAACCAAATTCAAAGCAATTTTCATCAATAACTTCAAATTTTGCTATATTTTCAGGCATTAATTTCTCGAAATTTTTAATATCTGATAAGGCATTAAAAATGTATTCAGCAGATTTTTCTACGCTGGTTTTTGGACTTTCTAAATTCATTTTGTTTTTTTGTTTCAGGTTGCGTAAATCTAAACTCGTAAATCTTACATTCAAAAGTACTGTTTATTTTTTGTAATTCAAATAATCTTGCAATAGTATTGTTGCGGCAATTTCGTCTATTAAACCTTTATTTTGGCGTTGTTTTTTCTTTAAACCACTATTAATCATGGTTTGAAATGCCATTTTTGAAGTAAAACGTTCATCTACACGTTCCATTTTCATATTTGGAAATTCGGTATGAAAAAGCAATATAAATTTTTCTATAATTTCCGTGCTTTCACTTGGTAAGCCATTCATTTGTTTAGGTTCACCGATGATTACAGTTTCCACATTTTCTTTCGAAAAATACGTTTTTAAAAAAGCAATTATATCTGTAGATGGAATAGTAGTAAGTCCGCTTGCAATAATTTGAAAGTCGTCTGTAACTGCAATTCCAGTTCGTTTTTGTCCGTAATCTATGGATAAAATTCGTGCCATATAATTAATTTGTTACAAAAGTAAGTAATTACGTATGTTTTTTTTGAGCCAATAAAAAAAGAAGCTATCTATAAAGTCGATTTTTTGTCATTCCGAATTAATTTCGGAATCTATATATGTTTGAAAATCAAATATTTATAGAAGCTGAAACAAGTTCAGCTTGACAAGATTCAGACTTTTTAGTCAACCTCAATTTAAAATAATATTTCTGTATTTATTGTTTTACTGTTGGTAAACTTTCTAAAATTTCCACTTCAAAAATAATATTACTGTTTGGTGGAATTACATTTCCCGCACCTCTTTCGCCATATCCTAAAGCTGATGGAATAAAGAAAATTGCTTTATCATTAAAATTCATATTATTAATGCCTTCTAAAAATCCAGGGATTAAACCACCTTTGCTTCCGTATTTAAATGGAAAAGGTTGGTATCCATTTTGGTTGGCTCTGTTCTGATCGAATTTACCATACATTTTATTAATGGCTTCGTAGCTACTGTCAAAAAGGGTACCATCTTCTAAATATCCTGCATAATGCACATAAATATCTTTTCCTTCTGCTGGTTTTATACCTGTTCCTTTTTGTAAGATGCTATATTGTAATCCACTTGCTGTAGTTGTTGTTTTTGCTTTCAAAGCGGCTAATTCAGCAACTTTAGCAGCTAAAAGCGGACCTAATTTTTCTTTCATTTCTTTGTCTGTAATTGCTTTTGCTTCCGCTTCTTTTTGTTTTCTTTCAGTTTCTAATTTAGCTGATTCTTCTGCTTTAATTCTGGCTTCTTCTTCTGCTACTTTATCTAATTCAGGTTTCATTTTCATATATTCTGAAAAGACTTCTTCTGCATTGAAATTTTTAGCTAATTTTCCTTTTCTTACAATAATTACTTTCTCAATAACATCACCTTGAGCAATAGCATCAACCACTTTTTGTCCTTCAATTACATGTCCAAAAACACTGTGTTTGTTGTCTAACCAAGGTGTGTCTTTGTGGGTAATAAAAAATTGCGAACCGTTTGTTGCGGGACCTGAATTTGCCATAGAAAATATTCCAGGTTTGTCATGTTTTAAGCTAGGATCAAATTCGTCTTTAAATTTATATCCAGGATCTCCAGCTCCAGTTCCTAAAGGACAACCACCTTGAATCATAAAATTTGGAATTACTCTGTGAAATTTTAAACCATCATAATATGGTTTTCCTTTTCTGTCGTTTGTTACAAATTCATTTTTACCTTCTGCTAACGTAATAAAATTGGCTACAGTAATAGGTGTTTTTTGAAATTCTAACTGTAAGGCAATTTTACCTTTATTGGTGAAAATTTCTGCAAAAATACCTTCTAAAACTACTGGTTTTACATTTTTGGTTTGTGCTAAAGCAACAGATGCTATTAATGCACATAATAATACTACTAATTTTTTCATTTTTAATTAATTTGGTTTTTCTAATAATTCTACTTCAAATAATAAGGTGGCATTAGGAGGAATAGCGCCATAGCCTTGCTCGCCATAACCTAAATGACCAGGTATTAGTAAGGCCATTTTATCTCCAAATTTCATATTTTCTAATCCTTCAATAAACCCCGGAATTAAGCCAGTTTTAGCACCGTAAGTAAATGGAAATGGTGCATATCCATTAGCTTCTTTTCTGGCTACATCTAAAACGCCATTTTTTTCTGCAACGCTTGCATAACTGGTGTCAAATAAAGTGCCGTCTGTAAAAAATCCAGCATAATGTACATAAACTTTTTGACTATAAACAGGTTTTTTCCCTTTTCTAGAAGACATAATTTTATA
>CAMDGB010000028.1 GCA_945897915.1 Chryseobacterium gleum | reverse complement strand
ACACAAGCGGAATTTAATGCAAACACTGGAAATGGTGCTGGCTTAAACCCTGCAACTGGAGTTAAACCATACGTAAACTACCAAGATTACTTAAACAAAGGTACTTATGAAGGTGTAGATACAAGAAACCAAGTATTCTTTGGTTTTGGTAGAACATCAAACTTTACAATTACATACAAATTCTAATTCTTTAGAAATTTAAAATGCTAAAACCGTTCCAATTCATTTTGGAACGGTTTTTTTTTATCTTATAAAATCATACATTTACAAAAAAAATACAACATGGTATTAAGTAGATTTTGGTTGACTATTTTTATTTCTTCTATAGTATTTATTATAGTAAGTTTATTTGCAAGTAACACCTATTCCGTAGATTATGTGTTAAATGGAAAAAAAGACGATCCTGTTTTAATTTCGGAAAAGTTTTTAAAAGAAATCCCTGCTTTTATTAAAGATAGCATTCAAAAATCGGAAGAAAAAATGTTTACCACAAATAGAGATACATTAAATCCAGATACTACTTACGTTTACAAAAATCAAACGGTAAAAATATATAGTGGCACACAAAAATCAGATGGTTTATTACCTACTTGTAAAAACAGTTTGTTCGATATTATTTTACCATTGATGGCCTATTTGGCTTTCTTTTGCGGATTAATGGAACTATTAATTATTTCTGGCGCTTCCGAAAAATTAGCCAAAAAATTGAGCCCGTTTTTCGCACAAATATTTCCTTCTGTACCTAAAAATCACGAATCGGTGTCTTATATGACGTTAAACTTTGCAGCAAATTTCTTAGGATTAGATTCTGCCGCGACGCCTTTCGGATTAAAAGCTATGGAAAGTCTACAAACACTAAATCCAGATAAAGACAAAGCCAGCGATGCCCAGATTATGTTTATGTGTTTACACGCTGCGGGTTTAACTTTAATTCCAACATCTATTATTGGCTATCGTGCAGCAGCAAATGCAGAAAATCCTGCAGATGTAATGTTGCCTTGTATCATCACCTCATTCATAGGCACTATTGCAGCGCTATTAATCGTCGGCATCAAACAGAAAATAAACTTTAAAAGCGCCACTTTAATCGTTGGGTTAATGACTATAATTGCTGCAATTACTGGTTTATTATTTTACGTTAACGGATTAAATTTAGTAGAAAAAAACTTCTTTACATCTAATTTATCGGGTTTAATGTTAATTGCGATTATTGGGATTACATTAGTTTATGCTTTCACTAAAGAAAAGAAATTTGGGGAGCAAAAAACCACAATTTTTGATGCCTTCGTTTCTGGTGCCAAAAACGGATTAACAACTGGAGTTACTATTTTTCCTTATGTAATGGGAATGTTAGTGGCGATTTCATTTTTTAGAAACAGTGGGCTATTCGAAATTATGAGTAACGGCATTTCTTTTGTGTTTTCCAATATTGGTGTAAGCAAACAAATTACCGATTCCTTACCTGTTGCTATGTTACGTCCTTTCAGTTCAAGTGGTTCGCGAGGATTTATGATTGACGCCATGAATACGTTTGGAGTAGATTCATTAACCGGGAGATTGAGTACTATTTTTCAATGCAGTGCAGAAACTACTTTTTATGTAATTGCAGTATATTTTGGAAGCATTCATGTAAAAAACACACGATACACTTTAGGAATTATGCTTTTGGTAGATTTAATTTGTGTAATTGCCGCAATTGCTGTCGCAAGTTGGTTTTTTTAAATGAAATAACCCTATAAGAGTTTGAAACTCTTGGAGCGTTTTTTTTTAAAATATTCCTTAACTTTACATTTCAAAATTCAAACAAATGGACTTTATATATCAAGACCCGTATCCAATTTTAAAAGATGATACGCAATACAAAAAATTAACTTCAGAATTTGTAAAAATTGAACAACTTGGCGATAGAGAAATCTTGGTGGTGGACCCAAAAGGATTAGAATTATTGGCACAAGAAGCCATGGACGATGTTTCTTTCATGCTGCGTTCAACACATTTACAAAAATTACGAACCATTATTGAAGACCCAGAAGCCACTGACAATGACAGATTTGTGGCGTATAATTTATTACAAAATGCTGCGGTTGCAGTTGAAGGTCAATTGCCTTCCTGTCAAGATACAGGAACAGCCATTGTAGTCGCTAAAAAAGGAGAAAATGTTTACACAGGTGTGGAAGATGGCGAATGGTTATCTAAAGGGATTTACAATACGTACCAAAATAAAAACCTTCGTTATTCGCAAATTGTACCCATTTCGATGTTTGAAGAAAAGAATTCGGGTTCAAATCTTCCCGCTCAAATTGATATTTATGCCAAAAAAGGCGCCAGTTATGAATTTTTGTTTTTAACAAAAGGTGGTGGTTCGGCCAATAAAACCTTCTTATATCAAAAAACAAAATCGTTATTAAACGACAAATCGTTAGAAGAATTTGTTCGAGAGCGCATTATGGATTTAGGAACAGCGGCTTGTCCACCTTACCATTTGGCTTTAGTAATCGGTGGCACTTCTGCGGAAGCGAATTTAGCAACAGTGAAAAAAGCATCAGCAGGATATTATGACAATTTACCAACTTGTGGAAACATGTCGGGACAAGCTTTTCGCGATTTAGAATGGGAAAAAAGAGTACAAATCATTTGTCAAGAAAGTCAAATTGGTGCGCAGTTTGGTGGAAAATATTTAACGCACGATGTTCGAGTAATTCGTTTGCCTCGTCATGCGGCTTCTTGTCCTGTAGGAATGGGCGTTTCTTGTTCAGCAGACAGAAATATCAAAGGAAAAATTACTAAAGACGGCATTTTCTTAGAACAATTAGAAACGAATCCAAGTCAGTTTTTACCTGCAACAGCACCACATTTGGAACCCGCTGTTGCTGTAGATTTAAATAAACCGATGTCGGAAATTTTAGCAGAATTATCGAAATACCCAATTAAAACCCGTTTAAAATTAAATGGAACCTTAATTGTAGCTCGTGATATTGCACATGCAAAAATTAAAGAACTATTAGACGCTGGAAAACCTATGCCAGACTATTTCAAAAATCATCCCGTATATTACGCAGGGCCTGCAAAAACTCCAGATGGGATGGCTTCGGGAAGTTTCGGCCCAACAACTGCCGGTAGAATGGATGTGTATGTTGACGAATTCCAAGCCGCTGGCGGAAGTATGATTATGTTAGCCAAAGGGAACCGAAGTAAAGACGTAATGAATGCATGTCATAAATATGGCGGTTTCTATTTGGGTTCAGTTGGAGGTCCTGCTGCTATTTTAGCAAAAGAAAATATTCTATCGGTAGAAGTCGTAGATTTTGAAGAATTAGGTATGGAAGCCGTTCGTAAAATAACAGTAAAAGACTTTCCTGCATTTATTATTACCGATGATAAAGGAAATGATTTTTTTGCGAATTTGTAAATAATATCAAAAAAGTAAATTAATGGATTAGGTAACAAATGTTAAAGTTTGGTAATTTAAAAACATGATATTGTAATTATAACTTTAATTAATATATTTGCTTACCAAAATTTACTAAAAAAATGAAAAAAATGAAAAATAAAATATTTATATTATCTCTATGCTTTACAAGTCTTTTTGGATATAGCCAATCTGAAAAAGACATTTTAAATATCACAAAAGATTATAATGTAGCGCTTATTAAAAGTAAAGCACTAGAATTCAAAATTTTAGAAGAAAAAGAAAGATCAAGAGCCTATAAATATGCTCTAGAAAATAACATTCCATTAAGTTATACTGATGAAAAAGGAAATTTTCATCAATTAATGAAGTTAACTCCAGATGGTTATCCTATTTATTTTGCTACTGAAAACCAGGCGGCAGCGAAATCAACTAGAGCAGTACAATTAAATACTGGTGGTAGTTTAGGGCTTACCCTAAACGGCCAAGGGATGGTAGCGCGAGTATGGGATGGCGGTACAGTTAGAGCTGAACACAATCATTTTGGAGGAAGAGTAGTTTCAATAGATGACGCAGGAGGTACAACATATATTCAACACGCTACACATGTAACAGGAACAATTCTTGCTAATAGCACAAATTTAGCCCATAGGGGAATGGCTTACGAAGCCGCCGGAAGAACATTTAATTGGACAAATGATGAAACAGAAGTTCTAGATGAAGTTTTGGGCGGGATGCTTATTTCAAATCATTCTTATGGTTATCCTGTAACAAATAATAACGTTACCTTATCCTCTTGGTATATCGGAACGTATGATCAAGACGCAAAAAATTGGGATGAAATTGCTTATTTGGCGCCTTACTATTTAATGGTGGCATCTGCAGGTAATTCAGGAGACGATCAAAATAATGCTGAGCCTATATCATTTGGAATTGATAAACTAACTGGAAATAAAACCGCTAAAAACAATTTAGTTATTGCAAATGCTCTAGACGCATCTGTTAATGCCGCTGGGAATTTAACGGCTGCGGTTGTAATTAATAGTTCAAGTAGTCAAGGTCCAACTGATGACAGAAGAATAAAACCGGATTTAACAGGGAACGGGACAAGCTTAACATCAACTAGTCATACAAGTAATACCTCGACCGCTACATTAACTGGAACATCTATGGCTTCGCCTAATGTTGCAGGAACTTTACTACTATTACAACAACATCAAAACAATTTAACCACAAAATATATGAAAGCGGCTACCTTAAAAGGGTTGGCTTGTCATACCGCAGACGATTCTGGTAATATTGGTCCAGATGTAATTTTTGGATGGGGGTTATTAAACGCAAAAGCAGCAGCACAAGCTTTGACCTCAAATGGATTAAATGCTTGGGTTTCTGAAGAAAGACTAAATCAAGGACAAACTCACACAATTACAGTTAAGTCTATAGGAACAACTCCCTTAATGGCTACTGCTTGTTGGACTGATGTTCCTGGAGACCCAAATAATGGTCAAAGACCTGCAAATGATTTAAAAAGAGCATTAGTAAACGATTTAGATGTTAGAATCACAAGAAACGGAACTACTTATTATCCATGGAAATTAGATTCAGAACCAACTCTTGATGCAACTAGAGTTGGAGATAATAATATCGACAACGTAGAGCAAGTAAAAATAGATGCTCCGCCTGCTGGAGATTATGTAATAACTGTTACTCACAAAGGAACCCTTGTAACTAACAAACAAGATTTTTCATTAATTATTACAGGTGTTACTTCTGGATTTGCAATTATTCCTACTTCTAATGATCTTGAAGTTTGTGCCAATCAAGAGGCTACATTTACATTTAACTATTCTCAAACAGGTACCACAACAACTAGTTTTTCAGCAACTGGTTTACCAAGTGGCGCAACAGCTGTTTTTACTCCTTCTTCTAGAAATTCTAATGGACCAGTTAGTTTGACTGTTTCAAATTTATCAGCAGGAAACCCAGGAAATTACAATTTAGGCATTGTTGGAAATAACGGTTTGGAAACAGAAACTAGATATAAAAATTTAAGAATTTTTAGTAGTACTTTTACACCAATAGTAGCTTCTAGTCCTGCTAATAATGCGGTTGGAGTTGCGACTACTGTAAATCTAGTATGGAACACCCAAGCAAATGCAGAATCATATAGATTACAAATAGCTACTTCTCCAAATTTTGCATCTACAATTGTAGATATTCCTAATATAATTGGAAATTCATATATAGTATCTAATTTATTACAAGAAACAAATTATTATTGGAGAGTATCAACATCAAACAGATGCGGTACTGAGGTACTTTCAAATGCAAGTGTGAATAATTTTCAAACAGGTGTATTATCTTGTGGTAATGAATTTTCTGCTACTGACTTTTCGAATGCAACGATCGCTAGTACTTCCAACTCTTCAGCTTCTGTGCCAATTTTAGTAACTGGTGGATTGACAATAGGAGATTTAAATGTTTCGTTAAATATATCGCATACTTATATTCAAGATTTTAAAGTTAAATTAACCGGCCCAGCTTCAATTGGAAGCCCAGTAATTACTCTTTTGGACCAGCCTTGCGGAGACAATGATGACATAAATTGTATCATGGATGATAGTGGTATTCCCGTTGCTTGTGGTAGTACAGTTCCGGCATTAACTGGTAGCATAATTCCTTCGGAGTCATTGACTGCATTAAATGGGTTGATTGCAGATGGAACATGGACACTTACAGTTGATGACCCTTTCAATGGCGATGGCGGAACAATCAATTCTGTGAAACTACTAATTTGTAACATACAACTACCTCTTTCTGTTAAGGATACTACTTTTTCTAACTTAAAAATATACCCAAATCCGACTACTGGAATTGTAAATATTGATTTGGGTAATCAAAATTTAGAAAGTAATTCAACAGTAAAACTATATGATATACAAGGCAGAATAATTTCAACTAAAGAAATGAAAACCGCTGTAGACAATATCAATATATCTAATTTATCTGATGGCGTTTATTTAATAACTATAGAAAACGGAAGTTCTAAAACAATCAAGAAAATTGTATTAGCAAAATAATTATAAAAAGGAGCTCTAATTAGAGCTCCTTTTTGTGTATAAGAAACTTGGTTTTAATTTCTTTATATATGCTGTAGCCTTTACTAATGATAAAGTAAAACAAATTAATAAAGTATAGAAATTTTCCATAAAAAAACCCGATAAATATTTTTTATCGGGTTTTTAAATATTAGAGATAAAATTATTTTGAAGCCGGAGCGGCAACCGCAGGTGCTTCATTAACTTTAACTGTTCCCTTTATTGTAATTGTTTTTGGCATAGCATTTTCTTCGCTTGTGGTTACTGTAACCGTTTTGTGAAAAGCACCGCCTGCAGCTGCGTTATAAGTAGCTGTTACTGTCCCTTTTTCACCTGGTTTGATAGCTGTTTTTGTGTAATTAGTTGCTGTACAGCCACAAGATGCTTTTACATCCTTTAAAGTAACATCTTTGTTAGTAGTGTTTGTAAAAGTAAACTCGTAAGAAACTGGTTTTCCTTGTTCAATAGTACCAAATTCGTGCGTTTCTTTTTCCCATTTCAATTGAGATGGTGTTTGTGGTGCAGCTGGAACAGCCACAGGAGCTGGAGCAGCAGTTTGAGCAAATGAAAGTGACCCCATGAATAATGCAACTGCAAGTAATTTTACTGTTTTCATAATTATTATATTTAAATTAGTTGTTTATTAACATCACAAATGTATTTATTTTTTTAAATAATGTTGTTAATCCACCCTATTTATTGTGTTAATGAGTTGTTAATGATTAATTTCGCTTTAAAATTTGTCTTAATATCGTTAAAAATATAAAATATAAATGAAATTATCTCGATTTAATATTGTCATAATTATTGGATTTCTCGCCATCGTAGGGGTGATTATTATGCAATTATTTTTAATAAATAACGCCCATAAATTAGCAAAAAAAGATACTGAAGATAAAATATTTTTTGCTTTACAAGACGTTTTAGAAAAACTATATAAAGATAATTTAACAGGTTTATTAGTGTCTAATCAGGTAGAAAAAGTATCCGGAAATTATTTTACAGTTAATGTAAATTACGAATTTGAAAACACCATATTAGAACATTATTTAATTTCAGAGTTTGAGAAAAACAATTTAGATGTTGATTTTGAATATGCTGTTTATAATTGCTCTTCCGATAAAATGGCGTTTAGCAATCATATTAATAGCAATGGAAAAAAAGAACCTATTAAATGTCCAAATTGTTTTACCAAAAATCCAAAATACACGTATTATTTTGCCATTCGATTTCCAGATATTGAACAAAATTATTTTAAAAATTTAAATCAATATTTGATTTTTACTACCGTTTTATTTCTTGTGTTAATTATTTATGTGTATTCGGTTGTACTAATGTTAAAACAAAAAAAATACACCGAATTGCAAAAAGATTTCATCAACAACATGTCGCATGAATTTAAAACGCCTTTAGCTTCAATTCTAATTGCTTCAAATTATGTTAAAGAACAAAACGAGATAAAAGAAAATTCGAAATTAAAAAAATACAATCAAATTATTATCAATCAAACTAATAAATTGAACGAACATATTGAAAAGATTTTATACGTAGCTAAAACGGAAAGCAAACAAATGCTAATTGATAAAACCAAGTTTGAGTTGAGGCCAGTTTTAGACTTAGTTAAAGACAATATTCTATTAAAGTATGAAAAGGAAATAGATATCAATATTATAACCATAAAGCCACATATTTTAAAAGCAGATGAATTTCATGTGTACAACATCGTATTTAATTTAGTAGATAATGCCATAAAATACGGTGGATTATCGCCTAAAATTGAAATTGTCGTTGCAGAAATTAACCACCAACTTTCTATTCAGATTAAAGATAACGGTTGTGGAATTCCGCCTAAAGATTTGCCTTTCGTTTTCGATAAATTTTATAGAGTTTCTCGCCAAGACATTAAAAATATTGAAGGTTTTGGAATTGGTTTGTCGTATGTTAAAAAGATTTGCGACTTGCATCGTTGGAAAATTGCCATTGCTAATAATTCCGACAAAGGAATTGTTGTTACGATTATCGTTAACCGTAAAGATTATGAGTAAAAAGAAAGTTTTATATATTGAAGATGAGGAAACGCTTGCGTTTTTAACTGTTGATAATTTAGAACAACATTTTGATGTGGTTCGCTGTAACAATGGCAAAATAGGTTTAGATATGTTTTGCAAAAACCAATTTGACATTGTGGTTACTGATATTATGATGCCAGAAATGGATGGATTTGAATTGGCAACCGAAATCAGGAAACGAAATCAAGAAATTCCAATTATTTTTTTGTCGGCAAAAACGATGAAAGAAGATCGTATTAAAGGTTTGAAACTTGGTGCCGATGATTATTTAGTGAAACCTTATTCCATTGAAGAACTAATTTTGAAAATTGAAGTCTTTTTACATCGCAGTCAAAAAAACACAGAAAGAAAAGTAAAAACCTATCAATTTGCTGATTTTATTTTTGAACCAGAAAATTATTTAATCAAAAATGAAACTACAAAAACAACCCTTACAGAACGCGAAGCACAATTACTAAAGCTGTTTTTAGATAATCCAAATACAGTTTTAAAACGCGAAAAAATACTTATGGAACTTTGGGGTTCAGATGACTATTTTTTAGGCAGAAGTTTGGATGTATTTATTTCTCGATTACGAAAAATAATAAAAGAAACACCGAATTTATCTATTGAAAATATTCCGCGAGTTGGGTTTAAATGGGTTAGTGAGTAGTAAATTTTATTATAAACGTTGTAGGTAATTACCCGTTTTTGTCTACATTCAACGAATCAGAAACTTTTTCGTTTTCTGGTTTTTCTTGCGTTCGTTCTTTAACTTCTTCGTACCATTTCCCCAAGTTTGGTAATATAAATTTAGAAACTTCTTGAACAGGTTGATAAAATAAAGATTGGTTTAGTGTTTCTTGTTTTATCAACGTCCCATTACTGTTTATTCTTTGAAGCAAACTTATTAAAACCCCCAACATTAAAACGGTTTTCAGCATACTAAAAACTGCGCCACCTAATTTATTTAACCAGCCTAAATAGGCAAAACTTACTATTTTTGTAAAAAATTTTGCCAATAAATGAATACCTATAAGCACTAAAATAAAAGTAATGGCAAAGGCAATCATTTCAATGTATTTTGGATTGGTTTTTATTTTTTCTTCTAAAGCCAACCGAACAATATGCGAAAATTTTATAGCTACAAAAATACCTACAATCAAAGAACTAAAAGACGCTATTTCTACAAAAAGTCCATTTTTTAAACCATTATATATGCTGTACCCTAATAAGATAGTAAAAACAATATCAATAAATTCCATGAATTATATATATTTTATAAAAACAAAACTACAAAATGCAATCCTCAAATACTATCTTTGTAAAAAACAAAATATAAATGTCTAGAGATATACAATTAAAAGAACGCTGGGAAAAAGTAGTAGCTTTTTTATCTGAAAAATTTGCCGATGGAGACGTATTGGATTTAGATGCTATTATTTATTTAATTGGTGTGCAAGAATTAGGCAAAATAAACATAGAATTTAAAAAAGACGAAAAAGTAAACCTAATGCATATAGCTATTTGTAAACTATTAGAACCTTACGGATATTACGAATTTGAATTTTTTGATAAAGATGGCTGGCCACATTATAAAGTAGTAAAAGAACTTCCACCACTAAAAGCAGGAGAACAATCGGTTTTAATGAAAGAAGCCATTGTGAATTATTTTTTAGAAAAAGAGATAATTAATTAGTGCACCATTGAAACTAATTACTAATCCGTTTTCACAAATCGCTAAAAAATACATAAATTTACACACTATTACCTTTTTATAATGATACACAAGATAAAACAACATATTGAAGAAGCTAAAGCTTTCCAAACTGAAGACAAAAGTACTTTAGAAGAATTTCGTATTAAATACTTAGGAAGTAAAGGTTTATTGAAAGATTTTTTTGCCGAATTTAAAAACGTTCCTAACGAACAAAAGAAAGAATTTGGTCAGGTAATAAACGAGTTAAAAAACACGGCAGAAGAAAAAGTAAAAACTATTCAGGAACTTCTTGAAAATAAAACGGAAACTATAAGCCTATTTGGAGATTTGTCTCGCCCTGGAAGTCCAATTCATATTGGTTCTCGTCACCCTATTTCTCTAGTTAAAAATCAAATTTTAGATGTTTTTTCAACCATTGGGTTTAACGTTTCTGAAGGGCCAGAAATTGAAGATGATTGGCATAATTTCACCGCATTAAATTTACCGGAATACCATCCAGCGCGTGACATGCAGGATACGTTTTTTATACAAACCAATCCAGATGTTTTATTGCGAACACATACCTCATCTGTGCAAGTGAGATATATGGAAAACAACCAACCGCCTATTAGAACCATTTCTCCTGGAAGGGTTTTCCGCAACGAAGCTATTTCGTCTCGTTCGCATTGTATTTTTCACCAAGTAGAAGGGTTATATATTGATAAAAATGTGTCGTTTGCCGATTTAAAACAAACGCTTTTATATTTTACTAAAGAAATGTTCGGAAAATCTAAAATCAGATTGCGTCCGTCTTATTTTCCATTTACAGAACCCAGTGCGGAAGTAGATATTTATTGGGGATTGAAAACCGAAACTGATTACCGAATTACAAAAGGAACAGGCTGGTTAGAAATTATGGGTTGCGGAATGGTAGACCCAAATGTGTTGAAAAACTGTGGTATTGAACCAAACGAATATACAGGATACGCCTTTGGAATGGGAATTGAAAGAATTGCCATGTTATTATACCAAATTGGCGATATTAGAATGTTTTATGAAAACGATGTTCGTTTCTTAGAACAATTTAAATCTAGTTTATAAAATAAAAAATCCCGACAATCTCGGGATTTTTTGTAAATTTGTTTTTATTTAAGCACCCCTAGTTGTGTTAAGAAACTCATGTTGTCCATAAAATCTCTTTCTTCAACAATTTTTCCGTTTACCATTTTTGCAATGGTACAACCTTCAATGTCTACTGTTTTTCCAGTTGCAGGAATTCCCATAAAATTACCTGTGTGCGTTCCTTTAAATTGCCAGTATTTTGTTACTTTGTCACCACTAGCATACATCTCTTTCACAATGAATTTTCTGTTTGAGAATCCAGTTACAAAATTAGCATAATAAGCTTTTGCGCCTGCTATTCCTTTAATTTCTGGTACTGTATGTAATACAATTTCTGGTGCGTAAGCAGTGTCTAATACATTTACTTTACCTTCATTTACAACTAATTCCCATGTTTTAGAATAGGAATCGATGTTGGCTTGAGCTACTTTCTCTCTTTCGGCACTTTCATTTTTACAACTTACAAACAGTAAGCTTGTTAATGCAATAACTACAATAGATTTTTTCATAATATAGAATGATTAAAATTTTGGATGATTATTTTAATAAGTTCAAAATTGGTGCAGAATCATAGATGTCCCATTCTTCAACAACTTTTCCGTCTTTGATAGCGAAAATCATATTGTAATTGATTACAACTGATTTTCCTCCTCTTGAAAAAGTAGCGTCATAATAGGTAAACACGTAATTTTTAACACCTGTTTTTTCATTTGCTTTATCATTAATAATTTCCCAAATAAGCGGTTTTTTACTTAATGAAATTGTCATCCCATTTGCTTTAATATCTTCTAACATTTTAATGTTTTCGTCAATACTTATATCATTCATATTATCATGAATAACGGCTTTTGGTGCGAAATTGGCTTTAAAATTTGGGAAGTCAGAATTTTCAGCCATAGCAGTCAATTTTTTCACCATTTCAATATTGGCTGATTTACTAACCGTTATACCAATTTGATCTGGATTTTTAGCTTCTACAGTTGAAGCCGTTCCTTCTTTTTTACAAGAGATAAATAGCAACCCAACTAAAGCTATAAGGGAAATTGTTTTTTTCATTTTTTTAAGATTTAAATTAATAAAGAAAATCAAATATATGAATTTAACTGTTTAAAAACCAACTAATTAAATAATATTTTCTTCTTTTATAAACCACTTAATACATTTAATATTTTATTTGTTTTACTAAAGCTTTTGATTCTAGAAATCAACTGGCTTTGAGCTACTGGTTTTTTAGTTGTTCTGAAATTAATTTTGTTAAAAATAGCATTATTGCTGAATAGTTTATTAAAAGTAATTATCCTCATCAACCCTTTCATATAACAATAAAGGGCAACTATTAAAATAGCTGCCCTTTATTGTATACTTAACTCAGTGGATAATTTTTTAATTAAGATTTAACCAATAGGCAGTGGTTGAACTTGGAGTAATTAATACTCTAAACATTAAATCATCGCCATTTAATGCACTAGAACTACCACCACAAGGGAATGAATTTATTATCGACCCGTTGGAATAATTACTATTAGTGCCTAGTATAAGTTCCCCGAAACACAGTGGCCCGGACCACAATGTAAAATTGTATGAATTACCAGCAACTACAGTTATAGGTGAAGGAAGATTAATTGTAATCCACTCGCCAGAAGTAGTTAAACCGGGTAAGTCCACATATTGCGTCCCACCAGGATAATCAACAAATAAATGAGGAGACATGCCTGAACTATTAGCCCTTTTTGCAAAAAACTGAAAGGCATAAACCGATCCACTTACTTGAGGAACAAAAGTTTGTGTAATGTCGTCTCTTCCGGTACTAAAATTACCACTATATAATTCATTTGTAGTATCTGTGTTACCCACTGAAAAAATTTGCAATTTTCGGGTACTTGTATTATACACTACCATTCCTTCTTCAACGCCAGTTAAACTATTAATTTGAGATTGATTTAGTTTTGTAGGTAAGAACGGTTTGTTAATTACTGTTAATCCGTCAGAGAACGTTTTAGCGCCTGCTACGGTTTGAGCTGAAGTTAAGTCTACAAAAGCCCCACTGGTTGCTGTACTTACTGCATTCGTTACAAAAGCTGTAGTGGCTAATTGTGTTGAATTTGTTCCAAGTGCGGCAGTGGGAGCTGTTGGAATCCCTGCTAAATTTGGGGAATCTATTCTAATAACTTGTCCCGTTCCAGAGGCAGAAGCAATTCCACCACCACCACTAGCAAAAGTCATAGTATGACCAGAACAACAACTAGTTCCATCAGCTGATAATGTTAGTGTCGTTATTGGTCCTGAAAATTCAAGGATCCCTTTACCCCAACCAGAAATGTTTAAATTATTTCCAGAATTTGTCATCCCAGTAGATCCAGATGCAATTGAAAAGGCTTGATCAAATTGATAAAAACTTGAACCACCAATTCCACCACCTCTCCAATAAATATATAATTTCAAATTAGAAATTGGCGCATTAAAAGTAACTGTCCAACTACTACCTGACATAAAATAAGAGGTTTGTTGAGTAGCGCTCAACGGATTTGAAGAATAATCTGCTGAACTATAATTTTGATTCAATAGACTTGGTGGAGTACTTGTCATTGTATACCCACCTATTGTAAACCCTGTCCCATTCAAAGTTCCTGTTGTAGCCGATGTCCAAATCGCTCCACTAAGCGTTGAAGAAGAGGATGATGGTGCATTTAATAATAAATCTTGTATAAAAGCTGTTGTAGCAATTTGTGTTGTATTAGTGGTGTTTATAGGTGTTGGTGCAAGTGGAACGCCTGTAAAAGTAGGCGAATCAATTGGCGCAGCACCTAAATTAGTTAAAGCTACCGCAGCTGTTGTTGCTGCTGTACCACCATTAGCTATTGCAACAACTCCCGATACATTCGCTGCAGTGCCTGCAGCTGTTAAATATGTTGTACTATCAATAGAACCATCTGCTTTTAAGAATTGGGAAGAAGAACCTCCTGATTTTGCAAATGAGGTTGCTGTTACAGTTCCATTTACGTCTAATGCAGTTGTTGGACTTTCAGTTCTTACACCGACAAAACCATTTGACTGTTTCAAATAAAGTTGATTTGAATGGGCATTTGGATAGGTCCCCAAAACAAAATCACTAGGTGTTCCACTAGTTGCATCCGTATATATCCGGGAAACCTCTAAACTACCAGATGGCGAGTATCCATCAAATATTAAACCGCTATTTGTGACATTAGTTCTAAATGATGCACGACCCAAAACATTAAGTTTTGTATTGAATTCGTTTCCAGCACCATTACCAACAGTTATGCCGTTTACGTATATGTCGGAATTAAAGGTTTTATTCCCAGCAAAAGTTTGAGTTCCAGTAGTAACAATACCTCCATTGGTTGCATCTGCAGGGGAAAGTTTTAATTCGCCTGAAGTTACAGTTGCGCCATTTGCATTTGAAGTAGAACTTATTGCACCTACTGTAACAGTAGCGTCACTACCATTTGTTCCGTTAGTTCCATTTGTTCCTGCTATACCCTGAAGACCTTGTAATCCTTGTGGACCAACCGCACCATCAACACCATTTGTACCAGCCAATCCTTGTGGACCTTGTGGACCAACCGCACCATCAACACCATTTGTACCAGCCAATCCTTGTGGGCCTTGTGGACCTTGTGGACCAACTGCTCCATCAAGACCATTTGTTCCGTTTGTGCCTGGTAAACCTTGCGGACCTATAGCTCCTATTAATCCAATTGGTCCTTGAGGACCAACTGCTCCTGTAAGCCCTGTTGCGCCTGTAGGACCAACTGCTCCCTGAATTCCTGGTAATCCTTGCGGGCCTATAGCTCCTGTTAATCCAATTGGTCCTTGAGGACCAACTGCTCCTGTAAGTCCTGTTGCGCCTGTAGGTCCAGCAACTCCTTGAATTCCTTGTAGACCAGCAGGGCCTGGGGTACCAGGGGTGCCTGCTGTAGCAGCAAACATAGCAAAAGGAACTGAAGTAAAAGGTTGGTTGCTAATTTCTGTGTAATAAGAACATACTCCGGTCGTACTTAAATCAACTTTCAATCGCTTAGGATTGGCATTCCAAAGTATATTCGAAAACGAAGACGCATAACCCCCAATTTGTAATCCGGTACCAATAATTAAATTCACCATACCGAATTCGTCCGTAGTAGTTTGTACTGTTTCAGTATATTCAGATTGCGAATTCTGGTCTATGATTGAGAACTTCAAACAAATATTTTTATTTACCAATGGTACATTAGTATTGTTTACTCCCGGCAATTGATCGCCCGAAGGATTTAATATTACAGCTTGATAAGTAATCCCATTAGTTTGAGAATAACCAATTAGGCCAATAAATAATAAAAGTGTTACAACTATTTTTTTCATGATGTGCTATTTATTTTAATGGAAAATGTAATCCAAAATGGATTTGATTATTTGTAAACGAAAGCTCTTCTGCGGATTTATTAGAAACATTAAATGCTTTTGAAAATTCGTATCCCGCAGAAATTTTAATATTCTGATTAATGGCATATTGAAAATCAATTCCAATGTTTGGCTGTAGTGTTATACCTTTAAACTCTTCTTGTTTAGAAATGTTGTACACCACATTATTAATATACTGTTCGCCTTTGATTATAGTTGAAGTAGCACATCCCAATTTTGTTTTTAGTTTAAATGATTTTGAGTTTTGAAACAACGTATAATTAAGCGCATTTTGAATCCCAAGATAATTGGTTTTCCAAGCATAGTTGGCTGTGCTTGTGCTACCAACAGCATTAAACTGATTGTATACCAAACTAACTGCATAACTTAGTTTATCAGTTTCAGCAGATTCATTCAACTTAAAAGCCAAACCTATTTCATAAAAAGAACCTTCGCCACTTCTTAAATTAGGATTTGACATTCCAAGTGAATTTTTATAATCATATTTTGTGAAATTTTTCCCGTTGGAAATAAGCAGTTCTTGAGCCTGCAAGTAACATCCGGATAATAACAGGCAAAAAAGTAAATATTTTTTAATCATCATGTTTTAATTTTTAATTATTTTAGTGTGATAGGTGAATATATTATTTGAAAGTTGTACAAAGTATTCTGCACTTTGTAACACCTGAAGATTAACACTGGTTTTGTTTTCGAATACCTTAAGCGTATTGGAATATACTTGACGACCTAACACATCATACACCAATAAAGAAACATTTTCTCCAATAGATTGGGAAAACTGAAAATTGAGGATGTCCACGTATGGGTTAGGAAACGTTGTGGTATTTACAAATACTGCATTATTAGCTATAATTTTATCCCAATTGCTTTGTTGAAAGCCTTGTTGGACAATTACATTGCCTGTATTTGATCCTGTAACAGATTGTTGACCAATAGTGTATTTAACTACTATTCCAGAATTCGTAACTGCATTTCCGCCTTGCGCGCTTATCATTTGATGATGCAAAGTTTGACCAAATGAAAGCGAAGAGAAAAAACCGATTGTGAGTAAAATTTTGATACGCATGTATTATTGTATTTGATTTTTTAAAAATTATTTATAATGATCAAATATACGTTTTAATATAAACCTTTTTAAATAGTTGAAAAAATTTGTAAAAAACAATAAGAACTTTTCAGTTTTTAGTAAACTATTTTTTTAAATTAATTACAAAAAAATTGGATTTAATTAATTATTACTACATTTGAGATCATAAAATATCTGAAAAAATTATACTTGAAAAACTTTAAGTTATTATACAAATAAATATGCTTGTCTATTTTTTTTATCTTTTTGTTGGCGTGCTTGGATTAGTTACAACTTCAATAATTTTTATACAATATAAATCAAATCGTACTATTAATTTATATTTAATTTTATTATTTAGTATTATTTCAATGCGATTTATATTAGAAACTGTTTTTTATTTTTATAAAAACTTAATTCCTAATTTTTCATATTTCCCGTTTTTCAGTATCATAATTCCATTATTTCATCTGTATATTAAAAATATTATTGCCAATTCAAA
The DNA here is from genome assembly GCA_945897915.1 of Chryseobacterium gleum. Lineage (GTDB taxonomy): Bacteria > Bacteroidota > Bacteroidia > Flavobacteriales > Flavobacteriaceae > Flavobacterium. Next base: position 5,080 of record CAMDGB010000028.1, on the reverse strand, counting down.
ACAACATAAATTGAGAGAATTATGGCATTTAGTATTTCCTTTCATTTTAAGCTTTGGTAATTTATTAAATAACTATTATTTGTTTTTAGGAAAATATTCTGTGGTAATTTTAAATTTAATATTTGTAAGTTATGCCATTATTTATCTTTTAGTTGGTTTTTTATTATTAAAAAAGAATGTGTGGAATAGAAATTCGAAAATTCAAATTATTGATGTTCAAAATAATTTACTTCGCAAATGGACATTATTTCTTTTTATGTTTTACGTAGCAATTAGTATTAGATTATTGATGACTTTATTTTTCGACTTGATAAATAGTAGTTTTAGTGCAGGAAAAAATTATTTATGGATTTCTGGAATTTTATGGAGTATTATTTTTATTAAAATTTTAATAACTCCAGAAATATTGTTTGGCTATAGTGCATTATATAAAAAAATTGGTGATCAAAAAAAATCTTTATTTTTATTAAATGAAATTTGGCTTTTAAGCGAAAAAACAGAAATAAAAAATCAGCAAGATGATTTATTGAAAAATAAAATATATCCTGATTTTAATAAAATAATAACAGATATTGAATATTTAGCTTTAGTGGAAAAATGGTTTAGAAAGCCAAAAACAAGAGCAACTGAAATAGCAAAAAAATTAGAAATCCCTAAAAGTCATTTGAAGTTTATTTTTAAATACCATTCAAAGGTTAGCTATTCTGAATTTAAAAAAATTATAAAAACTTATGATGCTATACAATTAATTGAGTCTGGATATTTAAAGTCAAACACGCTAGAAGCATTAGCAATAAAAGTTGGGTTTTCTTCCTACAATCCGTTTTTTACTTCATTTAAAGAAATTACAGGATCTACTCCGCAATGTTATAACAAACAAACTGCAAGTAATACCAAATTTGGATAGAAAATTGGTTTATAGGTAGTTAAAGGAAATTGATAGTGATTTTATTGTTGAATTATAATTTTCTTAGTTTCAATCCAGGCATTTGAACTATCATAAATATTTATAAAATATAAACCTTCCCGCTTTCACTTCGTTTCTTTGGGACAAACTACTCGCCCAAGAATGTCCACAAAAAAACCCGACACTTTCGTATCGGGTTTTGTTTTGCTCCCCCTATTGGAGAAAGTTACAATTTTAACGCGATGATTACTTACTCAATTATCAGAAATACAAATAGTCAAAAAAAAATTATTTATCGCAGTTATTACCTTTGTACTTCTTCAGAGAAAATTACTATAAAATAATTGTGTCCTATTCAAATGAATGAACTTATATTATTTAAGGAGTTTGAGTTATTCATATTAATATTGCTCTCAATTGCATATTTACAGAAAGTAACATTGAAGTTTGTCATATTGAACTTAAAATAGCATTATAACACATTTTTTTATTTTAAACATTAATTAATTAAAAATCACTATATTTGAAATAATATATGAAGACAGTCATACCTATCTACCGAAATTTGGGGTAAAAAGCGAATGTTTATAGCGCCTATATACAAGTTATGGGCAAGTTAAAAAGCATATATCAATTATTATCTTTACAAGAGAGAAGTGGAGACCAGAACCCACTCAAAAAAAACGGGGAGGAATCTGAAAATCCATAAGAGTAGGGCAAGTTAAATGAAAATTATGATGAAATTTTTTATTAGTTTATTAGGGGGGGTTCCATTCTTAGGAGTTTCTTTAAAAATGGCTTATATTTCTAACAGGGCATTAGAAGTGGTAAATCGAGTTAAAGTTGATAATTCAAAAACTGAATTGCACGGCGAAGAATTAGAAAAGCACGTGTCTGATATGTCAAAAGATGCATATGAAGAGTTTTTAAAACCAGAAGTAGATTCATTAGGGCTGCCTGATTTTTTAACAAATAAAGCTAGCGAAAAAGCTATCGATATTATCTCTAAAAAATTAAAAGAAAAATATTTACAGAAAACAAGTTGATTTATTTAAGACAATAAAAGTTAGATTAAACCAATCTATTTCAGTTTGCAAGTGTCTATAAATTATTAAAACACTCAACCTTATTTGAGAAAGGTATTATTTCAAAAGAAGAGTTTGATATTTTAAGGAAGAGGCTTTTAGTAATATAAACCCAGCCCATACCGTTTTGCAAATTTGCCATGTATCGGATTAAATAGCTTTATTTTTCATTTCACCACTAATATTTATTAGAACCTGAATGTTTTTAAGCACTAACACCGCGATATCAAAAAATGGGCTGTCATGGGCTGGTTATCTCATTTTAATTCTATTAAACACAACTCCTTTATTGTTTGTCAATGACAAATAATCCTTACTGAACGTCCAACTTAGAGGAACATTATTTTGTTCAACAACTCCTTCTGCATTGTTTGGATTCGTTGCGCCCCACTTACCTGAAAGGTCAATAACTTTTGTGAAATCTGCTGAATTAGTTTTACCATTCATTTGGTAAAATGTTGTGCGAAAAATTAATCCATCAAAAGCCAATGTAGTATATATTTGGTCTTCATTGTTAAGACTTTCCCAAATGTATCCATAAGAGGTTCCTATTTCCTTAACTAAAACATTATTTTTATCAATATCTTCGATTCCAGTTTTCACCTCAGTTGTTCCAGTACATTTTTTTGTTAATTCATCAAATTTTCTATTCAAATTCGGATTTTTAGAAAAATTGACTTTTTCCCAATTATCAACACCAATCTCTTTACTAATTGCATCTCGACAAGCATCATTATTGGTAATAGACCAATCCGAATTGCCTGGTTCTGTTAGGCATCTACAAACATCAACAGTGTTTTCATTTTGTTTATCGGAAGTATTTTTGGAACCATTACCACCACAGGATATCAAAATAATGGAACCAAATAATATTGCTCCGAAAATTGTCATTACTTTATTCATTTTTTTATACGTAGTCGCCACTTTTATTTAATTATTTACCGTTTTTTTTGAGTGGGTTCTAACTTTCATTACAAAACATCACTTTATTTCAAGCCTAAAATGGTTTTAATGAATAATGGTATTGGCTTTAAAGAATCTTTTTTATTAATGCGTTCTAATAAAGTTGTTAAAAGAATACAAATGCTTACAAAAGCAACCATTAAAAGTACAAATTGCAAACATCCCGACGGAACTAAATAAGATTGAAATACATAAGATATAATAAAGGCATGTAAAATGTATGTAAATAGACTATGACGCCCTAATATATTTAAATAATTAAATCTAGACTGAAGGTGGAAATTCATTTTTATAGAAAATGAATAAGTTGTAAAAATAAAAGCAAAAGCAATTAATAAAAATAGTTGCGTTGGTGGATAAAACAATTCTAAATATCCTTCTCTTTCACATTGTATTAAGTTTTGAGAAAAAAACACGCCTAATCCACCAATTAAAAAGATCAAACTTACCCACTTTACTGTTTTTATATTTAAAGCAATTTTTTCAGACAACTCTGCCGAAACAGTTCCAATTATAGCAAAGCCTATCCAAGGTATTAAAGGAAACCATCCATCAATGCAAAATCTTGAAAATTGAAAAATTCCAGATAAGTTAAAATCACTTGAAAATAAACTATTCAGATTAAAATCTTTATTAGCAAATCGGTAACCAAAATAATTTTCAAGTAATGGGAAGGAAACAATGCAGATTAAAGCGATAAATAATTTTATTGGGAATTTTAAACGAAAAATTAAAATATTAATAGCTTGACCAAAAGCAATAAGATACAATACATCAAAAGTTTGAAATGGTAAAATTCCCCAAATAACAACATCTACAAATATTGCAGAAATAAATAAATATAAAGTTAGTACTAACTTATGCTTGTAATTTTGATTTTTTTTAAAAGAAAGAAAGAAAGAAAAACCAGATATGAAAATAAACAAAGGCGCTGCAAAAGAACAAATTATCCTAAACCAAATAGTATGAGGGCCTTTTAATGCATATGGAGCTGCATTTGCTATTAACATAATTAAAATAGCAATGGTTCTAAGAAAATCAATAGACTCTATTCTTTTTTTTATCATATTGCAAAAAGTATAACACTACTAAAGAATACTATTGGAAATAAAATTCTAAATAATATATCAAGATTAGCCGCAAGCTTTTTCTTTTTTTCATCTCCACTATCGTCAAGATAAAACGTAACAAGAGATTGGGCTAAACTAATAGAAATTAAGAAGTAACACGTATAAAATATTTTATCGATGTAAATAATATAACCAATTTCTGGTAAATCACCAGATACAGCAAGTTGAAACGCTATAGCACTTAATAATGAAGTTACCGTTAATCCAGCAGAGATGTCAATTTTTTCAGCAGGTAAGAAAAACACAAAATAAACTAATAATAAAATTATCATTAACGGAATAATAAGTTTACTGATATAAGGAGCAAAAGAACGATTAATAAAAACCCCAATATTAATTCTTCCATATTTGCTTTGGGGCTCAAATGTTGGATCTCCAAAATTGGAATTATAAATTCCTATTCCTGATGTAATTTCTGTTTTAAAAAATTTATAATTTGCATTATTATTATTTATAATGTCATCCGATATTCCCCAATTATTTTTTTTCTGCTTGGACAATAAATAGGATCCGCTATCTGGAACAAATCTTAAACTATTAATTGGTAAAAGTGAGTTTTCAACAGTGATATTAAGGGTTTGTACATCAAATGGGTACATTTTAAAATCAGGATTGAAATAAAAGGCTCCTTGGTGAAACCCTGTATAATAGAACATATTCGGACTTAATTCTTTTGATTCTTGTATTTCTTTAGTAATACCGCCCATTTCACATTCAAAACCGTTTACATATTCTAAATTTAAAATCTCCTCATTAGTAACGCCCGTTTTGGCTTTGTCGTTTTTAAAAATTGCCCACCAATAGAATTCAGCATTAAATTTTCCTTCCTTAAAATCTGGATTTATTTTTTTTAAATAAATACCATATTTAACAGTAATAATTGAATCTTTGCTAATACTATTTGCGACAATACTTTGATTGTTAAAGAAGGAAAAAAAAATCCAAATGAAAATTTTAAATTTTTCTTTCATAAATATTAATATATTGTGGAACTT
>CAMDGB010000027.1 GCA_945897915.1 Chryseobacterium gleum | reverse complement strand
GTAGTATCATCAGAAGCTTGTGGTTCTGCTTGTGACGCTCCTTGAGCGTCTCCAGTATTATACATTTCTGCAGATGCATTTGTCCAAGCTGTATTGATTTTCTCTAAAGCAGGCGTAATTGCAGCAACATCTTTTGCTTCGTATGCCATTTTTAATTCAATTAAAGCTAAGTTAATGGCTGTTTTATTATCTTCAGATAATTTTTCACCAAATTCAGCTAATTGTTTTTCTGTTTGGAAAATCATTGAATCTGCTTCATTTACTTTATCTGCAGTTTCTTTAGCAATTTTATCTGACTCAGCGTTTAATTCCGCATCTTTTTTCATTCTTTCGATTTCTTCAGCTGTTAAACCAGAAGAAGCTTCGATACGAATATCGTGAGATTTTCCAGTTCCTTTATCAGTTGCAGAAACTTTAATTATACCATTTGCATCAATATCAAAAGTTACTTCAATTTGAGGAATTCCTCTTGCTGCTGGTGGAATACCATCTAAATGGAAACGACCAATAGTTTTGTTATCTGCTGCCATTGTTCTTTCACCTTGAATTACGTGAATTTCAACACTTGGTTGGTTGTCTGCTGCAGTTGAGAAAACTTGCGATTTTTTTGTAGGGATAGTGGTGTTAGACTCAATTAATTTTGTCATTACGTTACCCATAGTTTCAATTCCTAATGATAAAGGTGTTACGTCTAATAACAATACATCTTTTACATCACCAGTTAAAACACCACCTTGAATTGCAGCTCCAATAGCTACAACTTCATCAGGATTTACTCCTTTTGATGGTTTTTTACCGAAGAATTTTTCAACTTTTTCTTGTATAACTGGTATACGAGTAGAACCTCCAACTAAGATAACTTCATCAATATCAGAAACTGATAAACCAGCATCTTTTAAAGCTTTAACTACTGGTTCCATTGAACGCTTGATTAAAGAATCAGCCAATTGTTCAAATTTAGCACGTGTTAATGTTTGTACTAAGTGTTTTGGTCCAGAAGCCGTAGCGGTAACGTATGGTAAGTTAATTTCTGTTTGAGCAGAAGAAGATAATTCAATCTTCGCTTTTTCAGCAGCTTCTTTTAAACGTTGTAACGCAGTTGGGTCTTTTCTTAAATCTAAACCTTCAGCAGCTTTAAAGTCGTTAGCTAACCAGTCGATAATTACTTGGTCAAAATCGTCTCCACCTAAGTGCGTGTCTCCGTTAGTAGATAATACTTCAAAAACGCCATCTCCTAATTCAAGGATAGAAATATCGAAAGTTCCACCACCTAAATCGAATACTGCAATTTTTTGATCAGTACCTTGTTTGTCTAATCCGTAAGCTAATGCCGCAGCAGTTGGCTCATTGATAATTCTCATTACTTTTAAACCTGCAATTTCACCAGCTTCTTTAGTTGCTTGACGTTGTGCATCGTTAAAATATGCAGGAACAGTAATAACTGCTTCTGTAACTGAATGACCTAAATAGTCTTCAGCAGTTTTTTTCATTTTTTGCAAAGTCATTGCAGATAATTCTTGTGGCGTGTATAAACGACCATCAATATCAACACGTGGTGTGTCGTTATCACCTTTAACTACTTTGTAAGCAACAGTAGAAGCTTCTTTAGCACTTTCCGAGTACTTGTTACCCATAAATCTTTTGATAGAAGCAATAGTTTTTGTTGGGTTAGTTACCGCTTGTCTTTTTGCTGCATCACCAATTTTAATTTCTCCACCTTCTACAAATGCAATTACAGATGGTGTTGTTCTTTTTCCTTCTGCATTAGCAATTACAACTGGTTCTCCACCTTCCATTACAGAAACACAAGAATTGGTTGTACCTAAATCGATTCCAATAATCTTACTCATTTTATTTAATTTTAAATTTTATTCGGTTTATTTTTTAAACTCATTTTGGATAAGTCAAGTTTTGTGCCAAGTTACTATACCAATATAAATTGTCAGTATTTCTTTTTACAAGGCCATAATACCTGACATTGTGTCATTTTATTTATCCCTAACTTGTTGGTAATCTGTCAAAATTCATAGGTAATTCATAAATAAAGCAAATCAAAATTCTCTATTCCACATTCAAAGTTGTATATTTGCCGTTCAAAATACAAATATGACATTTCAAGATTTAAATTTACATAGAAATATACTTCAGGTTTTAGAAGAGGAAAAATATATTACGCCAACACCTATACAGCAGCAAGCCATTCCTGTTATTTTAGAAGAACATGATTTAGTGGGTTGTGCACAAACAGGAACAGGAAAAACAGGTGCATTCGCCATTCCAATTTTAAATTATTTACATCCAATAGTAGGTTCCAAAACGAAACGAAAAGTAATTAGAACTCTAGTCTTAGCGCCAACGCGTGAATTGGCTCACCAAATTCAAGATAGTTTTGCCACTTACGGAAAATATATGAATACCAAATCGATGGTTATTTATGGTGGTGTAAGTCAAGTTCCTCAAGTACAACAATTAAAAGACGGTGTAGATATATTAATTGCCACTCCAGGTCGCTTTTTGGATTTAAATAAGCAAGGTTATTTGGATATGGATAACTTGCATCATTTGGTTATTGATGAAGCGGATCAAATGTTAGATATGGGTTTTATTAATGATGTGAAGAAAATCATCAAATTAATTCCTGAAAATCGTCAAACATTATTGTTTTCTGCTACAATGCCAGTTGCGATTAGAGAATTAGCCGACCAGTTTTTGAAAAAACCTAAATACGTTTCAGTAGCACCTATATCTAGTACAGCAGAACGCGTGAACCAAAAAGTATACATGGTTCAAAAAGAAGACAAACGAAAATTACTGATTCATTTAATTGAAGAAGAAAATATAAATAATGTTTTGGTTTTTGTAAGAACGAAACACAGTGCTGATAATGTGGTAAAAGCATTAAAAGTAAAAAACATTTCAGCGGAAGCGATTCACGGAAATAAATCTCAAAACAACAGAATTAAAACCTTAGACGGATTTAAAAGTCAAGAAATCTCCGTTTTAGTGGCAACAGATATTGCCGCTCGAGGAATTGATATCGATTTGTTACCTTATGTGATTAATTTCGATTTGCCAAACATACCAGAAACCTATGTTCATAGAATTGGTAGAACAGGTAGAGCGGGAAACGAAGGTTTAGCTATTTCTTTTTGTGGAAAAGATGAATTACCTTTTTGGAAAGACATTGAAAAACTAACACGCCAGCAAATTAAAGTGGTTAATGAAAACCCTTATCCATATAGAGAATTTACTGAAGACGAATTAAAAAATAAAGAAACGGATACCCGAGGCGATAGAAGAAATCCTAGACAAAAACAAAATAATGCACCAAAAACACCAAAAGCAGCTAAATCTGAAAATTCAGACAATTCAAATTCCAGAAAATCAGATGCTTCTAAACAGAATAAGAAGCGTTGGTATTAGTAATTTTGGTTTAAGAGTTTAAAGGTTAAAAGTTTAAAAGGGATAAGTTCTATAGAATTTGTTCCTTTTTTTATTATACAACATACAATTTTCAAATATTTTCACTTCGTATTTCTAACTTCCAACTTCAAATGCTATCTTTGCTACTATAACGATTTAGTTTATGGAATGTATTTCAGTTTTTGACATGTTAAAAATAGGCGTAGGGCCTTCAAGTTCTCATACTTTAGGACCCTGGCGTGCTGCAGAACAGTTTTTAGCAGAATTACGAAATCAGAATATAATCAATGACGTACATCGCGTAAAAGTCGATTTATATGGGTCACTTTCTTTAACAGGAAAAGGCCACGCTACAGATTTAGCTGTGATGTTGGGTTTAAGTGGCGCCGATCCAGAATTAGTGCCAATTGACGACATTGCCTCTATAATTGAAGGTATCAAAACAAGTAATGAATTGATTTTAGATAACGAATTCAAGATTCATTTTAATGTAGTTTCAGATATCTTTTTCAATAAGAATTTTTTACCTTTTCATGCTAACGGAATGGTGTTTACTGCCTATACAAATGACGGCGAATACAGTTCAACCTTTTATTCTATTGGAGGTGGCTTTATAGTTAAGGAAGAGGAAGATACAATTTTAAAATTAGAAGAAAAAGGTGCTTTTCCTTTCCCAATTGATAAGGGAGTAGAATTATTAGCATTTTGTCAATCAGAAAGCAAATTAGTTTCTGAAATTGTGTATGAAAACGAAAAATCATTGCGTTCCGAAGATGTAATTCATATCGAATTAATGCGAATTTGGCATACCATGTTAGAATGTATGTACATTGGCGCACATACCGATGGTATTTTACCTGGTGGACTAAACGTGAAACGAAGAGCGTACGACATGCACACCAATTTAATCGGAATTGCCAATTATAATTCGCCACAAGAATGGTTGACTTGTATTCGTCAAACGGAGGTGAAATTCCGTCAAATATTAAAGTGGGTTTCTTGTTTTGCATTGGCAGTAAATGAGGTAAATGCTTCTTTAGGGCGAGTAGTAACAGCACCTACCAACGGAAGTGCAGGCGTTATTCCGGCAGTTTTGATGTATTATTTGGTGATTGAAAACCATTATGCAGGCGATAAAGAAATCAAACAATTTTTAATGGTAGCCGGGCAAATAGGGAGTATCTTCAAAAAAGGAGCTACTATTTCAGCTGCAATGGGGGGCTGTCAAGCAGAAATTGGCGTTTCTTCGGCGATGGCTGCTGCGGCTTTGTGCGAATTAATGGGCGGTACGCCAGACCAAGTACTAGTTGCCGCTGAAATAGCCATGGAACATCATTTAGGTATGACTTGTGATCCGATAGGTGGTTTGGTTCAAGTACCTTGTATAGAACGCAATACTATGGGTGCAATAAAAGCCATAAACGCTGCCGAATTGGCTTTAGAAACCGATGCTAAAAATGTGTTGGTGCCTTTAGATAAAGTAGTGGCAACAATGTGGGAAACCGCAAAAGATATGAATTCAAAATATAAAGAAACTTCTGAAGGTGGCTTGGCTATTGGAGTTGGCTTGGCGGATTGTTAATTTTGATAGGTATACAGATTTAGCAGATTTATTTGATTTCTATTTTCTTCATGTAGCAATAATTTGAACAATTTACCATCTCTTGTTTTCAAAAAATCAAAAAATAAAGACTTTTCTCATCGTTGTTGCATTTTAATATTAGTATTAAATGTAGAAAAATTGTTACATATCATATCTTTACATTAATTTTACAAAATATTTATTTCGGTAGATAACTGATCACTAATAACTGAACACAAAAGCATATGTCTGTAGCAAAAAAAGATTATAAAAAAATTACAACGAAGTCGTTAATTGACATGAAAGCCAATGGTGAAAAAATTTCTATGCTAACGGCATACGATTTCACAATGGCAAAAATTGTTGACACAGCAGGTATTGATGTCATTTTAGTAGGCGATTCGGCTAGTAATGTAATGGCAGGAAATGAAACCACTTTGCCTATTACTTTAGACCAAATGATTTATCACGCTAGCAGTGTGGTTAAAGCTGTTGACAGGGCTTTAGTTGTGGTTGATTTGCCTTTTGGAAGCTATCAATCTGATCCTAAAGAGGCGTTGCGTTCTTCTATTCGTATTATGAAAGAAAGCGGCGGACATGCTGTAAAATTAGAAGGTGGTAAAGAAATTGAATCCTCTATAAAGAAAATATTAAATGCCGGAATTCCTGTAATGGGACATTTGGGATTAACACCACAATCTATATATAAATTCGGAACGTACACCGTTCGTGCCAAAGAAGAGGAAGAGGCGGATCAATTACTGGAAGATGCCAAAATGTTAGAACGAATTGGTTGTTTTGCTCTAGTTTTAGAAAAAATACCGGCTAAATTAGCTCAAAAAGTTGCCGAAAGTATTTCAATTCCGGTAATCGGAATTGGAGCGGGTAGTGGTGTAGATGGTCAAGTGTTGGTATTGCATGATATGATTGGTATGACGCACGAGTTTAGCCCAAGATTTTTACGCAGGTACATGAATTTATTTGAAGACATGACTAAAGCCATTGGACAATATGTGTCTGATGTAAAATCAGTTGATTTTCCTAATGCTAACGAACAATATTAAGTTAGACTTCTTAGATTTTTAGACAGGTTAGACTAGTTAGATTTCTTAGATTTTTAGACAGGTTAGACATGTTAGACATGTTAGACTTCTTAGATTTTTAGACTTTACACTTTGCAACTTCAAAAAATTAAATACAATAATATATATGCATAAATTTAAGGAATTGGGAATTTGGCAAAAAAGCAGGTTGTTTTGTTCTAAAATTTATAATGAAACTGCATCATTTCCATCAGAAGAAAAATTTGGTTAACCAATCAATTAAGACGGGCATCCGTTTCTATTCCTTCAAATATTGCAGAAGGTTCATCAAGAAGTTCCAATAAAGATTTTGCTAGATTTTTAGAAATCGCTATCGGTTCTGCGTATGAAGTAGAAACACAACTATTAATTTCTGAAGATTTAGGTTTTTTAACACCAGAAAAAGCAAAAGAATTATGCGATTTATTAGAAGAGATTATTAAAATGACTTCAAAATTTCGTTCCACATTAAAAATATAACCATCTATTAATCTAACCTTCAAAGAAGTCTAAAAATCCAACAAGTCTAAAAATCTAAATTACAAATGAAAATAGTTTCCGATTCAAAAAATCTTCAAATTCTTCACGAAGACAATCACATAATAGTAGTAAATAAGCGAGTTGGAGATATCGTACAAGGAGATAAAACAGGTGATGAGCCTTTATCGGATATTGTTAAATCGTATTTAAAAGTGGCTTACGACAAACCTGGTGAGGTTTTTCTAGGAGTGGTGCATCGTTTGGATAGACCAACAACTGGAATTGTGGTTTTTGCTAAAACATCAAAAGCCCTAACGCGTTTGAACGAAACGTTTAAAAACAGAGAAACTCAAAAAACCTATTGGGCTATTGTTAAAAATGCACCACCAAAAACGGAAGATACTCTTGTGCATTTTTTAAGAAGAAACACTAAAAATAATACTTCAAAAGCGCATTTAAAAGAAGTTCCAGAAGCTAAAGAAGCTAAATTATCGTATAAAATTATTAAGAAATTGGATAATTATTATGCGTTAGAAATCGATTTATACACCGGACGTCATCATCAAATTAGAGCGCAACTTACAGCAGTGGGTTGTCCAATCAAGGGCGACTTAAAGTATGGTTTTGATAGAAGTAATCCCAACGGTGGTATTCATTTACATGCTAGAAAATTGGTGTTAACGCATCCTGTTACTAAAGATCCATTAGAAATTATCGCTCCAGTACCAGATGATGTTTTGTGGAACTTGGTTTGATTTAGTCGTAAAGTCGTAAATCGTAAATCCCAAATCGTAAATAAACTTTACTTATTTGATATTAGGCAAAAATATTTTTTGTATTTTTGAACCTTAAAAATTAAAATCATGTCAACAGTAACTTTAGGAGGAAATCCTGTACATACAAATGCCACTTTACCAGCTATTGGTTCTGCTGCGCCACAATTTCAATTAGTAGGAAACGATTTGTCTGAAATTTCTTTACAAGATTTTAAAGGACAACGTGTCATCTTAAATATTTTTCCAAGTATTGATACGCCTACTTGTGCTACTTCGGTACGAACGTTTAATAAAATGGCTAACGATATTGCAAACACTAAAGTTTTGTGTATTTCTAAAGATTTGCCTTTTGCACAAAAGCGTTTTTGTGGTTCGGAAGGATTAGATAATGTAGTTAACTTATCTGATTTTAGAGATGGAAGTTTTGGAAATGATTATGGGGTAACGCTTATTGATTCTGTTTTAAAAGGATTACATGCCAGAGCAATTGTAGTAATTGATGCAGATGGAAAAGTTACGTATTCTGAGTTGGTAAGCGAAATTGCTAACGAACCAAATTACGAAGCTGCTTTAAACGCATAAAAAGAATATGATACAAGATAAAAGATTTGTTTTTGGTAGAATTAAAAGTGTGGGTTTCGCTGTAAAAGGCGCCTTTAAATTAGTTTCTACTGAACACAGCATAATGGTGCAATTTTCTATTATGTTGTTAATGATTTTTGCAGGTTTTTATTTTCATATTAGCCGTATCGAGTGGATGTTGCAAGTTCTAGCTTTCGGACTGGTTTTGGGTATTGAAGGTGTGAATACTGCCGTTGAGAAAATAGCAGATTTTATTCATCCTGAATTTCATGACAGAATAGGTTTTATTAAAGATATTGCTGCTGGTGCTGTTTTATTTGCTGCAGGTAGTGCATTAACTGTAGGCGCATTAATTTATGTGCCTAAACTATTTAATTTATAAAAATTAATGGCTAAAAAAGAAACAACAAGCGCATCGGATAAGAAACTGCGTACTTCTATATTTAAAACCACACGAGGACAAAAGTTTGTTGTTGGTTTTTTCTTTGTTATAATTGCATTGTTTTTATTATTATCGTTTATATCATATTATATTTCAGGTAGTAACGACCAAAGTCAAATTGATCAATTGGCTAACAGAAACGTTGTCGTTGAAAATTGGTTGGGTAAAATAGGTGCTTGGTTGGCTGATTTCTTCTTGTATCAAGGTTTTGGTATAGCTTCTTTCTTGTTTGTTAAGATTTTCTTTTTAATTGGTGCTTATTTAGTTATCGATTTGCCATTAAGCAAAATTAGAAAATCCACTTTTTGGGATTTGTATGCTATTGTTACTATTTCTTTATTTTTTGGACTTATTTGGGATTATGTTCCCCATTTATCTGGAGTAATTGGTTTTGAAATGCATGATTTAATTCAAGATTATGCTGGGGATATTGGAACGATTATGATTTTAGTTTTCAGTGTAATTGTATTTTTAATCTTTAAAGTTAAAGTTTCTCCAGATAAATTAAAAGACTTTTTAGATGCAAAACCTGCGCCTGTTGCCGTTGATGATGAAAATGAAGATGAGACGGGAAGCGTAGTGCTTTCAGATATTGAAGAGGAAGCAAGTGTTCCGGTGACTACTTTTAAGAAACGCTCTATTATTGAAGAAGCGCCTAATGATGAATGGACAAACATGCAAGTGATTGACAAAGAAACGCCTTCGTCTTTTGAAATAGATAAAACGACTTTAAAGCCAACCATACAAAATGCTTCTGAAATTAAATTAGAACCGCAACCTGAAATTATTCCGAAACAACCTGAAATCATAACTACAGACGATGCTTCTTTTATAATTGAAAAAGCGGAAGAAGAAGATATTTTAGAAGAGAGTCTAGCCCAACGTTTGGTGCAAGATTTTGGTGAATTTGATCCTACTTTAGAATTGTCCAACTTTCAAATGCCTTCTATTGAATTAATGAAAGATTATTCAGGGTTAGGTATTACAATTAATCAAGCGGAATTAGAAGAAAATAAAAACAAAATTGTAGATACGTTAAAGAACTACAAAATAGAAATAGCTCAGATTAAAGCCACTGTAGGACCTACGGTTACTCTATATGAGATTGTTCCAGAAGCAGGTATTCGTATTTCAAAAATTAAGAGTTTAGAAGATGACATTGCGTTATCATTATCGGCTTTAGGAATTCGTATTATTGCGCCAATTCCTGGTAAGGGAACCATTGGTATTGAAGTACCAAATGCGAATCCATCGATGGTTTCTATGAAGAGTGTCATTGCTTCGCCTAAATTTCAACAAGCAGAAATGGAATTGCCAATTGCTTTAGGAAAAACCATTTCAAATGAAACCTTAGTGGTAGATTTGGCCAAAATGCCTCACTTGTTGATGGCAGGAGCAACAGGACAAGGTAAATCTGTTGGGTTGAATGCGGTACTTACATCGTTACTTTATAAAAAACATCCTGCAGAAGTAAAATTTGTATTGGTGGATCCGAAGAAAGTAGAATTAACCCTATTTAATAAAATAGAACGTCATTATTTGGCCAAACTTCCTGATACGGACGAGGCGATTATTACAGATAATGCGAAAGTTATCAATACCTTAAACTCGTTGTGTTTAGAAATGGACAACCGTTATTCTTTATTGAAAGATGCGATGGTTCGTAATATCAAAGAATACAACGATAAGTTTAAACAAAGAAAATTAAACCCAGAAAATGGGCACCGCTTTTTGCCTTATATTGTATTAGTAGTAGATGAGTTTGCCGATTTAATTATGACAGCGGGTAAAGAAGTAGAAATGCCTATTGCTCGTTTGGCTCAGTTGGCGCGTGCTATCGGAATTCATTTGATTATTGCTACGCAGCGTCCGTCTGTGAATGTAATTACCGGTATGATTAAAGCTAATTTCCCTGCTAGAATTGCGTTTAGAGTAACTTCAAAAATTGACTCAAGAACAATTTTAGATTCAGGAGGTGCCGACCAATTGATAGGTAGAGGAGATTTGTTATTTTCAAATGGAAATGATTTAATTCGGGTGCAATGTGCCTTTGTAGATACACCAGAAGTAGAACGTATTTGTGATTTTATTGGTTCGCAGAAAGCGTATGCCAATGCGTATTTACTGCCAGAATATGTTGGCGAAGATAATGGCATAAAACTTGATATGGATATATCGGAGCGTGATTCTTTGTTTAGAGATGCGGCTGAAATAGTAGTTTCTGCACAACAAGGTTCGGCATCCTTAATTCAAAGAAAACTAAAACTAGGATACAACCGCGCCGGGCGTATTATTGACCAGTTAGAAGCTGCAGGCATTGTGGGTCCTTTTGAAGGTAGTAAAGCCAGACAAGTTTTAATTACGGATATGAATTCGCTAGATATATTTTTTAAGAACGAACAATAGATTGAAAACATTATAATGAAGAAATTAGTTACACTTTTTGCCCTTACTCTTTTTTTAGTAGCTTTTACACCAGTTGGAAACACACCTACAAAGGAGAAAAATACCGGAAAAGCTTTGTTAGACAAAGTAGTTAGCAAAGCCAAATCATACAAAAATATGGTGATTGACTTTAAATATGCTATCAATAACTCAGCAGAAAAAATTAATCAGGAAAGTACTGGAAAGGTGCTGTTACAAGGTAATAAGTATCATTTAACTTTTATGGGTGTTACTAAAATATTTGATGGAAAGAAAATATACACTATTGTTCCAGAAGATGAAGAAATAACGGTTTCTAATAATGATGAAAGTGATCCCAACACCATGTCTCCAAACAAGATATTTACGTTCTTTAAAAAAGGATTCAAATATTCAATGGATATTAAACAACCTATGGCCGGAAAAACCATTCAGTATGTAAAGCTTACACCTTCAAGTGTAACAGACAAACGAAAAGAAATCTTAATTGGTATTGATACCAAAACCAATCATATTTATAACCTAATTGAAGTGGGTAAAAACGGTACCAGAACAACTTTAACAGTTACTTCGTTTAAATTTAACCAAAAGTTAGGAAAAAATCAGTTTACCTTTGTAAAAGCAAAGTATCCAAATTATTATTTTAATAAAGCGGATTAATTAGCTAGGTTTCCATTTTATTAGCAAACCTAGATTGCTATCACTAAGTAGTACAACGCAATGAAAATAATTGATAAATATTTATTAAAATCATTCCTGATTACATTTGCCACGGTATTTGTAATCCTTTTTTTTATTTTCGTTTTGCAAAGTATTTGGTTGTTTATTGCTGAACTAGCAGGAAAGGATTTAGATTTTATAACCATATTAAAATTCATTTCTTTCTATTCGCCAATTATGGTGCCTTTGGTACTGCCTTTGTCTATTTTATTGGCTTCTATTATGACCTTTGGTAGCTTTGCTGAAAACTATGAATTTGCAGCGATGAAATCGGGTGGTATTTCTTTAGGTAGGGCCATGAGGTATTTAATACTGTGTAGTTTTGTTTTTAGTGCAATTGCCTTTTTATTTGCTAACAATATTATTCCTGAAGCGCAATTCAGATTTATCAATTTAAGAAAAACCATCGTTCAAACCAAACCGGCTATGGCTATTGGTGAAGGACAATTTAGTAAAATAGGTACTACAACCTCTATACATGTAGAAAAGAAATCAGGTGAAAACGGCTCGTTTTTAGAAGGTATTACAATGCATATGAAAAAAGGGGAGTTTGGTACGGTTACCACCGTTATTAAAGCCAAAAGAGGGGTGTTGAAAAGTGATGAATCTACCAATTTACTGCAGTTGGATTTATTAGACGGAAATTATTACGAGGACATTCAGCCAAAAAAGTTTGAAGATCGCGACAAGTTGCCTTTTGCTAAAAGTAGTTTTAAGAAATATACCGTTACTATTGATTTGGCTAAACTAAATGGTGCTACTAGTGAAGGTAATGAGATTGTTAATACCTACAACATGCTAAACATGAGCGAATTGAAATATACGATTGATTCGCTACAATTGACTTTTAACAAAGATGTTATCTCGTATAGTGACAACTTAGATAAAAACGGAGAAAGTATTTCTATGGAATATAATGTGCCTGTGGTTGCTTCTGTAGTGGTGCCAAAGAAGACTAAATTAACCGACGATTTAATTGCTTTGTTTCCTGCCGATAAAAAAGCCCTAGTCTTGGATCTTGCGAAAAACAATCTTAACAATACTATTTTTACATTGGATAGCTACAAAACAGATTTAGAGTTTAAACAAAACAATATTAACGACCATTGGATTGGGTATTATGATAAAATTTTAGTTGCCTATTCGTGTTTGTTGATGTTTTTTATTGGTGCTCCTTTAGGTGCTATTATCAAAAAAGGCGGACTAGGATTGCCGCTTGTATTTGCAGTATTAATTTTTATTGTTTATAATTTTGCCAATACGTTTGGTAAGAAATTAGCTGGACAAGACGCGCTTCCTCCTCTTATAGGAACGGCAGCTGGCGCACTTATACTCACTCCTTTTGCGATATTACTTACTTACAGAGCCACCAATGATATGGGATTGACCATCAATTTAGATTGGTTGGTGCTGCCTATAAAAAGATTTCTAAATAAACGAAATACTAATTCGCTTGCTAGCGAAAATATTACAAATAATGAGTCATAAAATACAACTGAATACCATAGAAGAAGCTATTGAAGATATCCGTCAGGGTAAAATGATTATTGTGGTAGATGATGAAGACAGAGAGAATGAAGGCGATTTTTTAGCTGCTGCTGATAAAGTAACGCCAGAAATGATCAACTTTATGGCTACGCACGGAAAAGGGCTTATTTGTGTGCCTTTAACCGAATCGAGATGTAAGGAATTGGAATTGCATACTATGGTGACCAATAATACTGATAATATGGAAACGGCTTTTACGGTTTCTGTAGATTTAAAAGGGAATGGGGTAACTACAGGTATTTCTGCAGCCGATCGTGCTAAAACTATTGAGGCATTGGTACATCCAAATACAAAACCATACGAATTAGGCCGTCCAGGACATATTTTTCCTTTGATTGCCAGACAAGGCGGTGTTTTGCGAAGAACAGGGCATACAGAAGCAGCTATTGATTTTGCTCGTTTGGCAGGATATTCGTCTGCAGGTGTGATATGTGAGATTATGAATGATGATGGTTCCATGGCCCGTTTGCCAGAATTGGTTGAGGTAGCTAAGAAATTCGATTTGAAATTGGTTTCTATAGAAGACTTGGTGGCTTACAGAATGCAGCACGATAGTTTGATTAAGAAAAAAGAGGACTTTGAAATACAAACCCGTTTTGGTACGTATCGTTTGCGCGCTTATTTACAAGTAACCAACAAGAAGGTACATATTGCCTTAACCAAAGGAAGCTGGAGTGTAGGTGAGGAGATACTTACCCGAATTAATTCTACGCAAGTAACCAATGACATATTGGGGAGTTTAACCGATACGTTAAATAAAAAGTTAGAAGATATCTTTAAGAAATTTGAATCGTATGATAAATGTGCGATTTTATTTATCAACCAAGAAATGCAATCGGTGGAATTATTGGATCGATTGGCGGAATTGAAACGCATGCAAGCTTCGGGAGATTTTACTACACCCAGAATTAATATTGATACAAAAGACTTTGGTATTGGCGCACAGATTTTGCATGATTTGGACATTACTAAGATTAAATTACTAACCAATTCCTGGCAAAACAAGCGTGTGGGAATGATTGGTTACGGCTTAGAAATAACGGAATATTTGAATTATTAAATATAAAATTAAATAGTGAATAGTGACTATCAGCTATTTAAAAAAAACTTCCAAAAAAAGTAATACAATTGTTTTTTTAATAGAAAAAACCTTTTATATTTGCACTCGCATTACGAAAGTGGTGCACGTCTTATTGGAGAAATGGCAGAGCGGTCGAATGCGGCAGTCTTGAAAACTGTTGACTGTAACAGGTCCGGGGGTTCGAATCCCTCTTTCTCCGCTAGCTGTAAAGCAAACGGTACTAAAACCCACTAAATTCAACAATTTAGTGGGTTTTTTCATTTAGGGCTAAATCAAATTATTCATTAAATCTCAAAGTTTAGGTGTCTTTCGAGGTGTCACTAAAAAATTAAAATTTAAGTGACTCCTCGCAACGAAAGCACCGCTACTACAAGGTGTTCAATAGCATATACAAAAAATGTACATCTTGTGTGTAGTTATTAAATCGAATAAATTTAATACTAACTTTAAGGTCACCAACAATGAACACATCCGTATCTATTCTCTTTTACATCAAGAGAGCAAAAGTCAACAATTTAGGAGTTTGTCCAATCTACACGAGAGTTACAGTGAACGCTAAACGATTTGAGTATAGTACCAACAAATCTATTAATCCAGATAAATGGTCTTCAGAAGGTAGTAAAGTTAAAGGTACTTCTGAAGAAGCTAGAACAATCAATAGTCACCTTGATTATTTAAAAAATCAAATCTTACAAGCAGAAAAAAAGCTTATCAAAAAAGACATTAGTGTTTCTTCTGAGAATTTAAAGAATGAATTATTTGGTCTAACTGAAACCAAACGCATGCTTGTTCCCATCTTCCAAGACCATAACAACAAAATAAAAGAATTGGTTGGCAAAGAATATGCTCCAGGAACATTAGAACGCTACACTACTTCGCTAAAGCATACGATTGAGTTCATGCAATGGAAATACAATATTTCCGATATCGATATCACAAAGATTGATCATGCTTTTATAACCGAATATGAGTTTTGGTTGCGAAGCGTTAGAAACTGCGCAAATAACACAGCGGTCAAATACCTAAAGAACTTTAATAAAATTATTAAGCTTTGTTTGGCCAACGACTGGTTGGATAAAAACCCATTCGCAAACTATAAATCAAAAGTCAAAGAAGTGGAGCGTGTTTATCTCACTGAAGAAGAAATCCAATCTATATTAAACAAAGACTTCAAAACAGAAAGACTCTCTCTAGTGCGCGATATCTTCCTTTTTAGCTGTTTTACAGGTTTAGCCTACATAGATGTCAAAAACCTAACAAAGTCGCATATAAGCTACGGAATTGATGGTGAGAAATGGATATTTACCCACCGCCAAAAAACAGAAAGTGCATCTAAAATTCCAATTCTTCCAGTTACACAAATGATAATCGATAAATACGAGAACCATCCACAATGCCATAATGAAAATAAGCTACTTCCTATTCTGTCTAACCAAAAAATGAATGCTTATCTAAAAGAAATAGCAGCTATTTGCGAAATAGAGAAAGAACTAACCTTTCACATTGCCCGACACACCTTTGCCACAACGGTAACGCTAACTAATGGCGTTCCTATTGAAAGCGTAAGCAAAATGCTAGGACACAAAAACCTGCGTACTACGCAACACTATGCCAAAGTCCTAGATAAAAAAGTAAGTGAGGATATGAAAATACTTAAAGATAAGTTTTCAATGAACTTAACTACATCTAAAACAAGTACACAATCATAATATTTGCTAGTTTAAAAAAATCGTAGTTGCTCTTTTTAAATTTCATTGTTTGTAGGCTCGGTTTGCAAATCGGCACTATTGGGTTTCACTGTCTAAAAATATACATGTTATTTTTTGTTAAAAAGGGAACATTCTTTTTGCGCATCTATAAAATTGGTTAATAATAAAAAAAGTGTGTGAAAAATGTATTTAATTAATTTTTGAAATTAAATTAATATAAAATACATTTTTTATATCTTTAATATCACAAAAACACATAAGTGTATCATTTAACTATAACTTTATTGATTAAAACGACACACTTTATGGTTTGGTATGTTTTTCAATTTAACACCCTTTTTGAGACAGAATTTCTATTAATTGTTCTCTTGATTTATCTCTATTTGACATCAATCCTGATAAATTATTTTTTTCTTCTTCAGAAATTATAGAATTATGTTCTCTAATTTTATGGAAAATATACCATTCAATATAGGAATTAATAAAAGTGTTCAATGGGTAAATTAAATCCGTTTGAGAATTTCTTATTTCATTGTAAATTTCTTGATTTGATTTTAAATCAAAATCTTTCAATCTAATACACTTCGCTACTCTAATAAGAGCAGAACGTACAACCATAGTAACATCTTGTTCTGTAATATACATTTTTATAAGTTTTAAATTTTAATAAAATTAAAAAAATAAGAATTAAAGTCTATACGTAAAAACACGTATTTTAGTTATTTGACCAACTACTTATATTACAAATTGTTACAACTACATAGTTATATAAAGTAGTTAGTAGCAAGACTATAACGACAAACCAACAAAAGACAATGGCAGACGACAAAATAACAACCATTATAAAGTGCCAAAACATTGCACCAATAGAAAACTTAACAAGAGAAATCAAATCAAGTTCTTTAAAAATTGGTGTATTTGCCAATAACGGAAGTGGTAAGACTTTTCTAAGCAGACTTTTTAGGCTAACAGAAAAACAAGATGAAATTGAGTTAGATGAAAACGGAAAAAGCCCAACGGACAAACTCTTAACTTTTGGAAAAGTTAATGGTTCTTTTTCTTTTAAAATCACAGACAAAGACGGAAATGTAAAAGACGACTTCAATATTTCAGTAACTAAAGGACAAATTTCTACTATTCCAGAAACAAAATATCTCTATCATACATTCAATCAAGACTACGTTGAACAAAACATTCGTGTTTTAGGATACGAAAAAGACAGTGATATTCAAGGTTTTATTTTAGGCAAAGTAAACATTGACTTAAAGGACGATGAAGATAATCTTGTAAAAATTGAAAAGGAAGGCAAATCACTTTCTGAACAAGTTGAAAAGGAAATCTACGATTATGTTGATGAAAATATAAGTAACATAGCAAATATCAAGAGACTTAGTGAATATGCATATTTGAAACCAAGTGAAATTTTTCAAGGAGTTGACGAAGATTTATTTAAAATTTCAAAAAACATTGATGAACTTTTTGCAGACTACAACAAAATAAAATCTGTCCCTGAAAACTTAGCAGATATTGGAACAGTAGACAGAATAAACATTGACATTGAAACATTGAACGAAATCAAAAAGAACTTAGAGGAAGAATATTCTTTAAGTTCATTAGCTGAGGAATTCAAACAAAAAATCAAAAGCAAACAAATATTTATTGAATCAGGTATGGCATTGCTTTCTGTTCCAGAAATCAATACTTGTCCTTTTTGTGAACAAGAATTACAAGAAAATGCACTCAGTTTAATTGATAATTACACCAAATACATAAATGACACAGAAGCCAAAACAATAAAGCAATTCAAAGGAAATGTGGAATTATTGTCAGGCATAATTGACTCTCTTAAAACGACAGAAAACACAAACTCCAACCGGATAAATTTGTTTAATGAATATAAAACAAAATATATTCCTGCAAGTGAAGAAATAGAATTAGGTACGCTAAATGTAGAAGAAGCTCAAAAAGCCATTCAAGCACTTTTAGAAATTGTAGAAGTTAAAATTAAAGACATTAGTAAACCAATTTCAGTAGTAAGTTCAATACTTGAAAACATTGAGAAACAACAGACTTTACTAAACGGAATTATTGACTCAAATAATGAGCAAATTGCACTAATTAATAATAGGAAAAATCGGATTGGTGATGAAAACAAGAATGTTAGAAAAGAAATCTGTAAATGCGCATACAATCATTTAGTTGAAACACATAGAATAAACATAAAAAACATTTTTCAGTTAAGAGCAAGGTGGAAAGCAATTGATACGGAAATTAAAAAGAAAAAAGAGCAACAAAAAGTAAGTAAAAAAGATAAAGTTGCTTCAACAATTAAAGCTGTATTGAATTACTTTTTTTCAGACAAATACACACTTGACGAAGAGACCTTTAGACTTGTTTTCTACAAAAATGCTCTTGAAAAAGACCAAGCAAAAGACGTTCTTAGTGAAGGTGAAAAAAACATTGTAGCATTTGCATATTACATTGGCGATTCACACTTAAAGGTTGAGAGAGAGGACGACTATGAAAAATTGTTTTTCATAATTGACGACCCAATTTCAAGTATGGACTTTACGCACGTTTACACTCTTTGCGGTGTAATTCGGGATATTTCAAAAATCATTGACAAACTAAAACGTGAAAGACTAATAATCTTTACGCATAACAATGACTTTATGAGAGTTTTGACAGCAAACAACATTGTTGACAAGAAATTACTTTTGAAAAAAGGTGAATTAAAGGACTTCAACAACAATTTAACCGTGCCATATATCAACCATTTAATTGATGTATACAACATTGCCAGAAACAACGAAATTGCAAATCATACAACTGCAAACTCCATTAGACATATTATAGAGACTCTGACGAAATTTCAAAACGTTGACATTTCTAAAGATGGAATTGCAGAATATATAAAAAAGAATATTCCAAATGACACAAAATCTTATACTTTAATAAACGACCTTTCTCACGGAGGATGGCGTAGTGAACAATCACCAATTACGGAAGACGATTACAATGAAGTTTGCGAAACTATAATTAAACACATTGAAAGAGATTTTAAAGGACAGATTGAATATTGTGAGAAATTCAATAAAAACTAAATGCCCAACCACTAAAAGTCGTAGCTGTTGCACAACTTTAAATTTCTCAAAACAATTTATAAAAACATAATAACAAGCCTCTCAAAAAAACTATTTAAGAGATATTTCTTCAAGTTGTAGATTAAACTTGCCATTAATACATAAGTATTAAAAAAAAAGAAGTCAAATAGGTTTATGACTTCTTTTTTTGATTAATTTAAGTAATTATATAATTTATTAAAATTAAATTTATCAATTAAAATATATTTTTTAAAATTATTTGAAAGTGTTATTTCAATTAAATATATATTCAAATATTGGTTTTGATACTTTAAAATTATTGAATTATATAACAGTTCTTCTTTATTTACATTTATAATACAGGATTTATTAATATTTATTTTTTCAATATAATTAATAAAATTATATTTTATTAGAAAAAATAGTGTTAAGAAATACTTTAAAGTAAGGGTAAACAATAAAATTGTAATTAATATTTTTAAATTAAAATAATTAATTTTCCATGTTATAAATATCAAAAAAACTAGAAACAGAGCCTCTCTTGTGCTTGGATTTTTTGGTTTTATGAATAAATTCATTGAGTTCATTTAATTAAAAATATTTATCGTGATGCATAATAAGCACCACCTGAAGCTACTGCACCTCCGAGTAAAAAACCACCAATACCGCCAACTAATATACCTGCAAGTGGATTTCCGAAAACAGCTCCAACACTTGCTCCTGCTTTACTACCATGCCATCCAGCAGTAATACCACCTAATAAATCGCTTGCTGCAATAAAAGCGGTTCTCCCTCTTCCACGAAGTAAAGGATTATCTTTATCAAAATTTGACCAAAAAATAACACTATGAACAGCTAAATTTGCAGTACCAAGAATTAATGTTTCATTAAATTTTTTGTCAGTTAGAATTTTGTTATAAAACAAGGAAACCTCATTTAATAATTTTTCTTGATCATTTTCATTTAGCTCAAAAATTGTGTAGAGTTCTGAAATTACTTCAGTAGAGCCTACTGGATAAACACCTGCATTTTCTCCCATTTTTGTTTCTTCAATTGCTAGATCCTTAAGTCTTTTGATAGTTTTATCTTCTCCTATTTTATTCATTAATTGAAAAAAATTATACAATGCATTATTATGAACATAACCAATGCCTTCGTAATCAAGTGTTAAATTAAAAGTAGAATAAGTAATGTTAGAATTTAAATTTAATTGATCCATAATTAATTTTTTTTTTAAGATTTATTAATAATTTTTTCAACAAATTTAAGTTCAAATAAATTTAAAATAAATAAGTATTTATACGGAATAAAATAAGCATTTTTATGTATATAATTTAAAATTAATTAAATAGATTTATCATCCAAAAAAATAAAATTCTTTTTCAAAGCATACAAAACAACGCCAATAAAATTCTTAGATTGGGTTTTCTCCATAATATGCTTACGATGTTTTTCAACCGTTCGTGTGCTAATGTTAAGAGTGTCAGCTATTTCCTTACTACATTTTTCCTGAGTAGCAAGTTGTATAATTTCTATTTCTCTAGGGGTTAAATGCACGTCGGGTACATCTGAAAAAGTCACTCTTTTTTTCTTCCACAAAAGCGCCTCTCTAATTACGGTACTCAACGAAATATCAAAATAATAATCTTTATCCAACACATTATGAATGGCTTGCTCAAGCATTTCAGGAGAAGAATTTTTGGTAAAATAGCCATTAGCCCCTATTTCCATAACTTGGTGCACAGCTTCTTTAGAAGTCAACTGCGATAAAATAATAATTTTTAAATCAGGATCAATAAACTTAGCTTGTTTACAAACATCGTATCCGTTTACGATGGGCATTTCTAAATCCAACAATAGCACATCTAATTCTGCTTCTTCTAAATATTTTAAAAAAGCTAGACCATCAGAGGTATCATAAACAACAGAAATAGTATCGCATGAATTTAGCAATAACGATAAACTTTTTCGAAAAAGTTGATGATCATCAACCAGTGCAACTTTAATCATAAAGAGGTATATAAATTAAATATTGATTGCCATTAGGTATATTTTTTTGTTCCATTCTAGCAGAGATACTTTGCAACCTCGATTGAATATTTTGAAGTCCACTTCCCTTTCGTTTTTTATAAGCTGCAAAAAAATCAAAGGGAATACCGTCATCTTCTATAGAAAATAATAATGTTTCATTCATGATTGTTAGTTGAGTGCTACAATTCAAAACAGCTCCATGCTTCAACATATTGGAAGTCAACTCTTGTACAACACGAAACATCTCATAAGCAATAGCATCTGGAATTTGTACTTCTGTTAAAGAATAGTTTTGTTGAAATACAGCTCCACTAGAAGCATTTAATTGTTCAAAATAATCTCGCAAGGCCAAATTAAAACCTGACGTTTCTAATAAAGGGGGCATCATTTGAAAGGAAATCATTCGAGTGTTTTCTATAGTCTGCTCCAAGGAAACTTTAATGGCCTCTAACAACTCAGGTGTCTCAGTTTGGCGATTCTTTTTAGAAAACAAAATCACATAATTACGAACTGCATTTAAATCACTCTGTATAGCATCATGCAAGTCTTTAGCAATTCGCTTGCGTTCTTTCTTTTCACTTTTCAATGCAGTTTTTAATAACAACTGAGCTTCTCTCTTTTTAATTTTAGCCAAATGCCGTTGGTAAAACAAAACCATAAATAGAAACAAGAAGGCAACCAGCACCATTAAAAGTGTTCCTACAACAAGTATTGATTCTATTTGATTCGCAATTTCCATAAACCAACAATTACAAGCGATCGCAATACAAAATTTAAAAATATATTAATGCCCCAGTAGTAAACAAACAACCTTGAATCGGTCTTATATAATTGATCACTCAATAAAAACAAAAACAATGTACCACAATAATACAATACAAATCCAGCTATGAAATAAAACGAACCCGTTTGCAATAAATTATGAACATTTCCTTCATTAATCAATTTAACAAACCACAAAGTAGTGCTTATTAATATGAAAGATGTAATAAAAATTTTAAAATGAGAATTTATAACTAATATATCTTGGATATTAAAGTTGTAATAAAAGTATACCAATAAAACCAGAAATAAAATTAACATCAATAAGAAATACAACTTATTTTTTTTCTTTAGCTCAACATAATAAAAATAAAAGATACAAAAAAAAGAAAGTATGTTATATACTAAAAACCAAAAAGATACATTTTTTTTGTAAAAATATGTAAAAATCAATTCATAAGAACTAGATAAAAAAATTAAAAAAACAAATGGAACTACACTACCAAAAGATTTTAATAATTTATTATTTTTTAATAAAATTAAAATTGGTAAAAAACCCAGTAATAAAATGATAATTGTAATATTTTCCATAAAAATAAAAAACCTATTTAATTAAATAGGTCTTAAAAATATTATTAGTTAATCCCCTAAGCCTTTTTTGGGACAAAATGGAGGACAAGTCAATATTTCATCATAAATAATTCCATTTTCAAGCAAGTCTTCTTCGCTGCTATTTACACCCACTAATACCAAACTTATTTTCTGCGCTGCATCATTATAGCCATTGTAAATACGGACTCCTATGCAATCCTCCTGCTCAAGAATTTTTTTAACATTATTACCCCCTATAAAAGAAGAAACAATTTGTCCTGGGAATTTTTTAGCAAAAGCATCAATTAAAGTTTTAGCTTGTTCTTGTGAAATAATACTTCCTGTGTTTGGATCTAATTTCATAAAATTTACGATTTAAAATTAAGCGTCAAATTTAATTAGGGTTTATAAGTACTAAAATACGTATTTATACGCATAGCCAAATATAGGGTTTCTAAAATGAAAAGAATAACAAAATAGGTAAAAATACGCATTGCAATAAAAAAGAAAAGGAACCAATTTAGCAATTATAAAAAATGAAAATGAAAAAATATTATTTACATGACGGCACTTCCAGCATTGGTCCTTTTAATAAAGAAGAACTAAAACAACGCGGTGTGGTTAAAACAACACCTGTTTGGATAGAAGGAAAAGAAAGATGGACATGTGCAGAAAATTATGAAGACCTTCATGATTTGTTTTTTACGACACCGCCGCCCATCAAAGTACAATACAAACCAAAGAAAATTAAATCCTGGTGGCAAATAATTTTAAAATGGGGATTTGGACTTTTTGTTGTAAGTTTTATTACAGCTTTAATTATAGTAACACTAAACGAAATAGATAAAGAAAAGGAACAAATATTAAATCAAGAACTACAACAAGAAGCAGAAAAACAAATACGAAATACAATACCCTCACTTGTAGTAGCAAACACAAATCAATATACCGTTCATGGATTTGGAGGCATTTCCAATCTAGATGTTATGGTTACAAACAATTCAAATTACAATTTAGATCAAGTAATTGTTGAAATAGAATACATTAAAAAAAATGGAGATATTTATAATGTAGAAAGTCTGGTTGTAAAAAACATAAGAGCAAACGATACCAAATCAGTAAGCGCTCCCGATAGCAACAGAGGTACAAACATTAAATTAAATGTTAAAAACGTCTACTCACAAGAACTAAATCTATGTTACGATAAAGACATTACTATTATTCCAGGTGACCCAGACCCATTTTTATGTAAAACTAACTAGTAACTTAATGAAAAAATCAATAATCATTTCAACAATTATATTACTAACGGCAATAGGAACAACAGCATACCATAGTGCAGGTAAAAAATGTACAGGCTCAAAAAACTGTACAGCCTGTAAAACTTGTAAGTACTGTAAACACTGTGCTAAAAATGGTGGAAGTTGTGGGGTGTGTAAATAAAATATAAAGAAACAGATAATTTAAAGAATTTATAAAGTATGGCAGAATTTAAAATTTCAGGAATTTGGAAGGATTCAAATAACGTAATTACTCATTATGCAATTCATATTGTTGATAAGGACAATATATCACGTGCAGAAAAAATTAGTAAAGTAGATGCAATTACCCTTTTAGAAAGTAATACAAATGTTGCTATAACTTGGATTTGGGATTATAAAAACTCAGGTTGGATTAATGGTGAAAATATTACAATTGTTAATGGCTTTAGTGGTAAATATTTAAGATCCAATCCGGACAATAAACAGACAGATAACTTAGGACATCTTATAGACTTTGATTGGATTAAAGTTTAGATTATTTATTAATAAATCAATAATGTTTTAAATAGAATAATTTTAGTAATATGTTTAAAGAAATACTAGATGGCTTAACTAAAATACTAGGTCCAATAGCTACAATTTCAAAAGATCGTCGGGAGCTAAAAGATTCAGCACTTCGTGCAATTTCAACAGCATTAGATGAAACTTTCATTTACTATAGAGATTTAAAAAAAGGAGTACCAAAAAATTTAGATAGGGAAGCAATGTTGGCAAAATATTGGTCAGTAGCAGCTATTCCAATCAGACATTTTGATGAACAATTAGCCTTGACTTGCGACCATAAAGCAGAATATTGGCTTGACCCTGAAAAATATGATTCAAAGGAAGTAGAAGATATTGATATAAGTTTAAATAGTGTTAGAGATGCATACCGAGCTCAATTATCAGGTAATATCTCAAAAGCTAGACGAGGAGTGTAAAAAAGTTTCCCAAATAATTCCCAATTCAAAATTCTCAATTCTTTGAACCCAAAATACAGCATCCTATTAAACAACCTCAACGAACAACTCAACTTCATTGATTTAGAAATAGATGATCAAATCAAGAAGTGCGTGCAAGCTATTACAGTTATTTTAAAGTCAATAAACGAACTGAAAAAAGCAGCCACCAAAACCAACTTCAAATCAAAAAGTGAAGAAATTCAATTTTTCAAAGAAATTAAGCCACTGTTTACTTCAAAGTTAATTTATTTCAATCGTGTGTATAAAATCGAAATGAAGAAGCCCAATGGCGGAAATAAAATTTTGAAAAAATACTATAACAATGAGCTACTTAAACTCAAAGCCTTTTTTGATAACGAATTAGAATTTTATCAATACTTCCGTTCAGGAAGCACCTATCTAGATTATAAATATTTCCTAAGAGGGGAATTTGACATCAAACTAGCATTAGATTCCTATTACTTTGAATCCGATATGTCATTTGCCACCTCACATGATTTCAAAGTAGCAACCATACTTGCTAATGACCTCATCGAATTGTATTTAGAAAACCAGTTACTTATGCTAGAAAATAATGAAAACTCAGAAAAATCACAACGCAAACCGAACGTGAAATTAACATGGACAGGCTCAAAAGTAGCACTAATCGAACTCATATACGCGTTGCATACAGAAGGTGTCTTTAATAACGGTGCGGCCGATTTAAAAGACATAGCCGAATACTTCGAACATACTTTCGAAATCGACCTAGGGCAATACCGTCGCGTATTCCTTGAAATCAGGGCACGCAAAAGCGATCGTACTAAATTCCTAACCACATTAAATGATTCCCTTCAAAAGCGTATGGAAAACTCAGATGATATCATTTAAATAAAAATCGTTCACAACACAACCTCCGTTGTGAAACAAAATAATTCATAACCCTGAATTTTGTCCCATAACAAATTAAAACATACGTTATGGCAGTACAAATCATTACCATCGAAGACTTAAACGAATTCCGAAATCTTTTATTAAACGATTTAAAAGAAATCATCAATTCCAAACCACAACAATCAAAACAGTGGCTCAAATCAAATGAAGTCCGCAAACTGTTAAACATCTCCCCAGGAACCCTCCAAAACCTCCGCATCAACGGCACACTATCCTACACCAAAATAGGCGGCATTATGTATTACAGCCATGCCGACATCGATAAACTATTAAATGGAAACAAAGTAAATACTTTACCAACTCATTTTAAGTAAAGTAATTTATTTGTCATACCGAGCGAAGCCGAAGTATCTCCTGCAAAGCAGGTCAATCCTTGAACAAAGTTCAAGCTATACTAATCACTAATTACTAATCACTAATCACTAGTTCATGAACTACATCAAACACCTCACCGGCTTCTTCGAAAAAGTAGCCCTCGACCGAACCCTAAACCCAACACACATCAGCCTATATATCGCCTTATTCCAATTCTGGAATTGCAACCGCTTCAAAAACCCCATTAGCATAAGCCGTGATGAGGTCATGCGAATCAGCAAAATAAGCTCAAAAGCTACCTATCACAAATGCTTAAAAAACTTACACAGTTTGGGTTACATAAATTACCAACCCTCCTACAACCCATTTAGAGGAAGTCATGTCATTTTACTCAACTTTTCAGATGATTTAAAACCAGTTACAAAGTCCGAAAGAAAACCAAAAAATGAACCTCTTTTTGAACAGGTTAATGAACAAGCTTTGAACAAGTCTTGTACTAGTAGTGAAACAGGTACTGAACAAGCAGTAGTACCTTCTATAAACTATATAAACAATACAAACCTTTTAAACAAAAAAAACATTTCAAACTTGGAAAAGCAAGCAAAAAATTTTGAAGAAATAAATAATTCAATTTTAAAAAACGACACTAAGGAAGAGAAAGAAAAAAAATTGCGCGAAAAAAAGAAAGATGATTTTATCACTTCGAGCGAAGTAGAGAAGCCAACAATCGAAATTGTAAAATCGTATTTCCAAGAAAACAACTTCCCAGAACAAGAAGCTCAAAAATTCTACAATTATTTCTCCAGTGTCGGTTGGTTAGTCGGTGGAAAAACTCCAATGGTCGATTGGCAAGCAGCAGCACAAAATTGGATAATCAACAGTATTAATTTCAATCACAACACCGTCACAACACCGACAAATCGACCTAAACACCTCAACACAACAACCGATAAAAACTATGCAGAACCTTTATAGTTCTTTTGTCATGCTGAACTTGTTTCAGCATCTAATCCTTTGCGAACCTTGAGTTGAACCCTTGCGCTCTTTGCGGTTAAATCTTAAACTATGGAAACAGAAATAAAAACCGAATACAACTACCCCGAAATAATTAATTGGCTTCAGACCAAAGATTTGATATTAAGAGGAGGACTGCAAGTGGCAGTCAGGTATAAAAATTATATGTAATGAATGCAACATTAAGTTATCCAGAAATCATTGCATGGATAGAGAAAAAAGGCATTGAGTTATACGGTAAGAAGTTTAAAATTTTGGAAACAGACCATGAAATAATATACAAACTAATTGCCTATTTTCTTCAAGACGAGAAAACATGCCATCAATACGGTATAAATCTAAACAAGGGAATCCTATTAACAGGCCCAATAGGTTGTGGTAAAACATCATTAATGAACCTAATGAAACATATAGCCCCAATAGGAAATAAATTCTCTGTAAAACCCTGCAGAGACATAAGTTTTGAATTTATCCAGGACGGCTACCAAATAATCCACAAATACAGTATTGGCCAACTCTACCAATCCGAACTAAGAACCTATTGTTTTGACGATTTAGGAACAGAAAACAATTTAAAATATTTTGGTAACGAATGCAATGTAATGGCAGAAATTCTATTGAGCCGATACGATCTATTTGTTTCCAAAAAACTAAAAACCCACATTACTACAAACCTTTCCGCCTCAGAAATAGAAAAACACTATGGAAATCGTGTACGTTCCCGTCTAAGGGAATTATGCAACCTCATTGCATTTGATAGCACCATAAACGACAAGAGAAAGTGAATACGTATAAATACTTATTTTAATCAAGTGTGACATAATTTAAATTTGAAAATCATAAAAGACAATTTCAGTTTTAAGTTGTAAAATTAATAGTAATAATTTAAATCCTGTCTATCTCTCGCAATTCACATTGTATGGAGACTAAATTAAAAGTAAAAAAAATAAAAAACTATGACCACAAAAGCACTCAAACTAGTCACAAAAAGAACAGCAACATCAAAGGAAAACCTGATCATCGTAAACTTGAAAATATGAAGAGGTACCAGGCAATAATCTATCATTAAAACATTCAAAATCAACAACAAAAATAGAATTACTAAATAAAATATTTCTATCTAATTAATCATACAAAATCAATCTTGTAATATAATAGCTATAAACCAAAAAATCAAGACAAAATTATAATAATTAAAAAAATATAATAAATCTTGAATCTTTTTAAAATATTCATATAAATAAATTAATTTTAAACTAGTATTATTATGAAAAATAAAAAATACATATTCATCTCATTATTTTTTGTGCTTCAATTTGTAAGGGCACAAACTGACTTTTATTACACTTTCAATAATAATATGATTAGTATTGAAAATAATCCTAATAAAAAAGTATTACTTTTTGAAAATGGATATGTTACAGACACTATGATTCCAGGAGAATTACCAGGTGAAGTACTGACAAGTAATTCATTTTTAATAACAAGTAATAAAAATTTGAACACTTATTCAGATTATAAAATTATACCAACTTATCTAACATCTGAAAATATTGAGATGTACTATACTAATGAAATTGTATTAAAGTATAAGAGTGATATTACACAATACCAAA
>CAMDGB010000026.1 GCA_945897915.1 Chryseobacterium gleum | reverse complement strand
ATGATGGCATTCCTAAGTTTTCGACTAATACAACCATGAAAATTCCTAAAGCTGCTGGAAACATTTGGTTGGCAAGCATTCCTAATCCAAAGGCAATTTTTTGACTCATTGGAACCATTACTTTGGTATTTGTATTATTTGACATATGTTTAATTTTTTATTATGCAATTAATTTGATTTTATAATTATTGTTTGAAGCGCATTTGCATCTATTGTAATCATTTTATTTTTTTTATTTAACTGAATAGCAATTGTTTGAATACGCTCGGTTGGATTAAAAACAGCAATAGCAATTGTACCATCTAGATTTTTAACCGCTGTTGCTATTATTTCTTTATTGTCTGTGGTACATCCTATCTTTACGGCACCTGGACGCATGAATTTGCTAAAATGAGCCATCACATAATACAAAGGTGTAAAATACACCTCATCATTTTTATCATCAACAAGTATTGGAGCCACGCACCAATTTTTGAACCAATTTGGTCCACCTTGTCTATCTAAGACCATGTTCCAATCTACCCATCCATCTACCCAATTGTTTAAACAACCAATAATATCCATGGCATAACGATACACAGGTGCGTATTTTGGATGCAAAGGTTTGTCTTTTTCACTTGCCCAATCCCAACCCCAATCTGTAGCTTCTTTTTTCCAATACCAAGCGTCATCTTGCCAATGTGGAATTTCAGAATCGATACAACCTTCGGTTTCGATTAGGTATTTATTTGGTGCTTTATTGTGAGCATATTGCAATTCTTTTGCAAAATAATCGAACGTACTTTCATACCAATGAATGGCAGTTCCAGCAAAATATTTTGAAGTGGCTTCATTTTTATACATAGCATCCACCCATTCTGGTATACCTGCCCTGTTTTGATCATAACCTAAAATCTTTATGTCTCCCCAACCGTCTTTTTCTAATTTTGGACCGAGATGATTTTGAACAAAAAGTGTCATTTCTTCTGGAGAAAAAAGCGTGCTTTCCCAATTATTTCCGTTTCCATGAGGTTCGTTTATTACGGTAATTCCCCAGATATCAATACCTTCATTTTTATAAGCATTCAAATATTTTGAAAAATAAAGGGAAAAAGTATCATTAAACTCTGGTAATAATTTTCCCCCAACATAGCTTTTATTGTCTTTCATCCATGGAGGACATGACCAAGGAGAAGAAATAATTTTAAAACCATCTTTAGAAATCGCTTTTGCCTCTAAAATCATCGGAATTAAATCAATTTTATCTTCTTCAATAGAAAAATGTTCCAAAGACTTGTCGTTTTCAACTTTGGCATAGGTGTAATTACTTAAAGAAAAGTCACAAGATGCTATGTGTGTTCTTGTTAACGAATAATTTGCACCGGCTTCGCTGAAATACGCATTTAAGATTTTATTTCGATTATTTTTACTTAATTTGTTTAATAAATAAGCTGAAGATTCTGTAAATGAACCACCAAAACCAGTAATCGTTTGAAATTTTTCATCAGGATTGATAGTTAAAACAATTGGAGTTCCTTCGTTTGAAAATTGGGTGATTTTAGTCAATGAATTTCCACTTGCAGATGTTTCATAGACTTGCACTTTCATTTCTTTTGTGCTTGAGCAACTGAACATCGACAATAGAATACTAGTTGTCAATAGTTTAAAAAACGTTATTTTAAAATAATTTTTAGCCATACTTAATTTTGCTTACTAAGTCTTGGAACTTTTACATCCTGCCATAAAGCATTTTGATCTCCATTATAGGATTTTATAATTGGTTTCCCATTACGAGTTAAACCACTAAAAATTCCTTTATCAACTTTATCCCAAAGCGCAAATTTGGCTTGGTTCTGCAAATTGAACAATCCGAAATGATTCTCGTATCCTTCCGGATTAGAACCATCTTTCCAATTTTCATCAAAAGCTTCAAAATAAAAACAAGTAATTTTTTCTTTGTTTGACCATTCTCTGATCAATTTATAATATTGAGCGGCTTTGTATTCGTCGGCTGCTTTAGAACCTTTATTACCGTAATATATATTATCAATGGTAGTCCATCCTGTTTCACCAAAATGAACGGGTTTATCTACTCCAATCGATTTCATATATTTTACAACTTCATTATATTGTGAAATAGCATAATCTCTGGCTCTAAACATAGCTGCATCTATTTTCATTTTATCGGATAGATTTGTTTCATTTTCTTTAATTCCCCATATTTCTGGGAAATAACGTTCGTCGTGAATAGGATACGAATGCAAGGAAATATAATCTACCGCTTTTATTAATCTATTCAAATCTTCGGTATGATATTGCTCATCACCTCCTCCCCAAGAGAGATAATTGTCTGAGCTTGTAATCCATAAATTTTTTGGCAATTGGTTTGTTTTTTTTAATTCTTGTAAATGATTAACCCATTTTAAAATTATAGCTGGTTTAACATAATAACTGGTTGCCCATTTCACCATAGCTTCATTTCCAACAGAAATCATTTTAATAATCTCTGGATATTGATTGGATAATTCTACAGCTTTTTGAATTTCAATTGTATTACGTTGACTTTCTTCTTCATGAATTGGAGCAATTTCTGTCCAAGCATTTTTACAATCAATCCAAACGCCTAACATCACATACATTTCAAACTTGGGATTCTCTTTTTTTAATTCGGTTATGGCTTTTAGCACATTTACTATTTCCTCACGATGAAGATTATAAGTTCTGATTATTTTAATATCTATAGCTGCTAAAATTTTTAAATCCTCCTTAACTTCGGAAACATTTGGTTCTATATCTCTTGAATTGGTTCGATAGCCACCATAACAAATGCCTTGATATTTAGGATTTCCTAATAATTTTTCTGCCGTTATTTCTCTTGAAACCAGATTATTATTAATCATTGGTTTACATGATATAAAAAATAGTAATATGATATAAATTAGCTGTTTCATTATCTTAAAATACTTTCGTTTAAAGACACTTCAATTACTGAAATTTCATTAGTTCGATGGAATATTTTATTGCTTTCTTCTTGGTTTAATTCTAAAGAAACAAAAGTTTTTGTTTCACCATTTTTATAGTTCAAAACAATTTTACTTGTTGGATGAATTTTATAAATAACTGGTACTTGACAGGTTGTAAATGCCAAGCTATTTTTCATAAGTTGAATTTGTTTTTTGGAACCATCTACCATTATAAAAGTAGCTTCAGTATCATTGGATAAAAATGACTCTTTTTGGAGAAAGTTGGGTTGGAAATGTAATTTTCCATCTTTTACTTTTACACCAAATTCACCTATACGAACTAAGACATCTTCTTTTACTTGGCCTGTCATTCCGGGTTGTTGTGCGCCTTTACCAAATGGAGTATGAGAATAAGGATCAGTTGGAAAAGCACCGTAAGCTTTTGGCGATTTATGGACACCAATTCCGGCTCCAATTTCATCAAAATGGTGCACTAATGCATCTATTGTTGATTGGTCTTCATTAGCATCAATTGCTTTATTAATTACCTCTAAAACAGCTAAATGCAACTTCGATACCATGTGCCAATAAATAGATCCCAAACCTTCATAACCATAAAAAGTTCCTGAACGACCTGTAAATGCTTTATGATTAAATACTTCTTCAAAAATTTGTAGTAGGAGAACTGTATCTTTTTGCGCTAATTCTTTGTAGTCGTTATTTAAAGTTAATTGCTCCAATGCAATTTTTAAATCGGTGGCGTTATGAAAATTTCCATTAAAATGATAATTTCCTTTAATATCATTATTAATTAATTGAAAATTAGAATGACTTAAAAGTTGTTTCAATAAAGCTGACTTTTCTATGCTTTCCTTTGGAATCGTATTTTTTTCTAAAAATTTAGGTAATTCTTTATTTGGATATAAAATATAGCTATTTTGATCTTTTCTGTATAAGTCACTATTTTTTAAAGCATCCAACACATTAATTGATTGCTTGGCGGAAAGAACTCCAGAACTTAAAATGGCCACTTGACCCTCAAGCATTTCTGGTAAATAAGAAATTGAAATGCCATTATTTTTAATAGACATTAAATTATAAGCTTGAAAAAGTTGATCTTTTCTTTGGTTGGCTTTTATAGAATGTTCGATGAAATCAATACTAACTTGAGTAAAATTTTTCAGACCTTGCATAGAATGTGTTCTTTTTTTACCCCAAAATCCGCTATTATAAACATGAAATCGATATTCTGAAGCGGCTTGACCTAACGAATCAAGTATTATTTTTCTGTCTTCGTTTGAAATTGAACCTGATAATAAGTGCTGTTGGGAAAGTAAGCATTCTCTAATAGCATGGTAGAACTCAACCATTTCATTAGAAATTTTAATTGTTTCGTGGTTGGAATTATCTAATAGTTGTTTAAAGAACTTTAGAAATCTTCTTAAATAATTAAGCGTCACCATAGAAACTCCATTACCTACTAATGCATTATTTGCATCATTCCATTCTGGTCTTTGGGTATTCATCCAAATACCGGCTTCTGGAATAAAGTTGGACATTTTAGCCAAAATAGTTGCCAATAATTTTTCTATTAGGTTTACATGGTAGATTTCGTCGTTATTGTCTCTTAGTAACGCACCATCAGCTCCATTTTCTTTACGGCGTTGATTGATTTTGGCATCCCATTCATGATTAAATTCAATCGTTTCTTTTGGATTTTTTAGAATTTCTTTATAGGACTTTATGTTATATGGAACTGCAGCATATACAAAACATTCTTTGTCAAAATAAGCATTTAATTTTCCTGGTTGATAATTTTCTATGAATTCTAAAAACTTTAATAAATAGATAATCTGATGATCACCCCAATAACCAATGTAAGACCAAGGATTATCTGCCTCTATTGTTTCCCAATCAAAACCATCTTTCGTAACACGGTATGGATTGTAACCGTCAAAAGTTGAAGCATTCAAAAACTTATGAATCATACCATCAATAAACTCCGGATAAGCGTTTGCTAATGATTCCCAATTTTGAAAAATATCACGCCAATTGCCTTCATAATCTAATATTTTTGATCCGTCTATTTCACTTCTTGTATTTATAGAAAACTTATTCCACGGACGACTTGGGTCACCATGTCTACGGCTAAACTTTAATGGAAGATATTCCGTACAAAGTCGAATTAAATCAGCATTATTATGATTAAAAATTAGATGTTGAAGAAATGAATAATCAAAAGTTTCTGGTAAATTTTTTATAAAATTTTCTTCGTCTTTAAATAAAATTTTGTTTGCTTTAGCGATATAGCTTACAAAATC
This sequence comes from Chryseobacterium gleum, assembly GCA_945897915.1. Taxonomy (GTDB): domain Bacteria; phylum Bacteroidota; class Bacteroidia; order Flavobacteriales; family Flavobacteriaceae; genus Flavobacterium. The sequence goes on along the minus strand of CAMDGB010000026.1, from coordinate 25,177 downwards.
ATTTTTCTCAATTGTATAATTATTATCAAAAATACCACCTCGCATAATGTTAAACAAAACATTTGAAAAATGACGCGAATCTTTACGTTTATCTGCCGTAAATTGTAATCCGTCAGCTGTTGCATTAAGAGCAATAAGATTTTGAGTACCTAAATCGATATCTTGAATAATTTGATTTTCAAGAGTTACATCATTAGAAATTGCATCGGCAATTTGTATAACTTGAGATTGGTTTTGGTTAACATTTGCAATTATCTTCCAAGATTTTGATGCGTTTTTTTCTAAAAACAGTTTGGTTGAAATAAAATAAGCTCCTTTTTCACCTTTTATGTCTGTTTCTTGATGTATGTCTTGAAATTTTCTAAATGCTGAAAGTTGAAGTGAGGAAAGTAAATACGTTGTCTTATCTAATCCCAAAGACCAAACAGTATTTGCTTTTAATGCTTCACAAGGTTCCGCTTTATCAACTATAATTGCACTTAAAGCAAAAATTCCTAAGCCACTTTCTGAGTGAAGTTCATTTCTTTTATAAGCATCAACTAAATTACTGGTTGTGGCTTGCAAGTCACAGTTAACACCTTGAGGTAAAATATTTTGAATTCCGTCTAAAATATTTATGTTGTAATCATTTTGAGAATGGTTAATCAATTCTGATTTTTTAACGAAACCAAACAAATTACTAGAATTCCATTGGTACCTGAAAGTCAAATTAAAATCATTATGAATTTCTTCAAAAATAATTTTATTGCCAAATTCGTTCTTATATAAATTTCTAGTTAAATTATAGGTTTCATTAAAACGTTCAGAGAAGGGTTCCCAAATACATTTTTCGTTGTTTTTTTTAATTTGAAAAATAGTTTTACTCCCTGTAATATCTGCAAATTCTGTTATTTTATCATCAGTGTAATAAGGAAAAAAGGCAAACTCAGCATTTTTTCTACCTGCAGTTAACCCGCCATTGCTTGAAATAAACATCCAGTGATTTGAATCACTAACGATACTCATAAAAAAGGGTCTCATCAAATCATGATTAGTGATTTTGAAAAACATTTCATTATTGATGAAAACCGATTCTAAATTTATTTCTTTCTTATTATTTACAAAAATATTTGTGTCAGATATATTGTTATTTTGGCTCATAATTGCTAGAATTCAATTGTATTTCTTAGTTTTATTTTGACATTAAATATTGTTTGTAATCGTTGTTTTAATAAAAGAAATATTATTGATACACTCTAACATAATCTACTAACATTTCTTGTGGAAATGGGGTTTCACTATTTGGCGCACCCGGATAATTACCTCCTACAGCCATGTTTAGTATTATGTAAAAAGGGTTGTTAAACACCCAGTTACCCGTTACTTCTGATGGCGTAATTTGATTGTAAAGTACATCATCAACATAAAAGTTAATGTAATTTTCATCCCATTCTACACCAAAAATATGGAAATCAGTATCAAATCTGCTATTTGGTAACGCGTAGGTTTTAGTTATTGCATTTCCACCTGAATAACCAGGACCGTGAACAGTTCCAAATATTTTAGTTGGGCTGCTTCCTAAATATTCCATGATATCAATTTCACCACATTGTGGCCAAATAGCTGTATCTGAATTGGAACCTAACATCCAAAAAGCAGGCCATAAACCTTTTCCTCTTGGCAATTTAATTCTAGCTTCAATTCTTCCATATTTGGTTTCAAATTTACCTTTAGTTAAAATACGGGCTGAAGTAAATGCTTCTCCCATATATTGTTCTCTTCGGGCTGTAATTTTTAACATCCCATTTTCAACTTTAATATTTTCAGGTCTGCTAGTGTAATATTGCAACTCGTTGTTTCCCCAACCGTTACTACCTGTACCGATGTTATAAGACCATAAATTAGGGTTAGGAGCTCCATTTACATTAAATTCATCACTCATTACTAAATTATCTTTAGTAACAACTATTTGTTTATCATCTTTAGTACAACTATTTAATGAAAAAATAATAGCAGTTGTTATGATAATCTTGTGTTTTATTTTATTAGAAGTCATCTTTACTTATTTTTTAATTGTGAAAATATATATTATCTACATATATTATTGAATTGTCTCCGCCTTCCAAAATAATTTGAGCTAGGTTTGATTTACTCAACAAACCTGGCATAGCAGAAAATGGAATTTCTATTGAAATCCAGTTTTGAGATACTACAGGAGTAGAAGTTGTTGCTGTAAATGTTGTAGAATGTCGGGTGTCATCTCCACCGCCAAAAACACCATTTGCACCAAAATCCACTACTATTACTCTTAATTGTCTGCCTGGCGCAATAGCACCAGGGATAAAAGCATCTAAATGAATATGCGTCATACTATTAGCATTCACGGTTGGACTACTAAACTCAATTCCAACAAAATTAAAGTTGGTGTAATTCAATACGTTGTCACCTAGAACAGAAAAATTATTAGATAAAGTAGTTTGCCATGGTTGCCAATACCCATTATAATAATTAACTGGAACATTAGTATATGTATCAGAGAAAATAGAAATTACATTTGCTGGACTCAAAGTTGGTGTAGGTGCGTTGACATAAGAACCTGAGCAATTTATTATCAAACTACCTAAAGCCGGTTGTCCATTAAAAGTTGCCGTAATTGTTGCTGTACCCGCTGCGATTGGAGTTACAACACCAGAATCATTTACAGTAGCTACAGAAGTATTTGAAGAAGTAAAATTTAAAAAAGCCGGACTTATAGAAACAGATTGATTCATACCGCTAGGCATATTAAAAGTTGCTAAAGCACCAGTTATTGAGGAAGTTACACCAACAAAAGTAGATCTAGTAATGTTGTTACCGTTCATTATAGAAGCTTGTAATGGTAAAATAGTGCCTAATTTTTCAAATTTTAATTCATCAATCCAAAACGTGTATCCAAAACCATTTGTTCCTTGAGTACCTGCAGAGTATCTAAACATCCCTTTTTCTTGCAATAATTTTGAAGCATTAGGAATAGGAATAATGTATTTAGTCCAAGCTGTTCCTAAACTAATATTAGTCATTGTAGTTATGTATTTATTAGGATAGAAATCTTCTCCAAAACCAATCTCTCCAATTGTTACCCCTTGAGATGCTTTAGCCCAAAAAGTAAGCGCGTCAAACTCTGTTAAATTTCTACCAGCACCATCTACTCTTAAAATACCTCCAGCATAATTTCCTTGAGGATCTGTTGCATTTGGCACATCAAAACGCATCGAAGCATTACCCTTATAACTTACATTTTGATCAACTGACCAAGCCGTAAATTTTGAACCAACTGGGTTATTTGCATCAGGTCCGTAAGGAAAGTAGAAGTTTGTACCCATACCTACTGGTCCATCTGTAAATACTTCAGCTGTTTTAGCAAATGTAGCATCTGTAGCTTCATCTGATAAATCTCTTTCACAGTTCAAATTGACAAGTGTAATAATTGTCAATAGGAAAGAATTTCTTAAAAAATTAATTTTTCTATTTTTCATTTTATTATTTTTAAATTATTTACCAATATTTATATGAATATATGTTCTAATTTCCCATTCAGATCCATTTCCAAAACCTGCTGGAGTTAAAGTTGGAACAGCAGGATAAGTGTTAGCTGGCACAAAAGTTGGAGAATATCTAGGTGAATATTGATTTAACGTTCGCCATATACCCATTAAACCAATTCTTGTGTCAGGTAATATAAACCAACTTGGTTTTCCTAGAGACGTAGAAATATCAACTTGAGTTTGAAGTGGATAAGTTAAGTTAAAATCACGGTGGTAATCAAAAGGTCCCCAATCATTAAATTTAAGAGATGAAACTAGTTTGACTTTTTTGTAAATCATTCTAATATCCCCACCCATTCTGTTTATAGTTCTTTCTGAATCTCCATTAGCTTGACCATTTCCAAAATAGATATTTGCAATCATTCCTAAATCTGGACTAATTTTTGAGACAATTCTAGTATTTGATTCCCATAAGTTTTGCGCTGGTGCAGATTTGTCAAACGCAAAAGGAGTTCTGTTTGATAAAAATCCTATAGCTGCATCCATCGTTGTAGGCAATTTTCTATACACAAAACCTGTACTAAAAGCAAATTTTGCATCTTCAAGCATATCATTATTCCATTCATACATCCACGTAGCTGGAGTTGGGTCGAAAGTAATTAATAACTCTCCACCTAAAGTTTTTCTATTACTTCTAACAAAAAACGGATCGTCTAATACATTTCTTAATCTTCCAGGAGCTGCAACACCATTTGGCATAGCATCAACAATAGGTTGTTGCCACAACATATTTGGGGCAATTTGAAGTTTAGAGTTAATGTTGTAAGTAAATCCAGCAAGAAAGTTCATTTGGTTACCACTTCCAGAATCTTTTAATCTCCAACCTGTAAACGTTTGAACATTATCTGCTCCACCAGAAGCAACAAGACCTTGAATGGCTCCTTGTGTATAGGCATTAAATTTTCCTTTAGAAAACGTAATCTTAGCTTTTCCTCCCCAGTTATCTTTATTATTAATTTTATCAACTTTAACAACATTGCCATCCATCATTTGAAACTCTCTTCCATTTAATGGCTGTCCTCCCCAAATACCTCCTGCATCAAAACCAAAAGCACCTATTTTTGTTTTAAAATGAACTGTTGCTCTTCTTGTTTTTGGTACCGGAAATGCAATAGAAGAAACCGTTTGTGAAGCTTCAACTTGATTAATATCTTCATGATACACTACAGTCGCATCAACTTTACCTAGTTTTGTTCCATATTTTAATAAATAAGCTGGATTTGCTCCCCACCATAATTGTGGTCCAAATGCAGCTTTAAAACCTTTTAGACTTCTTTTACCATCAATTTCAAATCCTAGGGTTTCACCATTATATAAATCTAAATTTGCTCCATAATTTGCCTCAGAGTATAAGGCAAAGAAATCACCTTCATAACCCCAATGATAATGCCCCGCTCTGTAAAAACCTTTCAAATCAAAATCCTTAGCATTCCATTTGTAAGAAGCATTATAGACTTGAACTCTATTAAAGTCGTTTACCATCATTGGTCCATCAGGTGTATCAAAAGATTTTGCTCTGCCTCTATTTTCGTAAAAAATTTCATTAATTGGGTTTTCAGCAACTCTGCCTAAAACATTGAAATTTACGTTTGCTTTCATATTGGCAGACGGATTTCCTTCTACACCAATAAAATAGGATTGCATGTGATCAAAACCAAGTTTATTTGGGTAATTCGCAGTATCAGGATCATCTGATTTTGGAGTTGAAATTAAGCTACCGCCAGTATTAAAAGTTGTAAATTCAGCTCTAAGATTACTTATTTTTAAAATTCCACCATCATTGCTAGCTAATGCCGCTTTGTCAGCACGAGCTCTAAGTGTGGCATCCATCAAATTGGCTCCATCAAAAAGAGTTTTAAGTTTCTCTTTGTCAGCATTTGACGAAAACGGATTGAATTTATGAATTTCTTTCAAAACATAATATGCTGCTCTTGGATACAATTGGTAAAAACCTTTTTCGTTAGTTGGGCCTTTTGCACATATACCAAACCACTCTTCATTCATATTGTTTTCACCTTCAATAAAATCTTTTTGGTAACCACCATTAGACCATGAAGCATTATTATCATGCAAATCTAAATTAGAAGTTTGACCATATTTCCACCAACCATCACTAAATTGAAACGTAAAACCACCAATAGCATTTCCAGCTTTACCCATTCCTGAAGCATTATTGTATATTTCATTCCAATTGCCTTTTAAGTAAAAAGCTTGTGCGTTTTGATCTTCTTGATTGGTTATTGCATTAAAGGTATCTGAACCAAATTCTGTAAATAGAACTGGCTTACCATATTCTTTTTTAACTCTTTCAAATAAATCTCCAAATGAAACACCTCTATATACGTTTGTTCCTAATACATCAATATCTTTACATTCTTCTGCTATTATGTCAAGAAAAAGCAAATCACCATTACAAATAGCCATTGGATGATTGGAGTCAATAGCTTTCATAGAAACTACTGCTTCATTGAATAATTTATACATAGAACGAGCTCTAATTGTAGATTTTCTATCTTTTAAAGGTATGTTTTCTGTTTCAGCTCCGTCCCAAAATAAGCCATAATTATTTTCATTCCCTAAAAGGAACAATAATAATCCTTTGGTATCTTTATACTCTTTGGCCATTTGAGTTACTTCGCTTAAAAGAAGTTTCTTTGTTTTAGGGTCAGAATATTCTGTATTAGGTTTCCAAACACCATCTATAGTTAAACCATATCTACCAAAAGAGTGGTTTAACATGGTGTAAATACCAAAATTAGTATGAATATACTCAATCCATTTTTTTGGAATTCCAGAATAAACGCGAATGGTGTTTACACCCATATTTTTTAGCAAACCCATTTCGTCGTCAAGTGCTTGTTGAATAAAAGCATCTGTTTGATTCCATAGACTATAAGAATAATTTGTGCCGATTGGAAAATAATCCCAATTCATTCCATTTATAATGAAATTTTTACCTTCAATAGTTATGCTATGTTCGGAATTATTTTTCTGGATAGCAATTTTTTCTGTTTGAGAGAAACTAGAAAACGCACTGCAAAAAATTAGTAAATAAAAAAATTTTTTCATTTAAAGTACTAGATTAAGTTAATGGTTAATTAAAGTTTATAAATAGTTAAACATATTTCAAAAATACTGATGAATTTTCATTAATTAAAGAAAAAAAACCACAACAAAGTACATACATGATAAAAAAACACTTGTATAGTTGTGAATTTATTGTTGAAACAAGATTTAAAATTATAAAAAATTAATATTTTAAATGATTTTAAAAATTAAATTCTTGCTTTTGTTGAGGAAATGTATAGGTGCTTTAGTATAAAATTGTAGCTCTAAATAGACAAAATATACTCAACTAATCCTTTTTCGTGTGGTAAATCAATTTTTTTACGCAAACGATATCTTTTAATTTCCACACTTCGTACAGATATATTTAAAAGTGGCGCAATTTCCTTAGAAGATAAGTTCAATCTTAAATAAGCACAGAGTCTTAAATCATTTGGCGTTAAAGAAGGATGACTTTCTTTAACTTTCTTTAGAAAATTATTGTCTGCGCTATCAAAAGCTTCTTTAAAAATATTCCAAGTACTCTCTTCCTTTACATTGCTATTTATTGTAGAAATTACGGCTTTAATACTTCTATTCGTTGAACTATCTGTGGAGTTTTTAAGATCGGCTTTAATTATGTTTAATAATTCTGTTTTCTTAATAAGATTCATTGTTGACACGGCTAATTCTTTGCTTTTCTTATCAACATCTTGAGTTAGCTGTTCGTTTTTAATTTTCATTATTTTTTGATCATTCTCTAATTCTTTAAGCTCTAATAGAATATCATTTTCGGCTATAATTCTTTGGTGTCTTTTTTCGTGAAAAACAGTATAAAATTTATGAATATAAAATCCTATTATTAGCAACAAAATAAAATAAAATAATTTTGCCCATGCGTTCGCATAAATAGGTTTGGATATCACAAAAGAATACGATTCAATATTGTCTGTTATAGAATTTGCAACTTTTGCCCTAACATGAAAGGTATAATCACCTGCTGGTAAGTTTTCAAATACAACTTTAGAATTAAAAGTCCAATCGCTCCATTTATTATTAAATCCATCTAATTTATATTGGTATTCTGCGTTAATATAATTGTCATATTCCGGAACAGTATAACTAAATTCTAAATTATTTTGATCATGCTCTAAATTCACTTCACCTTTGATTGAAACATTTAATGGTTTAGAATTAACTCCTGAATTTGAAATTCTAAATAACGAAACTTTATAATTGCTAAATTTAAAATCAATGTTTTTTAAAATATAATACCCATCTGTAGACCCAATCAAATAATTAACATCATTCAATTGTAAAATATTTTCATATCCTGGCATAGAATTGGTCATTGAAGAAGGAATAGGTAAACTGTTCTTTTTTAACTCTGTAGATAGCTTTCCTGAAGAAAAATAATGGATGTAGTTTTTAGTGAAAAACCAAAGTTTATTTGATTTATCTACAATCATTTTACCGGTAACATATTCGTCATTTTCAAATATAGTACTCAATGACTTGTCTTTAACAAATTGTTTTGTTTGATTATTAAGTTTAAAAATTCCGTTTTTATAGGCGTAGTAAATTTGATTATTATATTTTACTAATGTTGCATTTTTACCTTTAATAGGATTTTTAAATTTAATAACTTTAGTAGCTTTAGTCAATAAATTATCAATTGAAAACGTATAAACGCCTTTGTATTCGTGACTTACATAAACGTCTTTATTATTAAGTATTTCAAAATGCTTAGAAGAATAATTAAAACCCTGAATTTTGTTTTTAAAAGTCCAACCATTTGTGCTTTTCTCTAAAACTGAAATGCCATTATAATTTCCTTGTAAAATAAAATTATTTCCATCCAAATAGGGTTCAAACTTCCAAGTACCAGAACCTGAAAAAATTAGATTAGCATTTGTTTCATTTACAACAAAAGTGCCCGAGTCGTGCCCGCAAAAAAGGGTATTCTTAAATAAAAATAAAGACCACACTTGCCCTTTAGTGTTTTGCACAAATTCAAATTTAGAAAAAGAATTCAAATCTTTATAAAAAAGTCCATGATTTGTTCCAATATATAACTTATTGTTATGAGTAGCTGATGCATAAATTGCGCCCAAAATTCCAGTATTGTCAATATAACTATTTATTGGAGATTTTAAATTGATACAATTAATTCCATTATCTAAACCAATCCATAAATTTTTATCTACATCTTCAAATAACGAAAGCGCGGTATTATTACTTAATCCTGAATTTTGTGTAATATGATAAATTAAATTTCCTTCTTTGGATAAAATAAAAATTCCATTAGAAATTGAACCAAGTGCCACGCTTTCATCAGATAATAACTGACTACTATAAATATTACTTTGTTGTATTTCAGCATCAATATTGGTCTGAAATTTAGATAAAACACCATTTTTATATTTAAAAATACCTTGTTTTTGAGTAACTAAAAGTAAACCCTCAGAGGTTTCAAAAATATTTATGAGTTTATTTTGATTTATTATATCATTACTTAAAAACAACTTACTTTTACCTTGATCTATTTCAAATAAACCCTTTGGGGTTTGAAAATAAATGCCATTTGATGTTTTGAAAGCTTTGTTAATAGTGCTTTTTGGCTCAATAATTGTAAATAACTTAGTTTTGGTATTGTAGGCGTAAATTTTTTCTAAAGATTGAAAAAGTATCCAATTATCAAATGGAAAAATACCCCAAAATTGTTCGTCATCATTAATTTTAGACTTGATAGATTTACTTAAAGATGTGTAAAATAATTCGCCATTAGCAGCCCGTTGCCAATAGCCAAATTCCATAAAAGCCCCAGTATATATTTTATCCTGAATGCATTTAACAGAACGAATAATAGTTTCATTTGGCGAGTGATTTAATACCCACTTTGATCCATTAAATTCTAACAAACCTTCATTATTAGCAAAATACATAAACCGTTGATTGTCTTGAGAAATCATCCAATTTTGTATACCCGCATTATAAATATCTTTAGAATACTTTACAATTGGTGGCAATTGCTGTCCTGTACTCGCTAACGAAAACAGAAATAATAAAAGTTGAATTCGAATTTTTAGAAATTGCATTTCATTATAATTAAAAATTAAAGATATATATTAAAACCATAAAAAAAAAATGATTTAAAAAAAAAGACTGCCATTTCTGACAGTCTTTTAAATATAATATACTTTTGATTATTCTTTTATAAATTTGGTAGATGAAACTTTTCCATCAATTACAGTTTTTATTACATAAACACCTGCGCTTAATCCTGAAACATCTAAACTTACTAACGTTTCATTTGCAAGTTTGTTCATTACTTCTTGTCCTAAAACGTTGAAAATTGCAATATTCTGAATAGTTCCAACCGACGCAATGTTTAACACATTAGAAGTTGGGTTTGGATATAATTTCACTTTTGAAACAGCAAAGCTACCTGTAGATAAAACAGTGTTTTTATGTAAATAAATATTATCAACATAAACAATTCCTAAATTTGATGATAATAAAAATTGGTATAATTTTTCTCTAGCAAATGCAGTACCTGGACCTTGAGGTGAAAACATTGAAAGTGGCATATCTACTGAAACCCATGAACCAGCAGTTGTTGGTAAATGCGTTAGTAATAGAGCATTAGTTTCTCCCGTCATACCTGCATGATTTGACCATTTTGGGTTTAAAACTTTACCCGTTAAATCTGTTCCAGCTGAGATAAAATAATCCATATGAAAATGAGTCATGTTTGTAGCATTTTCATAATTTGTAAATTGAACACCTAAAAAGTTTCCAAAAGTAATCTTCTTAATATCATCACCAGGAACAGAAAAAAGATCTAAAAAACTAGAATCATCCCATGAAGTTGACCATTCAGAAACAGCTATATTCGTATAAGCATTACTAAATAGAGAAATAAATTCTCCAATAGGTCTTGCTGGTGGAGTTGGTGCTGCAACAGATGGTCCTGCAGGTGGAGTTATAATAGCAGCTTCTTCTGCTCTGATATTGTTAATATAAAATGTTAATGGCACAATAGGAGTGTTAAATCCATCATTCGTAGCTTTCCAATTTCCAAAAAAGATAATTTTTTCATATTCTCCATTGGCTACTGCTGTACCGTCCATAGGGACAGCAAAATTGAAAGTTAATGTTTGCCATTGTCCAGGTGTAGTGTAAGCTTGTCCGGTTGCAGATGATGCAATACCAACGCCACCAATATCAACTTTTGCCAATAAATTAAAGGCTTGTGAACAATATACCTCAGCCGTCATTGTTTTGTTAGTTGTTAATTTAGCCTTTTTAGCCGTTTGAACAAATTCGATTCCTTGCCAAGGATTACCACCTGGGCCTTGAATACCTTTCAATACTTGACCATTTGTACCTCCTGAAACAGGATCAGCTGCTATAGAAGCTGCAGCACCTTCAAAACCATTTAGTGAAGTGTAAGTAATTGGTGTTTCAAAATTTTGAATAATCGGTAATACAGTTATAATAGGTGCTTCCTCAGCTCTGATATTATCAATATAAAATGTCAATGGTACAATAGGACTATTAAATCCATCGTTTGTTGCTTTCCAGTTTCCAAAAAAGATAATTTTTTGGTATTCTCCATTGGCCGCAGCTGTACCATCCATTGGTGCTGCAAAATTGAAAGTTATTGTTTGCCATTGTCCTGGCGTAGTATATGCTTGTCCATTTGCTGATTCAGGAGCAACTCCACCTTGAGCTACTTTTGCTAACAAATTAAACGCTTGAGAACAATATACGTCAACAGTCATTGTTTTATTAGTTGTTAATTTAGCCTTTTTAGTAGTTTGAACAAATTCAATTCCTTGCCATGGATTACCTCCTGGTCCTTGAACTCCTTTAAATACCTGACCATTTGTACCTCCAGAAGCTGGATCAGCTGCAAAAGAAGCCGTAGCGCCTTCAAAACCTCCAGCTGAAGTATAAGTAACTGGTGTTTCAAAATTTTGAATAAGTGGCATCACCTCTACTACTGATACATTATCTATAAAAACAAATCCTGTAGCATTACCCATATCAAAAATTACTCTATCGGTAACAGCTTCTCCATAGTTAATTGTAATATCAAAAGAAAAAGTTTGAGGCGTTGAAGTTAATACTGAAGTTGAAGTTAATGATACAAAAGGTGCGGCTGTTTGACCTAAACCTGAAATCAAAGTCCTTGTTCCTGTTGCTGCTGCTGTAAAAGCATCAAATTTTAATTTATAGATTTTACCACTGGTTAAATTAACCACTTGGCTTAAGTTAGCATCCCATGGATTCCCTGCAACTGTTACATTAGCTTGGTTAACCCAATTTGAAGCACCCAAGTCAACAACATTGGCAGCATTCCCCGTCCAAGGTGCAGCGGTACCGGTTTGAAAATCTCCATTTGTAACGAGATTTTGTGAAAAACCCGTAATGGAAATTAAAAATGTAAATAAATACGTAATTTTTTTCATAATATTAAATTTAATTGGTTAAAAATTGATAATAGTAAAATTAATCAAAAAAATAAATGCACAATTTTTATTATATATATAGAAACTATACATTTTAGTTTTTTTTTAAAAAAAAATTACAAGCTTTATTTTTAATATAAAAACCTGTTTTACAATACTTTAGAATTATTTTTAAAAAAATTTAATTAATAATGTATAGTTAATGTATAGTTAAAAATTAGCTTAAATATTTCAACTACAACGATTTCTTAGGTTGTATTCATACTTTTTTATTCATCCGAAAGAAGAATTGATACATTTAGACTTATAATTAATTATCTTTGCCATTCTTATAAAAAATACAATGATGCAATCTGATTTTTCTTCTTTAGAACCCAAAAAATTTATCTTGATAAAAGGGGCACAATTGCACAATTTAAAAAATATTGATGTAGCCATTCCAAGAAATCAAATGGTTGTGATTACTGGGCTTTCTGGTTCTGGAAAATCAAGTTTGGCCTTTGATACGCTGTACGCGGAAGGACAAAGACGCTATGTAGAAAGTTTATCTTCCTATGCACGACAATTCTTAGGGAAATTAGACAAGCCAAAAGTTGAATACATTAAGGGAATTGCACCTGCCATTGCAATTGAACAAAAAGTCAATACTACAAATGCGCGTTCCACAGTAGGTACTTCCACAGAAATATACGATTATTTAAAATTATTATTTGCCAGAATTGGAAGAACGTATTCGCCAATTTCAGGTGAAGAAGTTAAAAAACAGACCGTTTCAGATGTAGTAAAACACATTCAATCCTTAGAAATGGATTCGAAATGGCTCTTATTAGCTCCTATTCATCTTGAAAAAGGTAGAAAATTACACGACAAACTTAAGGTTTTATTACAACAAGGTTTTGCCAGAATACTGATAGATAACCAAACGGTTCGATTAGACGATTTTGTTGCAACACTAGAAATGATTGACGAAAATACCATGGCTAACAAAGAAATTTTATTAGTTATTGACAGAATCGTAGTAAAATCAGATGAAGAATTCTTAAACCGAATTGCAGATGCCTTACAAATAGCATTTTATGAAGGAAAAGGCGAGCTATATATACAAGAACCTGAAAAAGCAAATCGCGTGGTTTTCAACTCCAATTTTCAATTAGATGGAATGGATTTTTTAGAACCAAATATTCATTTATTTAGCTTTAATAATCCGTATGGAGCCTGCCCAACTTGTGAAGGCTACGGAAGTGTTATTGGTATTGACGAAGAACTTGTTGTGCCAAACACGGCGCTTTCTGTATATGAAAATGCTATTTTTCCATGGCGCGGAGAAAGTATGGGATGGTACCGAGATCAATTGGTAAATAATTCTCATCATTTTGATTTTCCGATACACAAACCATATTTTGAATTATCAGAAGCTCACAAAGCACTTGTATGGAATGGAAATAAATATTTCACTGGTTTAAATGACTTTTTTAAGGATTTAGAAGCCAATAATTATAAAATTCAAAATCGTGTCATGCTTTCTCGTTATAGAGGTAAAACAAAATGTCACGCTTGTAATGGCAAACGACTACGTTCTGAAACTAACAATATTAAAGTCGCAAAAAAAACCATTTCTAACTTGGTGGATTTGCCAATTATTAAATTAATTCCGTTTTTTGACACCATTGAATTATCTGAATACGATTTAAAAGTTGCAAAACGCTTGTTAATAGAAATTAAAAACCGATTGGCATTTTTAGACAATGTAGGATTAAACTATTTAAGTTTAAACAGAAAATCGGCTTCACTTTCTGGTGGCGAATCACAACGAATCAATTTAGCAACTTCTTTAGGAAGCTCGTTAGTGGGTTCTATGTATATTTTAGATGAACCAAGTATTGGTTTACACCCAAAAGACACCGAGAAATTGATTGAAGTATTACTAAACTTAAAAAAATTAGGTAACACGGTGATAATCGTAGAACACGACGAAGACATCATGAAAGCCGCTGATATGATTATTGATATTGGTCCGGAAGCGGGAACTTTAGGTGGCAATTTAGTTGCGCAAGGCACGTATGCAGAAATTCTGAAATCAGATTCTTTAACTTCTAGATATTTAAATGGAAAAGAACAAATTGAAGTGCCTAAAATTAGAAGAAAATTCAAAAATCATATTGACATTATTGGCGCCAGAGAAAATAACTTAAAAAATATCAATGTCACTTTTCCTTTGGATTGCTTAACTGTAATTACAGGTGTTTCTGGTAGCGGAAAAAGTACGTTAGTCAAAAAAATATTGTTTCCTGCCTTACAGAAAAAACTAACCGGAATTAGCGATAAAGCAGGTCAATTTACAAGTTTAGAAGGTAGTTTTTCGCACCTTAAGAACATTGAATATGTAGACCAAAATCCTATCGGAAGAAGTTCGCGTTCCAATCCAGTTACTTATATCAAAGCGTACGATGATATAAGAGAATTATATGCCAAACAAACCACTTCTAAGTTAAGAAATTACCAAGCCAAACACTTTTCATTTAATGTAGATGGTGGAAGATGTGAAACTTGCAAAGGCGATGGCGAAGTAACCATTGAAATGCAATTTATGGCCGATGTGCATTTAGAATGTGAAACCTGTAATGGAAAACGATTCAAAAAAGAGGTTTTGGAAGTTAATTTTGAAGGCAAAAACATCGACAATATTCTAAAAATGACCATTGATGAAGCCGTTGCTTTTTTCGAAAAACATGGTCAAAATAAAATTACGCAAAAGTTACAACCTTTAAAAGATGTTGGTTTAGGATATGTGCAATTGGGACAATCTTCTTCTACACTTTCTGGTGGAGAAGCACAACGTATAAAATTGGCCTCGTTTTTAGTAAAAGGTGCCACCAAAGAAAAAATGCTATTTGTATTTGACGAACCCACTACTGGTTTGCATTTTCACGACATAAAAAAATTATTAAAATCATTTGATGCTCTAATTGAAAAAGGACATTCAATAATCGTAATTGAACACAATTTAGAACTTATTAAATGTGCCGATTACATTATCGACATCGGTCCTGAAGGTGGAGAAAATGGCGGACAAATGGTCGCTTTTGGCACACCAGAAGAAATAGCAAAAAATAAAAAATCCTTGACAGGAAAATATTTGGCAGAAAAACTGAATTGATTTAAGATTTATAAATAAAACCTTGCCACAACATTTGTTACCCTGAAAGGGTCTCACGTAAGTTTTTCAATTCAACTAAAAGAGATGCTTTCAGCATGACAAACGTTGTACATAAATTTTACAGTTTTAAATACCTTTTTATTTGTGTTAATTCGTGTAATTCGTGTTAAAAATTATAATTTCGCATTTCAATATTTTAAATCCAAATGAAATTCCAAGTAGTATCTGATTACATTCCCACTGGAGACCAGCCGCAAGCAATTGAAAAATTAGCTAAAGGCATCATCAATGGCGAAAAATACCAAACTTTATTGGGTGTTACGGGTTCAGGAAAAACATTTACGGTAGCCAATGTGATTCAGGAAGTGCAGAAACCTACTTTAGTTTTAGCACACAACAAAACCCTTGCCGCGCAATTGTATTCGGAATTTAAGCAATTTTTTCCTAATAATTCGGTGCAATATTTTGTATCGTATTACGATTATTACCAACCCGAGGCCTTTATTCCGGTAACGGGAACCTATATTGAAAAAGACTTATCTATTAACGAAGAACTTGAAAAACTTCGTTTGAGCACTACTTCTGCACTACTTTCTGGTCGCAGAGATATCATTGTAATTTCATCAGTTTCTTGCTTATATGGAATTGGAAATCCGGTTGAATTTCAGAAAAATGTGATTACTTTAAAAAGCGGACAAGCCATTTCTCGAACCAAATTATTGCATCAATTGGTGCAAAGTTTATATGCTCGTACCGAAATGGAATTTACGCCTGGAACCTTTCGTATCAAAGGCGATACGGTTGAAGTATTTCCAAGTTATGGCGATGAACCGTTTCGAATTCACTTTTTTGGCGATGAAATTGAAGAAATTGAAGCGTTTGATGCCCGAACGTCTCAAGTATTGGAAAAATACGATTCGTTAAGCATTTATCCTGCTAATATGTTTGTGACTTCTCCAGATATTTTACAAAAAGCCATTTGGGAAATCCAACAAGATATGGTAAAACAAGTCGAATATTTTCGAGAAATTGGCAAACATTTAGAAGCCAAACGCTTAGAAGAACGCACCAATTTCGATTTAGAAATGATTCGCGAATTGGGCTATTGTTCTGGGATTGAAAACTATTCGCGTTACCTTGATGGTCGAGAACCGGGAACGCGTCCTTTCTGTTTATTAGATTATTTTCCAGACGATTATTTAATGGTTATTGATGAAAGTCACGTTACCATATCGCAAGTACACGCGATGTACGGTGGCGACAGAAGTAGAAAAGAAAACTTGGTAGAATACGGATTTCGTTTGCCTGCCGCAATGGACAACCGCCCTTTAAAATTTGAAGAGTTTGAAGCCCTACAAAATCAAGTAGTATATGTTTCTGCTACGCCTGCCGACTATGAAATGCAAAAATCGGAAGGTGTGTATGTAGAGCAAATTATTCGTCCTACAGGATTGTTAGATCCGATTATAGAAATTCGTCCAAGTGCGAATCAAATAGACGATTTAATTGAAGAAATTCAATTGCGTTGCGAAGCCGACGAGCGTGTTTTAGTCACGACTTTAACCAAACGAATGGCTGAAGAATTAGCCAAATACCTTACCAAAGTTTCGATACGATGCCGTTACATTCATTCCGATGTAGATACTTTGGAACGTGTAGAAATTATGCAAGACTTACGAAAAGGCGTTTTTGATGTACTAATTGGTGTCAACCTATTGCGTGAAGGTTTGGATTTACCCGAAGTATCGCTTGTGGCGATTTTAGATGCGGACAAAGAAGGCTTTTTACGAAGCAAACGTTCGTTAACACAAACCGTTGGAAGAGCCGCCAGAAACATTAACGGAAAAGCCATTATGTATGCCGATAAAATTACGGCAAGTATGCAACATACCATAGACGAAACCATTTACCGCCGCGAAAAACAAACGGCTTACAATACCTTACACGGCAAAACGCCACAATCGTTAAACAAGAGTTTGGGCAATGCTTTTAGCGCCAATTCTGTTTCTACACAATACTACGAAAACCAAGCCTATAAAGCCGCCGAACCCGAAAGCGAGTACCTAAGCAAACCCGAAATTGAACAAAAAATTAGGGACAAACGAAAACTAATGGAAAAAGCCGCCAAAGAATTAGACTTTATGCAAGCCGCCAAGTTTAGAGATGAAATAAAAGCATTGCAAGAAAAGTTGTAGGGTAAAATAAAAGAACTATTCATAAAAATATGAAATATATTTTAATTTTAATTTTTTGTTTAATTGGGTTTGTAATCTTTTTTATATATAAAGAATTTCAAGACCAAAAATTACTTCGAACTGCAACAAAAATTAATCGTGGAACAAAGTCGGAACGAAAAATGGTTTTAAAACTATTAAAAAACGGAATCAAACCTACAGCAATTTTTCATGATTTATATCTATATATTGGAAATGGTAATTATTGTCAAATAGACTTAATTGTAGCTACTAAAGTTGGTATTATTGTTTTTGAAATAAAAGAATACAATGGCTGGATTTTCGGAAATGAAGAACAACAAAAATGGACGCAAATTTTAGCTTATGGAAAAGAAAAATATCACTTTTATAATCCTATACATCAAAATAAAAAACATATTGAGGATTTAAAAACTTTTCCCCAATTTGAAAATATTCCGTTTTTTTCAGTTATAGTATTTTTCGGAAGTTGTGAATTAAAAAGTTTTTATAATTTACCAAAACGGACATATTTATCCAAATCTTCTTTAATCTTAGAAAGATTTAACGAAATTCTGCAGAATAATGAAATAATAAATTATAAAAACAAATGGGACATTTTCAATTTACTCGATATAGCTAAAAAAAATGGAGATGACTCAAAAATAATTAAACAACATAAAGAATACATTAAAAAACTTAAGTTAAGATATAAATACTTTAATTAGAATATAAAGCTAAATAAAACTTTATAATTAAAAGGATAATTTAATTTTTCAACAAAACCCTTCACCCATTTTTCAACGCACGCAACATTTCTCTTTTTCCGGGTGCACCTGGTAGTTTTTTGGTTTCAAAACCGGCGTGTTGCATAGCGTTTTTAATGGTGGTTCGGCACGCATACGTGGTTAATATGCCTTTGCTTTTTAGGGCGCGGTACATTATTTCAAAAATAGCTTCATTCCATAACTCGGGTTGCACGTTGTAGCCAAAAGCATCAAAATAAATTAAATCAAACGTATTTTCATCGGTTATGTCATTAAAAAATTGTTTACGCTTGGTTAGGGTAAAATAAGGTGTTACTTCAATAGTTTCTTCCCAAGGCAACGTGTGTAATTGTTCAAAATCCGCTTGTCGGTTGGGTACTTCCAATTGCGTAGCATAATTGAGCTGTACAATATCTTCAAAAGCTACTGGATACGCTTCAACGGCAACATAATTCACTTTTATTTTTCGGTGTTCGGCTTCCAACATCGTAATGAATGCATTTAATCCGGTACCAAAACCAATTTCTAAAATCGAAATTTCCAAAACGTCTTCAAAAAGCGCCAATCCGTTTTTTATAAATACGTGTTTTGCTTCTTGTATCGCGCCAAATTTAGAATGATACGTTTCATTCCATTCTGGAATATAAATAGACGTAGAACCGTCTTTTGTAATGATAATTTCGTGTTTCATTGTATGGGTAAAAGGACAAAGGTAAAAGGAAAAAGGCAAAAAACTTCTAACTTCTGACTACTAACTTCTAACTTAATGTTATCTTTGCCTAAATTTTCATACAAATGGTTACATTCGAACAACTTAATCTTCCAATTTCGCTACAAAAAGCTATAGACGATTTAGGTTTCACAACTCCCACTCCTATCCAATCAAAAGCCTTTCCAATTGTTATGTCTGGTAGAGATGTGATGGGAATTGCACAAACCGGAACGGGTAAAACGTTTGCCTATTTGTTACCAATTTTAAAGCAATGGCGATTTGTACCTACCGATATACCGAGAGTACTAATTTTAGTCCCTACTCGAGAATTAGTAGTGCAAGTGCATGAAGAAATTGAAAAATTAACCAAATATATGAGTGTGCGTTCACTTGCCGTTTATGGTGGGGTGAATATCAATACGCAAAAGAAAGACATTTATTCTGGAATTGATATTGTGGTGGGCACACCCGGTAGAATTATGGATTTGGCTTTAGATAATGTATTACGATTTGACGATTTACAAAAATTAGTCATAGATGAATTTGATGAAATATTAAATTTAGGATTTCGAGTACAACTGACTTCTATTTTATCGATGATGCGTTCGAAAAGACAAAATATTTTGTTTTCGGCAACCATGACAGAAGAAGTAGACGATTTGTTAGATGAATTTTTCGAATTTCCAGAAGAAGTTTCGTTAGCGCCAAGTGGAACACCATTAGAGCAAATTGAACAACGCGCTTATGTGGTACCGAACTTTTTAACGAAAGTTAATTTACTTAAACATTTATTAGCAGACGAAACATACAGCCGAATTTTATTGTTTGTAAACAGTAAAAGAATGGCCGATTTTTTATTAGAACATTTAGAAGAAGATTTTCCAGGTCAGTTTGGAACGGTGCACTCTAATAAAACGCAAAATTACCGTTTAAATATGATGGAAAATTTCCAAAACGGCGAAATTAGAGGTTTAGTAACCACTGATATTATGGCGCGTGGTTTGGATATTACAGATATTACGCACGTAATAAATATGCAATTTCCTGAAATTCCAGAACAATACATGCACAGAATTGGTCGTACTGGTCGTGCCGATAAAGAGGGTATTGCCATCAGTTTTATTGGTCCGAAAGAAGACGAATTTCAATTGGAAGTAGAAATGCTAATGCAAACGGAAATTAAAATTCACGAGATTCCTACTGGCGTAAAAATAGAGCAACAACGTTTAGAATTCGAAAAGGACCAAAAGAAAGTAAAAACCCTTTTGAAACGTGTAAAGAAAACAGGTGGCGATGCTTTTGAGAAAAAATCTGAGAAAAATAGTAAAGTCAATTTAGGCGGTCCAGGAAAAAGAACACCAAGAAAAACCGCTTCCAGAAACCGTGGAATTGAAAGAAAACGAGACGAAAAGAAAAAGAAAAAGTAAATGACTTGTCACGCCGAACTTGTTTCAGTGTCTAATTAGTTGCTGAAACAAGTTCAGCAAGACAAACTTCATATTATAAACTTCGAATCGTTGTGAATTAATATAAAACTAATTGCAACAAGGTGATATTTTTAGTATTTTTGAAAATAAATTAAAACACATAGACACATAATTTTTTATTTGTAAGCGGAAAATCTATTAGAAAACTAAGTTAAAGCTCATTTAAAGTTTAGTGCATATTTCAAAAATCTATGTGCCTATATGTTTAAGAAAACGAAAAAATGCAATTTAAAAACCCAGAAATTCTATATTTTTTATTTCTATTGATTCTACCAATTTTGGTACATCTTTTTCAATTGAGACGATTTAAAAAACAAGAATTTACCAATGTTAAATTGCTTAAAGAACTCCAAATTCAGACCCGAAAAAGCGCTACAATTAAGAAATGGCTTCTATTAGTCACACGTTTATTACTTCTAACAGCTTTAATTTTTGCCTTCGCACAACCTTTTTTTAAAGCGAAAGATTTCGATAAAAAAAATAACGAATTAATTTTAGTCATCGATAATTCCTTTTCGATGCAAGCCAAAGGTAAAAGCGGCGAATTGTTGAAAAGAACCATTCAGGATATATTGGAAAACACACCAGAAGACCAACAATTATCTGTACTTACCAACGATGAAAACTTTTACGATACGAATATTAAAAACATTCAAAAAGAACTACAAAATTTAAACTACTCGTCTACTCCATTCAATCCTGCAGCAATTATCACCAGAATTGAAGCCAAAAAACCTGGAATACCAAAAGATATTTTATTTATTTCAGATGCAGTTGGCTTAAAAGAGGAATTGAAAACCAATTTAAGTGAAACGTCTTCTTTGTATTATCAAACGGTTGAAGCGAAAGAAACCAATAATATGGCTATTGAAAACGTACAAATTAGTCAGGTTTTAGATCAATTTTACGAATTAAAAATCAGCATTAAATCGTACGGAAATTTTGAAAATGATGTGCCCATTTCAATGTACAATGGTAAAAAATTAATTGGAAAAGCATTAATTTCTGAAGAAAAATCTCAAAAAGAAATCGTATTCACCATTCCAAAAACAGATTTTCATGGTTTTGTTTCCATTCAAGATAACAGTTTAGAATACGACAATTCATTTTATTTTAGTATTTCGAAACCTCAAAAATCGAATGTAATTGCCGTTGGAAATAGCACTAAAAATAATTTCTTATCAAGAATTTATACTGCTGAGGAATTTAATTTTACTGCAACTGAATTAAACACTTTAAATTATAATGCTATTGACGATGCAGATGCGATTATATTAAATGAATTGCCAACTATTCCGAATGCGTTATCGGTAACATTAAAGAATTATTATAGCAAAGGCGGAACCATAATTTTTATACCAGATGTAACTAGTTCCGAGTCAAATTATAATTTATTTTTGAGAAATTTTAGCAACATTTCTTTATCTGAAAAAACTACAAAAGAAAAACAAATTACCCAAATAAGTTTCAATCATCCTATATATACCAACGTTTTTGATAAAAAAGTTAGTAATTTTCAGTATCCAAAAACAAATACAACTTTTAACGTAAACGGAAGTAATTTACCCGTTTTACAATATGAAGACAAAAGTGTTTTTTTAGGAAATATCACCAATAAACTCGGAAATTTATACTTCTTTTCTACTTCTATAAACAAAGAAAATTCGAACTTTCAAAATTCACCTTTAATTGTTCCAACGTTTTATAATATGGGACAAAACAATAATAAATCGGGTTTAAATGCCTTTATAATTGGCAATAACAATTACACAATTATCAACGAAACCATTGCAAAGGATAATGTTTTGAGTGTTACAAATGCTGAAAATAGTTTTATTCCAATGCAACAAATATTGAACAATAAAATCAAACTCACTTTCGGAAATTATCCAGAGAAATCAGGCAATTACGTAGTATTAAAAAACAAAGAATCGCTTAAAAATATTAGTTTCAATTATCCAAGAAACGAAAGCGATTTATCGCAAATAAATTCTAATTATTTTGATTCGTGTACAGAAGTAAATGCTGTATCTACGTTTTATTCTGATATTCATTCTTCAAGAACTAGCAATGAAGTTTGGAAATATTTTATCTTTGCAACATTATTACTTTTACTAGTTGAATTACTAATCCAAAAATTTGTAAAATGAATCTTTTACTAAAAAACGCGACACTACTTGAAAGTCAAAACCCATTTCATAAGCAACAAGTTGACATTGAAATTACAAATGGTATTATTTCTAAAATTGGAAAGAATATTACAAAAAAAGACGGTTTTGAAGTCATTGAAAAAGAGAACTTACATGTTTCTCAAGGCTGGTTAGATACTTCGGTAGTTTTTGGAGAACCTGGTTTTGAAACTACTGAAACCATTGAAAACGGACTAAAAGTAGCTGCAAAAAGCGGTTTTACGTCTGTGTTTTTGCATTCCAATACAAATCCTGCGATTGACAACCAAGCGGTAATTCAATTCATAAAAAGTAAAGCGCATACTAGCATTACAAACTTGAACATTGTAGGTTGTTTGACCAAAAATAGCGAAGGAACCGACTTAGCCGAACTTTTCGATATGAAAAATGCTGGAGTAGTTGCTTTTGGAGATTATAAAAAATCAATGACGAATGCGAATTTATTAAAAATAGCATTTCAATATGTAGATAATTTTAACGGAATTTTGTTCGTACAACCTATGAATAAAGATCTAAAAGGAAAAGGATTTGTAAATGAAGGGGAAGTTTCAACGAAATTAGGATTGAAAGGAATTCCAACTATGGCGGAAGAAATTGAAATTGAAAGAAACATCGCCTTATTAGAATACACATATGGAAAATTACACATTCCGACCATCACAACTAAAAATTCGGTAGATTTAATTGCGAAAGCTCAAGCGAAAGGATTACAAATTACTTGTGGTGTTTCCGTAAATAATTTGGTTTTAACGGATGAAGAATTGGTAGATTTTAATTCGAATACAAAAATTTACCCACCACTTCGCACAGAAGCAGACAGAAAAGCTTTAATTGAAGGTGTTTTAAATAATGTGATTTCAGTCATTACTTCAGACCATTGCCCAGTAAACATTGAACAGAAACAAATAGAATATGATTTAGCTGATTATGGTTCGATTGGTTTAGAAAGTGCTTTTGGTGCTTTACAAATGGTTTTACCGACAGAAGTTATTGTAGCTAAATTTACAGCTGCGAAATCTTATTTCAACTTAGAAAACAATACAATTGCAGAAGGAAATAAAGCAGAACTTACCTTGTTTAATCCAAATGAAGATTGGATTTTCGATAAAGAAAACATACTTTCTTTTTCTAAAAACGCCATCATGTTAGGAAAAAAAATGAAAGGAAAAGTGTATGGAATTATTAGTAAAAATAAAATTGAAATCTAATGGAAGAGCATAAAGTAAACGCTATGATTGGTCATTTTACCATCATTGGAACTATTGTTGCCCTTATGATGAATACTGAAAAAAAAAACCATTTTGTTAGTTTTTATACGCGTCAGACCCTAGGTATCTTTTTAAGTTTTCACTTAGGTGGGTATTTTATTGGTTATTTTGACAGTTGGTTTGTATCGACAGCTTATTGGTTATTTTTTCTAATCTTATGGATTATAAGTTTTGCGGGCGTCATGAATAATGAAATGAAATTGGTGCCACTTGTGGGTGAACAATTTCAAAAATGGTTTAAAAATTTATAATTTATGAGTTTAGAATATTTGGTAAAACCGCCAAAAGAAATAAAAGAAAAAAACGGCGCATTATTATTAATACACGGTTATGGTAGTAATGAAGAAGATTTATTTTCTTTCGCACCACAATTATCTGAAGATATGTATGTTATTTCGATTCGTGCGCCTTACAATTTGCAACCTTATGGCTATGCTTGGTACGAAATTACTTTTGATGCCGATGAAAACAAATTTTCAAATAACGAACAAGCCAAAGAATCTTTACAATTAATCGGAAATTTTATTGATGAAATTTCAGAAAAATTACCTTTAGACAAATCAAACATTTCATTAATTGGATTTAGTCAAGGTGCTATTTTAAGTTATGGAATGGCGTTTACTTATCCAGAAAAAATTAATAAAGTTGTAGCTTTAAGCGGCTATTTAAACGAGCAGATTTTACCAAAAAATTACGATTTAAATCAAATAAATCACATTGAATTTTTTGCTTCCCACGGCACACAAGACCAAGTAATCCCTGTGGAATGGGCCAGAAAAACCGCTCCTTATTTAGAGAAATTATGTTTGCGCATTGTGTATAAAGAATATCCAGTAGGACACGGCGTAGCACCACAAAACTTTTGGGATTTTAAAAATTGGTTAGACTAAAATTACTTTTTATATAAAATAAAAATGGCTCCGAAATTCGGAGCCATTTTTATAAGTATTTCACTTCTTATCTTTTTAAAGCAAAGTGCGCTTTAAATAATTTCTGTTGGTTATTTTCTTTGTATTCAATAGTAAACCAATAGTCTGTTGAAGGCATTACAGAACCAATATAAGTTCCATCCCAACCTTGACTAGTTGCAATTGGAGTTATTTGTTTTAATAACTTACCATATCTATCATAAATATAAATCTTAGCATCTGTTTGATCCAATCCTACGATGTTCCACGTATCATGAATTCCATCACCATTTGGTGTAAAATATTTAGGAAAATCAATTACTAATACATCAATGGTTAATATAGTACAACCTTCTGTATCTTCTACCATTATTTCGTGTGTACCACCTTGAACACCTGTAAAAATGTTTGA
>CAMDGB010000025.1 GCA_945897915.1 Chryseobacterium gleum | reverse complement strand
TTTATTACTTATTTACAAAATCTTTTTTTGCCTTTTTAACAAAAAAAATAAGCAATCATGTAATAAAGAACGCCACTCCCAATGCGGGTGCAAAACTAATAACTAAATTCGGATTTCCTAACCTTAACGTAATCTTTTTTTAAAGTAATATCTTATTTGTTGAACCACAACAGGTTACACACAGGAATGTTTCTTAAAAAAACTATGTGGCGGAATTTAAATGAAAATAAACAACAATATGCAAAAAGATACAGCGAAAAATAGGAATAGCTTCTAAAAAAACTATACCTATTATATATTGTAGGAAATATTGGATTGTATTATATTTGCACCTCAATAAAAATTAAACCATGATTAAAGTTACTTTACCCGATGGATCGGTAAGAGAGTTTTCGCAAGGCGTAACTCCGATGGATGTTGCTAAAAATATTAGCGAAGGATTTGCTAGAAATGTAATTTCAGCTAATTATAATGATACAACGATAGAAACATCTACCCCGTTAACCACTGATGGTACACTTACCTTATATACATGGAATGACAAAGAAGGAAAGAAAGCTTTTTGGCATTCAACTTCTCATGTTATGGCACAAACGCTGGAAGAAATGTTTTCTGGAATTAAGCTAACACTTGGACCGGCTATTGATAACGGATTTTATTATGATGTAGATTTTGGTGAAAATAAAATAACGGATGCTGATTTTAAAAAGATTGAAGATCGCGTTTTAGAAATCTCAAGAGAGAAACATGAATTTAAAATGCGCGACGTAACTAAAGCGGAAGCATTAGACAAATATAAAGATAACGAATATAAGACAGAATTAATTTCTAATTTAGCAGACGGCACCATTACTTTTTGTGATCATGCTACATTTACAGATTTATGTCGTGGTGGACACATTCCGAATACTGGAATTATTAAAGCTGTAAAAATAATGAGCATTGCCGGAGCATATTGGCGTGGAGACGAAAAAAACAAACAATTGACTCGAGTTTACGGTACATCTTTTCCAAAACAAAAAGATTTAACAGATTATTTAGAGTTATTAGAAGAAGCTAAAAGACGCGACCATAGAAAGTTAGGTAAAGAATTAGACTTATTCCATTTTTCACAACGTGTTGGGCAAGGTTTACCGTTATGGTTACCAAAAGGTGCTGCTTTGCGAGATAGATTGGAACAGTTTTTAAAGAAAGCACAAAAGAAAGCAGGATACGAACAAGTAGTTACGCCTCATATTGGACAGAAAGAATTGTATGTAACTTCTGGACATTATGCTAAATATGGTGCAGATAGTTTTCAACCTATAACTACTCCAGCTGAAGGTGAAGAGTTTTTATTAAAACCTATGAACTGTCCACATCACTGTGAAATATACAATTCTAGACCATGGTCTTACAAAGATTTACCAAAACGTTATGCCGAATTTGGAACCGTTTATAGATACGAACAATCTGGAGAATTGCACGGCTTAACAAGAGTAAGAGGATTTACCCAAGATGACGCGCATATTTTCTGTATGCCAGATCAATTGGATGCAGAATTTAAAAACGTAATCGATTTGGTGCTTTATGTTTTTGGATCTTTAGGGTTTGAAAACTTTACGGCTCAGGTTTCTGTTAGAGATTTAAATAATCCTGATAAATACATAGGTAGCGTTGAAAACTGGGAAAAAGCTGAAAATGCTATTATTAGTGCTGCAAAGGATAAAGGTTTAAATTACGTTATTGAAGCCGGTGAAGCTGCATTTTACGGTCCGAAACTTGATTTTATGGTAAAAGATGCATTGGGCAGAAGCTGGCAATTAGGAACTATCCAAGTAGATTACAACTTACCCGAGCGTTTTGAATTGACTTACAAAGGAGCCGATGACAAATTGCATCGACCTGTAATGATTCACAGAGCGCCATTTGGTTCGATGGAAAGATTTATAGCTATTTTGTTAGAACATACAGCAGGAAATTTCCCACTTTGGTTAATGCCAGAACAGACAATTATATTAAGTTTAAGTGAGAAATATGAAAAATATGCGAAAAAAGTTTTAGATTTGCTAGAAATTCACGAAATTCGCGCCCTAATTGACAACAGAAACGAAACAATTGGCAAAAAAATAAGAGAGGCTGAAATGCAAAAAATGCCGTTTATGTTAATCGTTGGTGAAGAAGAAGAGAAAAATGGTACCATTTCTGTTCGTCGAAATGGACAAGAAGGAAAAGGAAATATTACAGTTACAATTGAGGAATTTGCAAAAATTGTAAATGAAGAAATAAGCAAAACATTGAAACAATTTTAAAGTTTAACTAAAAATACAGAGTCATAGCAATTAGAAGAGGAAGAGGGAGTTACACTCCTAGAGTAGAAAAAATAGCCGCACATCGTATTAATAATTTAATTAGAGGTGTAGCTGAAGTTCGTTTAGTGGGAGAGAATATTGAGCCAGGTGTATACACAATGGCCGATGCATTAAGATTTGCTGAGGAACAAGAAGTAGACTTAGTTGAAATTTCACCAAACGCAGAACCACCTGTTTGTAAACTGATGGATTATGGAAAATTCTTATACCAACAAAAGAAAAGGGAAAAAGAATTAAAAGCAAAATCTAGTCAGGTTGTAATTAAGGAAATTCGTTTTGGTCCTCAAACCGATGAACATGATTATGAATTTAAGAAAAAAAATGCTTTGAAATTTTTACAAGAAGGTTCAAAATTAAAGGCATTTGTGTTTTTTAAAGGACGTTCAATTATCTATAAAGAGCAAGGACAAATTTTATTATTACGTTTGGCTCAAGATTTAGAAGAATACGGAAAAGTAGAAAGCATGCCTGTTTTAGAAGGAAAACGTATGATTATATACATTGCTTCTAAGAAAAAAGTTAAATAAAGCAATAAGCAATAAGCAATAAGCTATAAGCTATAAAAAGCCCAATACTTACTGCCTAATGCTTAAAGCTATCAAGATAGTAAGTAAGAATAAATTTAATACCTAGGAAAAAATGCCTAAAATGAAAACAAAATCTAGTGCTAAGAAACGATTTAAAGTTACTGGTTCTGGAAAGATCAAAAGAAAACACGCTTTTAAGAGTCATATCTTGACAAAAAAATCTAAAAAACGTAAATTAGCTTTAACTCACTCTGGTTTAGTTCATAAAACAGATGAGAAAAGCATTAAACAACAATTAAATATTATTTAATACGTTGTTTGGTTAAAACAAATTAATAACCCTGGAGTGGGCTACTTAAATTATAAGTAAAAAGTGTTATAAAAAACCGCCTCACTACAAAAAACATTTAAAATTATGCCAAGAGCAGTAAATTCAGTAGCTACAAGAGCTAAAAGAAAAAGAGTATTAAAACAAGCAAAAGGATTCTTCGGAAGACGTAAAAACGTTTGGACAGTCGCTAAAAATGCGGTAGAAAAAGCAATGTGCTATGCTTACCGTGATAGAAAGCAAAAGAAAAGAAATTTCCGTGCCTTATGGATTACGCGTATTAACGCTGGTGCAAGACAATACGGAATGAGCTATTCTCAATTTATGGGTAAAGTTAAAGCTAACAACATCGAATTGAACCGTAAAGTTCTAGCCGATTTAGCTATGAACCACTCAGAAGCATTTGCATCTATCGTAAATAAAGTGAAATAATCAACGTTTAATCATATTTATATCTTACTTATACAAAATCCCAACTTTTCAGTTGGGATTTTTTTGTTTCTTATCATAATGTAAATCTGTTTTATTAATCGTAAATTTGCCACTTACAATAGTATATGGAAAATAATGAAACAAACCTTTATTTTGAAGGTTTACACCCTAGAAACAAACATATTGGCAGATATAATTTTGCTCAACTGATTAAAACTCATCCCGATTTAAACTTACATTTATTCTTAAATAAAGCAGGAGAAAAGTCAATCGATTTTTCTAATCCAATAGCAGTGAAAGCTTTAAACAAAGCATTGTTAATGCATTTTTACAACTTAGAGTACTGGAACATTCCTAAAACCAACTTATGTCCTCCTATTCCGGGAAGAGCAGAATACATTCACCATATTGCAGATTTATTAGCCGCTTCAAATGGCGGAGTGATTCCAACTGGAAAAACTGTTAGAATTTTAGATATTGGTGTGGGTGCAAATTGTATTTACCCAATTATTGGACATCATGAATATGGTTGGACATTTGTAGGAACTGAAGTGGACAAACAATCTTTATTGTCCGCAGAAACAATTTTAAGTAAAAATACGAAACTAAATGAAACTGTAACGGTTCGTTTTAATGACAACAAACGTACGGTTTTAAAATACATTTTAGAATCGGAAGAAGTTTTTGATTTTGTTATTTGCAATCCTCCTTTTCATAGTTCTGCGGAAGAAGCAGCAAAAGGTTCATTACGAAAAAACAAAAACTTAGGTCAAAAAATAGCCCACAAACCCGACTTAAACTTTAGCGGCCAAAACAACGAATTATGGTGTGAGGGTGGCGAATTAGGCTTTATAACCAACATGATTTACGAAAGTGTTCACTTTAAAAGTCAATGTAAATGGTTTAGCGCCATTGTTTCTAAAAAAACAAACTTGAAGCCCTTATATAAACAAATGAAGAAAGTAGAAGTTAAAATAAGCACTACACTTCATTTAACAAACGGCAACAAAACTTCACAAATTATTTGCTGGCAATTTTAATAAAAAAAAGGCTACCAATTGGTAGCCCTTTTTATTATGAATTTATTACTAATCGGAAACCTTCTCCGTGTATATTTAATATTTCTACACAATCATCTAATTTTAGATATTTTCTAAGTTTAGCTATGTAAACGTCCATACTTCTTGACGTGAAATAATTATCGTCTCTCCAAATTTTTGTTAATGCTAATTCTCTTGGCATTAAATCATTTTCATGAAGTGCTAACATTTTTAATAATTCAGATTCTTTTGGAGATAATTTAATAGGCTCTTGATTATCGAAAGTTAAAAATCGTAATTTTGAATTTAAATGAAATTTACCAATAGTAAACTCAAAAATAGTTGAATCTGGTTTTGTTTCAGATGCCTTTCTTTGAATAATTGCTTTGATTTTCATTAATAAAACCTCAGAATCAAAAGGCTTGTTTAAATAATCGTCTGCTCCTACTTTATAACCTTTCAAAACATCTTCTTTTAATGTTTTAGCTGTTAAAAAGATAATTGGTACTTCTGTATTTCTTTCTCTAATCTCTCTAGCTAATGTGTAACCATCTTTATAAGGCATCATTACGTCTAAAATACATAAATCATATGTGTCTTTTTTAAACTTCTCGAAACCTTCCATTCCGTTTTTAGCTAATGTAACTTCGAAATCATTTAATGATAAATAATCTCTTAAGACCGAACCAAAATTTGGATCATCTTCTACTAATAATATTTTTTTTGCTTCCATATCTTAATTTATTAATGGCAATTTAATTATAAATGTACTTCCTTTTCCTTTTTCACTTTCAACAAAAACCTCGCCATTATGGTCGTCGATAATTTGTTTTACGTATGCTAAACCTAAACCATGTCCTTTCACATTATGTAGATCTCCAGTATGCTCTCTAAAAAATTTCTCAAAAACTTTTTTCTGTACTGCTTTTGACATTCCTATTCCGTTATCTTCAATTTTAATTACAACAAAATCTTTAATATTTTCTGTATAGACGTTAATAATTGGTTTTTCCGATGCATATTTCATTGCATTATCCAAAATATTAACCAAAACATTTGTAAAATGGACATCATTTAAAAGCACTGTAGTTCTAGTAGCATTAAAATGAGTATGCACTTCTCCTTCTCTATCTTCTAAAATTAAACTCACATGATCAATTGCATCTTCAATAAAATTAGTTATTTCTTGAGGTTCTTTATCAATATTAAATTCGTTTCTTTCTAATTTTGAAATTCTGAGTACATTTTCTACTTGGGCATGCATTCGTTTATTTTCATCCTTAATCATTTGAAGATATTTTTGCACCTTTTCTTTATCATCAATAATTTTCGGATTTTTTATTGCGTCTAAAGCTAAATTTATCGTCGCAATTGGTGTTTTAAATTCATGCGTCATGTTGTTTATGAAATCTGTTTTTATTTCAGATATCTGCTTTTGCATGATTAATTGTTTTAAAGCACTGGTATAAGTTACCAAAATTATAACCACGAACAACAAAGTTAAAATTGTCATCGGCAACATTGACGAGAATACAAAATTTGTTTTATTTGGAAATCTAAGTAATAATTTATAATCTGATTTACCTTCGGCATCTAATAAAATAGGTACACTATACGTGGTGCATTTATCATATCTAAACTCTTCCGATTTTATTTTTGTAGCTAAACCATTTTTATATACTGCAAACTCATAAGGTGTTTTTAATTCTGATTTGTATAATTCAAAATTCAAAACATCATTTACCAATTTTGAAGAAATCCTTTTATGAATTTGTCTTTGCGAAACAATATCTCTAAACAAAAGTTCAAATTGAACTCGGTCTAAAACGCCTAATCTACCATTTTTTTGAATAGTTACATTAGGTTTTACACCCATATTAGTTTCGCTACCTTCTAAAGAATTATCTTTATAAATTTGGGTTTTTCTTTTGGCTTGAAAATCTCTAACTTTTATAGCACTTGCGTTTTTATCAAAGAACGATCCATCAATACCAAAATCTTCAGGAATAATTGTGTTAGAATAAATTAAAACTTCTTTTGTATTTGAATCTTTTTCATAGTAAAAAAGTTGTTTTAATTGGTCTTGCATAGGTTCTTTTCCAGTACTGTCTTTAAATTTTTTATAAGAGGTATAGAAATCAACCATTTCTTTATTATTTAGCTTTTCAGAAACATTACTTAAAACCACTAATGCGTGGTGTTTAAATTGATCGTCATTTTTTTGAAACGAACTGTTAATCCAGTAAAGTTGGACTAGGATAATTCCTATCAAAGAAATACTCATTAAAAAAACTAATATGATAAATCTTGTTTTATTCATTACAGCAAAGTTAAGGTGGAAATAACAACAAGCGAAATAATTAACCTATAATTAACAATTATGTTAAAATTTAAATATTATTTAATTTTTTTATTAAAATATCGATAAATTCATACGTTTTCTCTAAATTTTCATTTTCAATAACATATGTCGCTAATCTAATTTTCTGTTCTTCAGGAAGTTGGTTTTGAATTATCTGTAAAATATTATCTTTTGACGTTTTATCTCTTTCCAAAACACGTTGAATTCGGGTTTCTAAAGGCGCTGTAACTAAAATAGTGGCATCACAATAATCTTGCCCATTCGTTTCAAATAAAATGGCTACTTCTTTAATTATAAAAGGAGCATCTTTATTTTTTTTGAACCAATTTTCAAAATCAAGAGTTACTTTGGGATGAATAATTGAGTTGAGTTGAGCTAATTTATTTTTGTCCTTAAACACCAATTCACGAATAAATTCTCTATTTAGTTGACTGTTATCTAAAATTACGTTTTCTGAAAAAAGTGCTTGAACCTGTTGAATAACTGCTTTAGTATTCATTATTTCTTTTGAAGCTTCATCGGCAATATAAACAGGAATTCCTTTTGAAGCAAAATACTTTGCAACAGTGGTTTTTCCGGATCCAATTCCGCCAGTAAGTCCAATTATTTTTGTCATTTTATTTCTTAAAAAATAGTTTTGGAAAGGCTATTTCAGGTTGTTGTTTTAAAATATGAATTTTAAGATATGAAAGTAAAAATCCTTTTCCATATCCATAAAACTGAATTACGCTTGCTACCAAACTATATAAAGCGATTTCAATAGATTTATTTTGAAATAACGAAGAAAAAAACAACAGTATAAAATAAAAAACATACACATAAAAAAAGTAAGGAAAGTTGAAAATTACAAGTAAAGCAGAAAACAAAAATCCTACTAAAAACAAAGTTGGAAACCAAAATGTAATTTTAGTAAATTCTGGATACCAAGAGTTTAATATTGGTCTTGCTAAACCGAATTTATTTACTTGCGTATAAAATTTATTCCAATCTATTCTTCGTTTATGATATACAAAAGCTTTGGAAATTAATTTTGTTTTGTACCCTAATTTCCATAATCGAATAGACAAATCAGGATCTTCACCTGGATGTATATTACCGAAACCTTTTGATGCTTCAAATGCTTTTTTTGATAAGCCCATATTAAAACTTCTGGGCTGAAATTTATCAAGTTTTTCACTTCCGCCTCTAATGCCACCAGTAGTTAGGAAAGAAGTCATGGTGAAATTTATAGCTTTCTGTATATTTGAAAAAGAATCCAATGCCGCATCTGGGCCACCAAAACAATCTACAAAATCTCTTTTTAATTCTTCATCAACAATTTGTAAGTAATTGGGTGGAATAATACAATCTGAGTCTAAAATGATAAAATAATCACCTTTAGCCAATTTCATACCATAATTTCTAGAATCTCCTGGACCTGAGTTGGGTTTAAAGTAGTAACTAACATTTAAAGTTGCATATTTTTGAATTACATGTTCACAAGTAATTGTAGAACCATCTTCAATAATTACTATTTCATAATTAGCCGAATAGGTTTGATTCGATAAACTTTCTAAAAGTTCATCAATTTCATCAGGCCTATTAAAAATAGGTATAATTAAAGAAAATAGCATGGTCCTGTTTTATAAAAACAAAGATATATATAAAAACAAAAAAGTCCCGATAAATCGGGACTATTAAGTAAAAAATTATATTTAAATAATTATTCTTTAATCACTTTAATAGAGTGTACTATATCATCAACAGTTACATTAACAATGTAAACACCTGCATTTAAAGCAGACATATCAACTTGTACATCATTTGTAGTTGCTTTTGCATTTACAACTTCTTGACCTAATAAGTTAATTACTTTTACATTACTAATTGCAGATTTGTATGATAAATTCAATACATCTTTTACAGGATTTGGATACGCTACAAAGTTTGAAGTATCAAATGAATTTGAACCTAACGTTGTATCTACTTTGAAATCAAGTGTTACACCATATGCGCCACTGTAACATGGAGCTGGTGGAACTTGACCGTCATCTGCAGTTCCAATTCTCATTCTGTGTGCTCCTGTAGGTGCCGTTAATGGCATCAAGAATGAAGCATCAAGTGTATTTGGATTTACAGCAGTACAAGCAATGCCTGTTTTTACTAATTCACCTGCATCATCGAAATCAAAATCATTATTGAAGTCAATCCAAATATTAACATCATAATCAAATCCTGTAGCAAAAGTAAGTTGAACATTGGTATTTGTTCCTGGTTCAACAGCAATTGCTGTAGTTGTATTATTAACATACATTACATCAGCAATAACAAACGGAGTTGTACCGACAGTTGCATTAGTAATACCAGAACCATCATTAGATGTTGGAACCGATGGACAATAACATCCTGCAGCTACTGTAGTAAATGATTGTATAGCACAACCAGTAGCTGAACCTGCTCCACTAAATGGAACCACTTTCCAGAAATACTGTGTATTCACATTCCCTGTGAAAGAATAATTGGTAGCACTAACTGAAACCCCATTTGCAATATCAGTTCCACCTGAAGTAGTTCCAATAGTTACATAATAACCTGTAGCATCTTGTGTTGCAGTCCATGATAATTGATTCGCAAAGTTACCACAAGTTGCGTTTGGCGTTGCTTGTAATCCAGTAGCACAAGACGGAATAATATTTGGTGTTACTTTTAATTCGAAATCATCGAAAGAAGCATACCAAGGACCAAAAGTTGGCTCATTAACACGAACTGCAAAATAATACACACCTGAAGTTGTTGGAACAAATGAACGTGTAATTTTTGCATAAGGCTGTGCTGAATAAGAAGAACCCGAACCTGGAATAGAATACGAGGCTCCTAATTGAGTAGCTCCTGTAGAAACTTGACTAGAATTTACAAAATAATCAACTACCCAAGTATTTCCATTATCTCCTTGAATAAATGAAGAGAAATCATAAGAAGTACCAGCAGTTAATTGGAAACCAGGTGTCCAAATGTATTCATTAGTTGCATTATAAGCATCTCTAATAAAATTAGTTCCTGTGTTAGCAGTACTCCAAGTATCATTTGTATTTCTTGAAGCCCAATCACCATTTTGTTTGTACCAACATGCAGGGAAATCTGTAGAACTCACCGTAGTTAATCCTTCAAAACCTTCCGACCAAGGTAATGCAGTAATTGCAGCACATTGAGTTGTGAATGTTTGAACAGACCATACACTAAATGAACCTGAACCACAATTTGCTCTTACATATAAATAGTAAGGTGTTTGAGGTGTTAAACCTGTTAAAGCAACAAAAGCAGTTGTTACAGCTGTACCCGCACCTGTTGGTGGTGTAGCAGAAGTTGAAACTACATATTCATAACCAGAAGCTGCACCTGACATTACATCCCATGATGAAGATGCACCAGTAGCAGTTACACTAGAAACCACAACATTTGTAGGTTGAGGACATGAAGGTGACAAACGAATTTCGAAGTTATCAACGAAGAAATCTGTATCATCAGAACCATCAGTAGCTCCAGAAACAACTCTGTATGCAAAACGAATGGTTTGACCATTGTAGGCATCTAAATCAATAATGTTTGGTGAACCAGCAGCTGCAGGTGCATTAGCATTATTGTAAGTGTAAAGAACTGTCCAGTTTGTTAAGTTTGAAGCAACAAGTACTTCTACTCTATCATCAGCATCCCAAGCAGTAGTTGGAGCTGTTGTTCCGTTCCATTGTGTTAAAGCTGCATCAAATTTTAATTCCCAACCCGTTGCAGGAATTGTAAATTGAGGAGAAATGATCCAATCATTTGCAAGTGTAGTATAATGATTGTAAGCAATTGAACCTGTAGTTCCATTATTAGAAAAACCATCATCTTTCCAACTATTTGTTCCAAATGTTGCTGGACCAGCAGTTAAATCACCATTATCTCCTTTAATCCAACAAACTGAAGGTAAGAAAGTAGTAAATGGCTCCACATGAGGCAATGTAGTAATTGGCGCACATGCCGTTGTGAAAGTAATTGGACCTAACCATGGACTTGCATCTGTAGTAGAACAAATGGCTCTTACAAAAACATAGTACTGAGTTGATGGAAGCAATCCTGTAGTAACTTGCGCAAAAGTTGTAATTACTGCAGTTCCTGCTGCTGCTGGAGGTGTATTTGTTGTAGAAATTACATACTCATATCCAACTGCAGGAACTGTAGCAGGTGCATCCCACGAAATATCTACCGAAGAAGACGTTACGTTAGCACTTACTAAAGCTGAAGGATCTGGACAAGTAGGAATCGCTTCCCAAACAAAATCATCAAAATATAATCCACCAGTAACTGTTCCCGTGTGTTTCATCGCAGGGAAATCAGAATAGGTTCCAGCTGGTGGAGCATATACAAAATCAGCAAAAGTGGCAGAGGCCGGAGTAAATGAAGATAATGATACGAATGTCGAAACATCATTTGCATCTGTTAAATAACCAAATTCCACTGTTGAAAATGTAGTTGTAGAACTTGAACGAAGTTTAAATTTCAAACGATGTGTTCCTGCTCCTAAATTAGAAACCGGTTGCATACGCAAGGTTGGCGCAGCTGTAGTTGAACCATAGAAATAAAGTGCGTTAGGTGATGATGAAGGCGCAGTAGTAGAAGTATTACAAGAACCTGCTGTTCCTACTTTAATCCAACATGATGGCATACCTGCTGGTAAAGTTGAAGCTGTTACGCCATCAAAATTTTGAGTAAATGCTGTTACGTTAGCACATAAAGTCGTAAAAGTAACTGGACCCGCCCATGGACTTGCCTGTGTTGTAGAACAGATTGAACGTACAAATACGTATTGTGCTGCATTTGGCGTTAAACCAGTTAATGAAGCGAATGTATTTGTTGTTGAAGTTCCTGCTACTGTAGGAGCTGTATTTGTTGTAGAAACAAAATATTCATATCCTACTGCCGGAGCTGTAGCTGGAGCATCCCATGAAATAACTGCAGTTGTAGCTCCTACTTGAGCAAATACTATCGCTGAAGGATCCGTACATAATGGAA
Organism: Chryseobacterium gleum; assembly: GCA_945897915.1. Classification (GTDB taxonomy): domain Bacteria; phylum Bacteroidota; class Bacteroidia; order Flavobacteriales; family Flavobacteriaceae; genus Flavobacterium. Next base: position 18,376 of record CAMDGB010000025.1, on the reverse strand, counting down.
CTGGTTCCCAAACAAAATCATCAAAATATAATCCACCAGTAAGTGTTCCCGTGTGTTTCATCGCAGGGAAATCAGAATAAGTACCAGCTGGTGGTGCATATACAAAATCAGCAAAAGTGGCAGATGTTGGAGTAAATGAAGACAATGCTACAAACGTAGTTGCATCATAAGGATTCGTTAAATAACCAAATTCAACTGTAGAAAATATAGTAGTAGAACTTGAGCGCATTTTAAATTTCAAACGATGTGTACCTGCTCCTAAATTAGAAACGGGTTGCATACGCATAGTTGGTGGAGTTGCAGTTCCCCCATAAAAATAAATTCCATTTGGTGCAGAGCCTACAGGTGTTGCTGTTGTTGTTGTACATGTACCTAATTCTCCTACTTTTTCCCAACAAGCAGGCATTGCCGGAGCAGTAACACCGTCAAAGTTTTGTGTAAATGCTGTTACGTTAGCACATAATGTTTTAAATGTAATCGGTCCAGACCATGAACTAACATCTGAAGTAGCACAATTAGAACGTACCCATACATAGTAAGTAGTGTTTCCTGTAAGTGCTGATAAACCTGTTGTAACTATACCTGCAGCCACCGAACCTGTTGGAGTTACTGTACTTAAAGGATCAGTACTTGAAGTACTAACATAATAATCGTATCCATTAGCTGGTGTAGTGGTTGAAGCTGCCCATGAAAGTGTAGCTGAAGTAGCTGCAACATCAGAAGCTATCATACTACTCCATAAAGGCGCTTCACAAGTTGGTATTGCCTCGATTTTAAAATTATCAAAAGCAATATAATAATCTCCAACAATCCAGTTAAAAGTAACTTTAATTCTGATAGACTGACCTGTGTACGCTGCTAAATTTAAAGCGTAGGTTTGCCATCCTGCAATACCGTTATTTGGTTCAGTAACTACATCTGTATACGTAGTACCGTTATTAGTAGAAACAGCTATAACCATATTTCCACTACTTGCAACAGATGCTGCGTATGGAGTTCCATAATCATTAGCTTTGTAATTAAATACAAATCTATGATTAGCAGGTACTGGTGCAAAAATAGGCGTCACTAAATTTCCAGTTGTTGAACTAGACCAAGAATTTCTATAAATATAATTACTTGCTAAAGCAGGATTAATTTGAACTAAAGTATTACCAATAGTAAAACCTGTACTTGCCCAGTGAGCCGGTACAGTAGTAGTTGCAAATCCCTCAGACCATGGAATAGCCACAGGAGGTATTGTTGTTACTGTACTAGCATTAGATACTGAAGTGGCATTAAAATAATAACTAAAAGGTGCAGCCGAACCACATCTTAAGTATTGTATAACTTTTACATAATATTGCGTATTTGGTAGTAAACCTGTTACTGTTACTGTTGCTGCAGTACCATCGTAAACTACTTGTTGTCCTGTTCCTGCATAAGCAGTAGCAGCTGTAAATGCAGCAGCTGATCCATCTACTGGATCAACAATTGGTGTATCACTAATATAGACCACACGTCTGTTTCCATCCGAGTTGGTCCAGTTAGCAATAAAACCTGTTTGAGTAATAGTTGCAGTCGGAAAATTTAACCCTGTGGCTTGTCCTACTGGAGCAGCCGCTGGATTTACTGTTACTACATTTGAATACGAAAACAAGGTACTACCTGTACAGGTAATTTTACATCTGTAGTACACGGTTGCTGTTCCTGCAAATGAAGGTGGCGAATATACCATAGTAGTAGCAGAAGTACCTGTAGCATTTGCCCAAGTTGTATTATCTGCTGACGTTTCCCATTGAAAAGTAAGCCCTGTAAAACCTTCACTGTTTCCAGTTAAAGTTAATGCAGCAGGTGGAGTACTTGCACATAAATTTTGAACCGCCGGTGTAACTGTACCCGCTACTGGCGTACCTGTACAAGCCACTGGTCGCGTATACGTATACACTAAACCATTAGCAGGCATACCAGGAGTAGCTACAGAAGTATTATATGCTTGCGATGAACTATTTAAAGTACCTGCAGTAGATGCCGTAAATAATTGCGTAGTAGTATTTGTTCTTGTTTTAAAGTCAGTTGCAGCTGCACCTCTTAAACCAATTTGTCTAGTTCCAGAAGCTGCTGCAGAGCCAATTAAATAACCATTAGCACCATAAACAATCTTAATTTGATTGGTAGTTTCAGCCAAACGAATTTGAAAATTAATGAAAGGCACCTCTGTTGTACTAGAAGAATACGTTGGTCTCCAGTTTTTAAACTGAATTACAAACTCTCTATTTGGAGCCGTACCTACAACTTCCCATCTGGTTTCACTAGTAATTAAACTAGCAATAAATCCACCACATAAATCGCCACCCCATGCAGAAATTGCACCTGAGTATAGTGTTGTAGCAGAAATTGGACTTCCAGATGATGCTGTAGGAGCAGTTGCTCCAAAAGTAATGAAACCATTTCCGTTTACTGTACATCCTGTATAATCTACTCCATTGAAATTGAAATTAAATGGAATAGAAGCAGCAGGAATCGTCCAGTTTTGCGAATCAAAACTTGTCGTAGTGGTAGCTGTACCAAGTACCGTACCTCCTGTGATTTCAGAGTACGTTTCATTACCTTGAGAAAAGGTATACAAACTTACTTGGGCCTGGATTTGCACACACGTGAAGAGTGCTAAAAGCCAGAAAGTAATTTTTTTCATAATTAATTAATTATAGTTTATATTACAAATAAAACAAAAAAAAATTGTAATTCATAACAATTTATTAACATTCCGATAAACTGTAAAAAAAATCGATATAATGCTTAAAAAAATAAAACTTTTTGGTTATTTAACAAATTAACTTAAAAATGTTATGTATTAAAACAAAAAAGTCCCGATAAATCGGGACTTTTAAGTAAAAAATTATTTAAAAATAATTATTCTTTAATCACTTTAATTGAGTGTACAATATCATCAACAGTTACATTAACAATGTAAACACCTGCATTTAAAGCAGACATATTAACTTGTACATCATTTGTAGTTGCTTTTGCATTTACAACTTCTTGACCTAATAAGTTAATTACTTTTACATTACTAATAGCCGTTTTGTATGATAAATTCAATACATCTTTTACTGGATTTGGATACGCTACAAAGTTTGAAGTATCAAATGAATTTGAACCTAACGTTGTATCTACTTTGAAATCAAGCGTTACACCATATGAACCACTGTAACATGGAGCTGGTGGAACTTGACCTAAATCTGCAGGTCCAATTCTCATTCTGTGTGCTCCTGTAGGTGCTGTTAATGGCATCAAGAATGAAGCATCAACAGTATTTGGATTTACATTAGTACAAGCAATACCTGTTTTAACTAATTCACCCGCATCATTGAAATCGAAATCATTATTGAAGTCAATCCAGATATTAATGTCATAATCATATCCTGTCGCAAAAACAAGTTGCACATTAGTATTTGTTCCTGGTTCAACTGCTACAGCTGTTGTTGTATTGTTAACATACATTACATCAGCAATAACAAAAGGAGATGTACCAACTGTTGCATTAGTAATACCAGAACCATCATTACTTGTTGGAACCGAAGGACAATAACATCCTGTAGCTACAGTTGTAAATGATTGTATAGCACAACCAGTTGCAGCGCCCGCTCCACTAAATGGAACCACTTTCCAGAAATACTGCGTATTAATAGTTCCTAAGAAAGAATAATTGTTTGCACTAACTGAAACCGCATTAGCAATATCAGTTCCACCTGAAGTAGTTCCAATAGTTACATAATAACCAGTAGAATCAGTAACTGGTGCCCAAGACAATTGATTTGCGAAGTTACCACAAGTAGTATTTGGCGTTGCTTGTAATCCAGTAGCACAAGCTGGGATAACGTTTGGTGTTACTTTTAATTCAACATCATCAAATGCTACATAATTTGGAGCAAAATTTGGTTGATTTACTCTAAATGCAAAATAATACACACCTGAAGTTGTTGGAACAAATGAACGTGTAATTTTTGTATATGGTTGAATTGCTAAAGTACCTGTTCCAGGAACATTATAAGTAGCTCCTAATTGAGTAGCGCCTGTAGAAATTTGACTAGAATTTACAAAATAATCTACAACCCATCCATTACCACCATCACCTTGAATCCAAGAAGAAAAATCATAAGAAGTTCCTGCAGTTAATTGAAAACCTGGGGACCACATGAATTCATTTGTTGCAGACCATGCATCTCTTAAATATTTTGTACCCGAGTGTGCCGTGTTATCAAAAGTAGCATCTGAAGTTGTGTAATCTCCATTTTCTTCAAACCAACACGGTGGAAAAGCCGGTGTAGTCACAGATTCAAAACCTTCCGTCCAAGGTAAAGCTGTAACAGGCACACAAGCAGTTAAGAATGAAACTGGACCAACCCATGGACTAGCATCTGAAATTGAACAAATTGCTCTAACAAATATGTAATATGTCGTTTGTGGCGTTAAACCCGACAATGAAACATATATATTTGTCACTGCAGTTCCAGCTGTTGTTGGTGCCGTAGCAGAAGTTGAAATTACATATTCATAGCCACTTGCAGGTGCGGTAGTAGGAGCTGTCCATGAAACATCTACTCCGGTAGAAGTAATGTTTGCATATACTAAGGCTGTTGGTTCCGCACAAGACGGAATTGGCTCCCAAACCACATCATCAATCAATAAACTATTTGTTGGATTTCCGGTATGTCTGAATGCTGGATAGTCTGAGTACGTTCCAACAGGAGGAGCAAATGTCATATTTTCATAGGTTAATGTAGCAGCTGTCATTGTAGTAAATGCTACAAATGTAGTTGCATCCATTGGATTGGTTAAGTAACCGAATTCTACAATCCCGCCAATTGACCAGCTAGAGCTAGCTCTTATTTTTAATTTTAATCTATGTGTTCCAGCTCCTAAATTAGAAACAGGCTGCATTTTAACTACTGCCAAGTCTGTAATTGACCAAGATGCCATATACAAAACATTTGGTGTAGAATTAGCATTGAAATTATCTAAATAGGCAGAGCCACCTGTACCCAATTTTCCCCAACATATTGGGAAGCCAGGTGAAGTTACTGCATCAAAATTTTGAACAAAACTAGTAACTGAAGCACAAGCTGTCGTAAAATTTATTGAAGTAGACCAAGGACTGAATGCACCTGATCCACAATTTGCTCTCACAAATATATAATAGGTTGTAGCTGGTGTTAAGCCAGATAAAACTGCAAAAGTATTAGTTGTTGCAGTACCTGCTGCAGGAGGTAATGTATTTGTTGTAGAAACAAAATACTCATAACCTGCTGAAGGCACCGGAGAAGTTGGATCCCAAGATATTGAAGCACCAGTTGATGTAATCGAAGCTGATACTAATCCTAATGGTTCAATACAAGAGGGCGTTAAACGAATTTGGAAATTATCTACGGAAAATTCAAAATCAGCAGTTCCATTTGTGGTTCCTTCAACAACTCTGTATGCAAATCTAACTGTTTGACCAGAGTAAGCATCTAAATCTATAATATTAACAGAACCAGTATTTGAAGGAACATTTGAGGCATTAAAAGTTGACAAAACAGTCCAGTTTGTTGTACCTGTTGAACTAACTAAGACTTCCACTGAATCATCTGATTCCCAATCTGTAACTGCTGTAATAGCACCATAATTTGCAGCAGCAGCGTCAAATTTTAATTCATAACCAGTAGCTGGTATTGTAAATTGAGGAGAAATAATCCAATCATTTGCATTTGCTTGCCATATATTATAAGCAAAAGATCCTGTGGAACCTACATTTGCAAATCCATCTTCGTAGAAATTATTTGAACCAAATGTTGCAGGTCCTGCTGTAATGTCTCCATTATCGCCTTTCATCCAACATGCATTTGGTAAAAAAACATCAAATGGTTCAACACTAGGATATGTGGTGATTGCTCCACAAGTAGTAAACGAACTTTCAGTACATCCTGTAGCTTGCCCATTTGCATTATAAGGAAAAACCTTTACATAATGAGTAGTTCCGGCGGAAAGTGCACCTAAATTATAACTAGTCACATTTCCAACATCAAACATATTTAAAACATTAGTACCTCCAGATGTGGTACCAACACTTAATTTGTAACCACTAGGAATACCAGGAGCTACATTCCAAGATACTGTTGAACTTGAAATATTTGTAGCGCCACTAACTGGTGTTGATAAAACAGTACAAGAAGGTGGTAATGCTGTAACCTGTGTAGCAGAAAAGTTATCTAAATAAATATCGTAGTCTCCTGAAACCCAAGTAAACAAAAATCTTATTTTAATATCAGATCCACTTGGTAAACTTGCCGCAGGAATCACATTTGAAAAAGTAGCACATGTATTTGCAACCACATGATTTGTATCATTAATTGTAAAAAAAGTAGTCCATGCTACGCCATTGTTAATTGAATATTGAACTTGAATATTACCCCAACCAGATGCAGTAGCAGCAGTTGAATTCCAATCTTCAATTTTGTAATCAAAAGAAACTGTTAGATTAGTTCCGTTGGAACCCGCTACTTGATTAGGAGAAACTATTTCACCTGTAGCACTTGTAGAATACAAATTGTCTATGTACGAATTTACAGAACACGATTCAGTTCCTGTTACATATCCAAAACCAATACTGGTCCATCCAGTAGGAAGATTTGTTGAAGAATTAAAATTTTCAACAACATTAACTTGAGCAGTCATTTGCCAACATGTAAATAAGGCAAATAACCAAAGTGTAATTTTTTTCATAGTAATACGATTTAGGTTAATTAATTAAGTAAATAAACAAAAAAAAAATCATTTACATAAACATTTGTTAAATAGTCGATTAAAAGATAAAAAATACCGGTGAAAAACAAAAAAATCCCGAAGAATCGAGATTTTTTATCATTAAGTTGATGTTTTTTTATTTGATACTAGGTACAAAAACCATTTCTGATGTTTCTGCCTGATAATCTACACCTTCAAAACCGAAGCCAAATAAACTATCAAAATCTTTTTTATAACCTGCTAAATCACCAATTTCTGATAAATTTTCAGTAGTGGCCACTTTCCATAATTTAGCAACTTGTTCTTGCACGTCATCGCGCATTTCCCAATCGTCAATTCTAATTCTTCCTTTTTCATCTGTTGGAATGGCGTTTCCACTATATAATCTTTCTGAATACAAACGTTGCATTTGCTCAATACAACCTTCGTGAATACCTTCTGCTTTCATGGTTTTATACAATAATGAAATGTATAATGGAATTACTGGTATAGCTGAACTTGCCTGTGTTACCAATGCTTTATTTACAGAAACGTATGCTTTACAATTTACACTTTCCAATTGTTTTGTTATTTCAAAAGCAGTAGCTTCTAAATGATCTTTTGCACGACCAATTGTTCCTTTTCTATATACCGCTTCAGTAACTTCTGGTCCGATATAAGAATACGCTAACGTCATGGCGTCATTTGCTAAAACGCCTGCGTCTTTCAAAGCATTCATCCACATTGACCAATCTTCTCCACCCATTACTACAACTGTATTGTCAATATCCTCTTGATTTGCTGGTTCGATAGAAACTTCTGAAACATTTCCAGTATGAAAATCAACGGTTTTGTTTGAGAATTTTCCACCAATTGGTTTTAAAGTAGAACGGTGTAAAACCCCAGTAACAGGATGCATACGAACTGGTGAAGCCAAACTATATATAACCAAATCTACTTGACCTAAATCTTTTTTAATAATATCAATCGTTTGCTGTTTTACTTCATTTGAAAAAGCATCACCATTTATGCTTTTTGCATATAATCCCGCTTTTTCTGCTTCCATTTCAAAAGAAGCCGAATTATAATATCCTGGAGTAGCCGTTTTTCCTTCGGTTGGTTCTTTTTCGAAAAACACACCAACAGTTGCTGCGTCGCAACCAAATGCACTTGTAATTCTTGAAGCTAAACCAAAACCTGTTGAAGCACCAATTACTAGAACTTTCTTTGCACCATCAATTTTACCTTTTGATTTTACATAGTCAATTTGATTTTTTACATTTTGTGCACAACCAACTGGATGAGCTGTTAAACATATAAATCCACGCATTCTTGGTTCAATAATCATAATTATAAATTTTATGTTGTTGTATTTATTTTAAACTTAGTACAAAAGTATACATTTTAATTTAATAATGTTTTGGCATGAGATACTGCTGATTGGGTGATTTGTTTCCCTGACAACATTTCTGCAATTTCTGTTATTCTTTCTTCTGTATTTAATATTACAATTTTTGAAATGGTATTGTCAGCGATTGTCTCTTTTGAAACCTTATACTGTGCATCGCCTTTTGAAGCAATTTGAGGCAAATGGGTAATGGCAAAAACTTGTCGATTTGAACTCATTTTTTTCATGATTTCACCCATTTTTAAAGCAATTTCTCCTGAAACTCCAGTATCTATTTCATCAAATAGTATGGTTGGCAATTCAGAAAAATCTGCTAAAACAGCTTTGATAGCTAACATAATTCTGGACATTTCTCCTCCAGATGCTACTTTTTTAAACAAACCTAAACTAGTTCCTTTATTAGCCGAAAATAAAAGTTCTAGTTCATCTGTTCCATTAGAAAGAAATGAATTTGAAGTATTTAATTCCATTTTAAATTGCGAATCTGGCATGCCTAATTCAAACAAAATAGAAGAAATTTTAGAAACAAAAACAGGAATAGCTTCACTCCTATTTTGGGAAATTTTATTAGAAATGGCAGTCAGCTCAGTTGTTTTTCGACTTAAATACTCCTTTAACTGAATTATTTTTTCTTCTAAATTATCTACTAATAATACTTTTTCTGATAGTTGATTTTGAATTTCTAGTAAATCATGAATAGACGTTACCTGATGTTTCTTTTGTAAATCGTATATAGTTTGTAATCTGTTAGATATAAATTCTAATCGTTCTGGATTATAGATGTTTTTTTCGGCCAAATGAAATGTAGTATCAGTAATATCTTCTAATTCAATTAAAGCAGATTGCAATCTTTCGAAAACTTCTGAATACTTAGTAGAAAAACCAGCAATTTTTTGCAACGCATTTTTACATTCTTTAATGGAAGTAATAAATCCAAATTGGTCTTCATTGGCACTAGAAACTAATTTACTTAGCGATTCTGTAATTAATTCAGAATTATTTAAACTCATTAATTCGCCCTCTAATTCTGTTTGCTCCTCCGCCAGCAAACCAACTTGCTCTAATTCATTTAATAAGTGTAAATTATATTCTTGTGCGGAGAAAAGCACATTTTTATCTGCAATAATTTGTTCTAATTCTTTAGATTTTAGTTTAAAATCGGATAATAAAATTACATATTCTTTCAAATTTTCTGTATTAGAACCTATCGCATCTAAAATAGAAATCTGATAATTTTGTTGTTCTAATTCACGAGTTTGATGTTGTGAATGGATGTCAATAAGATTTTCTGCTAAAAGTTGTAATTCCGATAAATTAACAGGAGTATCATTTATAAAAGCACGAGATTTTCCAGAAGGTAAAATTTCACGTCTAATTATTGTTGTGTTTTCGAAATCTAAATCATTGTCTTCAAAAAGTGATTTCAAATTGTATTTTGAGATTTCGAAACTGGCTTCTACTACGCATTTTTTTTCTTTATCTTTAAGTGTTGATAAATCAGCACGATTTCCCATAATTAAGCCCAATGCACCTAATAATATAGATTTTCCAGCACCTGTTTCTCCAGTTATAGTAGCAAACTGATTTGAAAAAGCAATATTAAGTTGCTCTATTAAAGCATAATTTTGTACAGATAAAGATAAAAGCATATTACCTTATTTTATTCCATTTAGAAGAATTTAACGGAGAAATAGTAGCTAAATTTTCTCTAACTTTAACCGTATCAATACCAGGTCCACCATTAAAGATATCTACAATTTCGTCTGTTTTAGTATCGAAAAAGGTCCTTGCTAAAAGCGAATTTGGTCTTACTTTATGTACTTTAAGTAATGTATCTATTGCATTAACAATACCCAATTTTCCTTGTTTTAAATCGTCTGCCATTTTATCTAATCCATTGATGTGATATTGATACAACGTTTCTCTGTAGGCATCAAATGTATTTGACATTAAATCTGAAATCAAATTAAATCTTGTCATTTTTTTACCCGTTTGTACCCAACCTGAAAAACCACTTGATTGTGCAACATTGGTAATATTTAATGCAGTTTCTAAAGAATCTGTTCCGCCTTTATCTGAGAAAGTATCTGCGTCTGAAGCGATAATTATATTGGCATAAAAAGACAAAACCGAAACTAAATTTGAAGTAAATGCATTTTGATCATATATTAAATTTTCAAATTCAATGTATTTAAAAGTAACATCTTTATCATTAATATTTAAAATTGGCGATGTAAATGTGCTATTATAAACTGGACGTGAGGAATTAACTTGTAAAGTCACTTCAAAATTATTGTTTTCAAATTTATTGACAATGAAGAAAAAAGCACAATTTATTTTTTCATTTTCTTTAAGTACTTTATCAGAAAATTTGGTATTGTTTAAAAAATCGAAAACTTGTTTTTCTAAATTCTTAAAAATCTGCGTATTTACATTGGTAACTTGATCTGAATTTATAGATACAATTGCTTTTAATTCTTGCGAATTAGCACAAAAAACACTTAAAAAAAGGAGTATTAAAAATTTAATTCGCATATTTTTTTACAATTAGGTTAACAATATCTTCGGCAACTAATTTTTTTGATTTTAATGGAATATCAAATATATTAAATTCTTTATCAATAAATGTTACTTTATTGGTTGGTTTTCCAAAACCAGCTCCTTCATCGTTCAGAGAATTCAAGACGATAACATCTAAATTCTTTTTTTTGATTTTACTTTTGGCATTTTCAATCTCATTTTCCGTTTCTAAAGCAAATCCAATTAAAAATTGTGCTTTTTTAATTTGACCTAAAGATAATAAAATATCTTGATTCTTTTCTAATTCTATAGTTAACGTAGTTTCCTCTTTTTTTATTTTCTGTTGTGCAATATTTTTTGGTTTATAATCTGCAACAGCGGCAGCAGCGATTACTACATCTGTATTTTCAAAATAGTGATGACAAGCATCAAACATTTCATCGGCGGTAGTAACTCTTAAAATAGTTACCAAACTGTGTTGTAATTGCAAGTGCGTAGGTCCAGAAACCAAAACAACTTCTGCGCCTAAATTGGCAGCTGCTTGAGCAATTTCGTAACCCATTTTTCCAGTAGAATGATTGCCTATAAACCGGACTGGATCTATAGCTTCGTATGTAGGACCTGCGGTTACTAATATTTTTTTACCTTTTAGTGGTAATTTGCTTACAATATCATTTTCAATAAATTGAAGTATGTTTTCGGGCTCGGCCATTCTTCCTTCACCGCTTAATCCACTAGCTAATTCGCCGCTTTCAGCTGGAATTATTGTGTTTCCAAAACCTTTTAAAGTTTCAAAATTCATTTTTGTAGTAGGGTGAATATACATGTCTAAATCCATTGCTGGCGCAAAGTATACTGTGCATTTAGCCGATAAATAAGTAGCCAAAAGTAAGTTGTCGCAAGTACCTGAAGCCATTTTAGAAAGTGTATTCGCTGTAGCTGGAGCTATAAGAATATAATCAGCCCAAAGTGCTAATTCTACATGATTATTCCAAGTGGCTTTTTCATCTTCTTTATCGTAAAAAGAAGAAAATACTGGGTTTTTTGATAGCGTTGATAAAGTTAAGGGTGTAACAAAATCAACAGAAGCAGGTGTCATCACTACTTGTACATGTGCACCTGCTTTTATAAGAAGTCTAACTAATGAGGCTGTTTTATAAGCTGCAATTCCGCCAGAAATACCTAGCAAAACATTTTTACCTTTTAAAACAGACATTAATTAAAGTTTAAATTATTTAGTATCTCTATAATAAATTTTATCTTCTAGCCATTCTTGAACAGCTAAAGCGTGTGGTTTAGGTAATTTTTCGTAATACTTAGAAACTTCAATTTGTTCTTTATTCTCGAAAACTTCTTCTAAACTATCATTATAAGTAGCAAATTCGTCTAACTTATCTAATAATTCTTTTTTAATTTCAGAATTAATTTGATTGGCTCTTCTAGCTATTATAGTAATTGCTTCATACACATTTCCAGTTGGTTCTTCAATGACACTTTTGTTGTAAGTTACTGTGTTTACTGGCGCATTTGTTTTCTTTAAATCCATAATAATGATTAATTTGTATATTGTTTCAATTCTTTTTCTACTGTTTCAAGCATTTTGTTTGATTTTTCTATATACTTGGTATCTGCTTTAAATTTAACTAAATTTTGATAATACGATTTAGCTGAATTTAATCTTTCTTGTTTTTTTGAAGGAATACTATTTGTTGCTAATTTGAACATAGCATCATATTTATAAAACAAAGCATCTTCCTTATATTTTGAACCTGGAAAATTAAAAACAAAATTATCTAGCGCTATTATTGCTGCATTATAATCTCTTGTAAATTCACCAATTGTATTGTATTGTTTTGCAATTTCAAATGCTTTAAGTTCTAGTTTTTCAGACAATTGTTTTACAATTTCATTTGCTTGTGGTAAAAAAGTAGAATTTGGATATTTATTTACAAAAACTTGAATTTTACTTAGTGCTTTGTCTGTGTCTACTTGATCTAAGCTATAAATAGGCGATACTTTACTATAACATTCTGCTCCTAAAAAAGCAGCTTCTTCTGCAAAAACACTTTTTGGATAACTACTTGAAAATCTTTCAAACTCGTATGCTGAAGAAATATATTGTTTAGTGTTGTATAATGCCTGTGCGTAACTATAAAAAGCTGTTTCTCCCTGAGGTTTTGCTCTTAATGAAGAAGCAAATTGTTCAAACAATCTTATTGCTTTAGCATACTTTTTCTTTTCTATTTGTTCTGTAAACACTTTTGTTTTGACTTCTATATCATCAGATTTCATAGCTTTTTGATAAGGACTACACGATGAAATAGAAAGTATTACTAAAAGAATATATATAAATTTGTTCATATTTGATGTCGCATTAAGCTTTTTCGCAGTTTAAAAAACCAACTGCAAAGGTAGCTATATTTTTAAGTTTTACAAAAAAGATTTTTATCCTAAATTTTTAATGAAATTTGCCAATCTTCCAGACAAATTTTCATCAACATTTACCAATGGTAAACGCACGTTATTTTCAGACAAACCTAGGTGTTTAAAAACTTCTTTGATTCCTGCGGGATTGCCTTGTTCGAAAATCATATCAATAGAATCAGCTAATTTATAATGCAATTTATATGCTTCATCCACTTTTTTGTTTAACCCTAATCGAACCATTTCTGAGAATTCTTTTGGAAAACCTTCACCAATTACAGAAATTACGCCAGATCCTCCAGCTAAAACCATAGGCAAAGTGATCATATCGTCTCCAGAAATTACTAAAAATCCTTCTGGTTTGGTTTGAATTAACTTCATCGCTTGCACAATATCGCCAGCAGCTTCTTTAATTCCAATAATATTTTTAAAATCGTTTGCTAATCTTATCACAGTTGAAGGCAACATATTACTTGCTGTTCTTCCAGGAACATTATACACAATAATTGCAATTGGTGACGCTTCAGAAATGGCTTTAAAATGTTGGTAAATTCCTTCTTGCGTAGGTTTGTTATAGTAAGGAGAAACCGATAAAACAGCTGTGAAAGGTGAAAAATCTCTCGTTTTTAATTCTTCTACTACTTTTGCGGTATTGTTTCCTCCAACTCCTAAAACCATTGGCACTCTCCCATTATTTGCTGCTATAATTGTTTTTATAACTGTTTCTTTTTCAGCTGCATCTAAAGTAGCACTTTCTGCTGTAGTTCCTAAAATTACCAAATATTCAACGCCTCCTTCAATTACAAAATTTGTAATTTTTTTTAACGCTTCTGTATCTACAGAAAAATCTTTCTTAAAAGGCGTTACCAAGGCCACGCCCGTTCCTATTAATGATTGCATATTATATTTTTTTAAGTATTTTTAAATATTTGAATAATTCAGAGATAAATTCCGAATAATTTTCAGCTACACTATTTATTACTAAATGATTTACTCGTTTGTCAATGGTTTGAAAACCTACTTTAAATTTTGCTTTTGAACTTCTTGTCACCAAAAGCAAAGTTGGTTTTTGAATATCGTAATAACTAATTAACATATCAAAAGATTGTTCGGTAAAATTAGTAACTCTTTCGCTCTTAAACAAACCTCCAAATGAAATATCTTTTCTGAAAAAAAAATCAAATTTTTCAAGAATTGTTTTCTTATTTTTATTAACAAATGATAAAATTTCGATGTTTTCTATTAAAATTCCATATTTTACAATTTCATTAATCAAATCTTCTTGACTTGTAAAATAATTAGCGTCAATCAAAACACCAACTCTAACTATCTTATTTGAAGACATTTGTAGTTGATAGTTTCTTAATTTACTATTTACCTTTCTTTTAAGAAAAAAATCCTTTACTATTTTATAAATCATTGTAACTTTACGTCTTTTACAATATTAAAGTAATCTATTCTAATATATGTCATTCAAAAGTAAAAATACAAAACATCTTTACACAATTTTTGTTACAACTTTAACATTATTTAGTGTAGTCTCTTGTAAAACGAAACCTTACAACAATTATTTAATTGAAGGAAAAAAAATTGAAATATCAAAAAAATATTCTTCTAACGAGACAATAGAAACTTATATTTTACCCTACAGAGCGCATATTACTAAAGATTTAGATAGTGTAATTTCTTTTACCAATGAAACTTTAGACAAAAGCAAAGGCGAATGGCAGAGCAATATTGGAAATTTTATGGCGGATGCGTGTATGGAACTAGCAACTCCAATTTTTTTTAAACAACAAAACAAGCAAATTGATATTGTTCTTTTAAATAGTGGAGGCATACGATCGATTATTCCGAAAGGAAATATTACTAAAAGAAATGCTTTTGAGGTAATGCCCTTTGAAAATAGCTTAGTTATTGTAGCACTAAAAGGAAACGAAATTATGGCAATGGTAAATCATTTTATCAAAGATAAAAAGCCGCATCCATTAAACGGCCTTAAAATATTTATAAATAAAGAAAACTCCATTACTAAAGTACTTTTTAAAGATAAAGAGATAGAAAGTAACCAAATTTACTATGTTGCCACCAATGATTATTTAGCAAATGGAGGAGATAACATGACTTTTTTTCTTAAGAACGAAGGCACTTTTGATTTAAATTATAAAATAAGAAATGTATTGATTGATTATTTTATCAAATACAAAACTATTGAAGCTTCAACCGTAGATAGAATCATAAAAGAATAGCACCATGAGAAGAAGAAATTTTATCAAAAATACAGCTGCAACTTCAGCATTAATATCACTTAGCGGACTTTCATTGTCGAGTTTTTCTGTTGTAAAAGAGAAAAAAATAACCATATTGCATACTAATGATGTGCACAGCCATATTGATCCGTTCCCAGAGAATCATCCAAGAAATCCATCGATGGGAGGTGTAGCCAAACGTGCGAATATCATTGAACAAATTAGGAAAGAAGAAGCAAATGTATTGCTATTAGATGCTGGAGATGTTTTTCAAGGAACACCCTATTTTAATTATTATGGAGGTGAATTGGAATTCAAACTAATGAGTATGATGAAGTATGATTTAGCAACATTAGGAAATCATGATTTTGACAACGGAATTGATGGTTTTTATACGCAATTACCACATGCTAATTTTGAATTTGTTTCAGCTAATTACGATTTTAAAAATACTGAGTTAAATGGAATTGTAAAACCTTACAAAACATTCATTAAAGACGGAATAAAAATCGGGGTTTTCGGTTTAGGTATAGAATTAGAAGGTTTGGTAGAGAAAAAACTTTATAAAGAAACCAAATACAACAACCCAATTGAAGTCGCTACAGATATTACTAAAACACTAAAAGAGAAGGAAAAATGTGATTTAATAATTTGCTTGTCTCATTTAGGTTTTGACTATAAAAATGAAAAAGACAAAGTTTCAGATCTTAAATTAGCAGCTGCTACACAAGATATTGATTTAATTATCGGTGGACATACACACACTTTTTTAGATAAACCCGTTATAAAAACCAATAAAGTTGGTAAACAAGTAGTTATTAACCAAGTTGGTGCATATGGTATAAATTTAGGTAGAATTGACTTTTACTTAAGCGACGAAAGCAAATACATCAGTAAAGAAAAAAATATTGTGATAATTTAATTCTTAACCATTTATCATTTTTTGAAATTGGTATTCGTCAATAATTTCAATTTTTAGTTGGTTGGCTTTTTCTAATTTAGCAGGTCCCATGTTAGCTCCGGCGATAACATAATTGGTTTTTGCTGAAATTGAACTTCCAACTTTTCCACCATAATCTTCGATGGCTTTTTTCAAATCATCTCGAGAAAAAACTTCAAAAATACCAGAAACAACAAATGTTTTACCTTCTAAAATATTGGAAACAGAAGTAGAAATTTCATTCAGTTCAAATTGAATTCCTACTGCTTTTAGTTTATTAATAATGTCTATATTTTCTGAATTCTGGAAAAAATCCATTACACTTTGTGCAATTCGTTCGCCAATTTCATCCACAGTTACCAAATCTAGTAAATCTGCTTTTGCCAAGTTGTCAATGTTTTTATAATGTTTTGCTAATTTTTTGGCAACCGTTTCCCCTACATATCTTATGCCTAAAGCGTATAAAACTCGATCAAATGTAATTGCTTTTGAATTTTCAATACCAGTGATTAAATTTTCTGCAGATTTATCGGCCATTCTTTCTAAAATCACAACTTGCTCTTTTTTCAAATCATATAAATCTGCATAATTTTTCACCAAACCTGCATGATATAATAAAGCCACCGTTTCGCCACCTAAACCATCAATATCCATGGCTTTTCTGGTAATATAATGCTGAATTCTACCAATAATTTGTGGTGGACAGCCATAGAAATTTGGGCAATAATGATTGGCTTCCCCTTCACTTCTTGTTAATTTCGTTTCGCATTCTGGACAATTTGTAATATAAACTGTTGGCTGCTCTTGATTGCCTCTTTTCGCTACGCCAATAATTTTTGGAATAATTTCGCCGCCTTTTTCTACAAAAACTTCATCGTTTACACGAATATCGAGTTTAGCAATTTGATCTGCATTATGCAAAGAGGCTCGTTTTACGACAGTTCCGGCTAGTTGAACAGGATCTAAATTTGCCACAGGAGTAATTGCTCCCGTTCTCCCAACTTGATAAGAAATAGATTGCAAAGTAGTACTCACCTGCTCAGCTTTAAATTTGTATGCCATAGCCCAACGTGGCGATTTTGCGGTATAACCTAACTCTTCTTGAAACTGGATGCTATTGATTTTTACTACAACTCCATCCGTTTCATAAGGTAAATTGTGTCTGTTTTTGTCCCAAAATTCAATAAATTCAAAAACTTCGTCGATATTATTGGCTAATTTACTTTGGTTTGGCACTTTAAAACCTAATTTTCTAGACAACTCTAATCCTTCATAATGCGTTTGAATTGCTAAATTATTACCAATCATTCCGTACAATAAGCATTCTAATGGGCGTTTGGCCACCGCTGTGCTATCTTGTAGTTTTAAACTTCCAGAAGCAGTATTTCTTGGATTTGAATAGGGAGTTTCTCCAATTTCAATTAGTTCTTGGTTCATTTTTTCAAACCCTGCGAAAGGTAAAATAATTTCACCTCGAATATCAAATTTAGCAGGAAAACCAGCATTTAATTGTAACGGAACAGACTTTATTGTTTTAATATTATTAGTCACCTCATCACCTCTAAAACCATCGCCACGGGTTACTGCGCGAACCAATTTTCCGTTTTCATAAGTGATACTTATTGAAGCACCATCATATTTTAATTCGCAAGTAAACGCTAAATCAACATCACCTAAAATTTTCTGACATCTTGTTTGCCAATCTAGTAAATCTTCTTTAGAATAGGAATTATCTAGAGAATACATTCTGTATTCATGAGCTATCGTATTGAAGTTTTTAGTAATGGTACCTCCGACACGTTGGGTGGGCGAATTTTCATCGAAAAAAGAAAGATTGGCTACTTCTAAATCTTGTAATTGTTTTAATTTTAAATCAAAATCAAAATCAGAAATCGTAGGATTATCCAACACATAATAATTATGATTGTGTAAATTTAATTCTGCTCTTAAAGATTGAATAGTTTCTAAAACAGTCATTTTATGATACCTTAATTAATGTAGTTAGTTTAATATACAAGTCGCCTTTACTAATAATTCCTCCGTTTTCAATAATTTTAAAAACTTCTTCATTTCGGTTTTCTTTAACTTCTT
>CAMDGB010000024.1 GCA_945897915.1 Chryseobacterium gleum | reverse complement strand
TTTGTCGAATTTCATTCCGTTAACTCGCACCGAAATAAAGTTTTGGTTTGGTGGTGGCAAAAGCACCGACTCTAAAAAATTTGTTTCGTTAAATAAAAATGAATTTGTTTTATTTGTAAATTTCAACAAACCACTGTGTCCAGAAGCTACAAAAACTTCGTTGGTATTTCTCGGATTTTCTACTATTGCTGCTAACGTTAAGGCACCTGCTACACTGGTATTTGAGATTTTAGCCCATCCGGTATTGTTATTAAAAATACTAATCCCTTGCAACTTATAATCTGGTGTGTAGGTTCTGTCATAACTTCCGTGAGTAAGCCATAAATCATTTTTGGTTTTGGTTACTTTAAAGGCCAAATCTTCAATTGGACCGTTTGGTGAAATATTTGTAAAAGCAACAGAATTTGTAATGGTAGTTTCAAATAAGCCGCTTTTTTTGGTACCAATACATAACACATTATTTTTGGTAATGGCACAAGTAAACGAATCTGGAAAATTAGGAATTGAGTTGATGGTGTTTACTAAAGTAAAACTTTGATTATAAAGTAAAATTTGGCCCTGGTTGGTTTGGGTTAAATAAATCGAATCCGTTCTTAATTTTAAGCCATTTGATACTAATTGGGAAAACATAACTGCTGTATTACCAGAAAATTTATAGGTAAATCCGTTAGTGTTCATCGCTACTAATTGATTGTTAAATGTAACAATGCTTGACCAATTTAAGGAGTTAAAAACCAACCATTGCGAAAAATCGTATAAAAAAGGATTGTTTACACTTGCTTTTTTTATGCCTTGTGTTCGGGTTACCGCAAAAATTTCATTGTTAAAAATTGTAGTTTGTAAAACGTCTGTAAATTCCCCTGAATTTCCAATATAAAAACTGTTTTCAATTTCAAAATTAGACAATTTTATTACTGTAATTCCATATTGTGTAGACACGTAAACTTTTCCACCGTATTCGTAAAAATCGTTAATTTTTTTACTGTTGGCTGGCACTGGAACATCCGTAATGATATCTACTTTATTTAGCGTAGTGCCGTCTGGTTTTAAAAGAATTATTAATCCGTTTTTATTTCCAATTAAAGTGTAATTATTTGATGTTTGAAAAATAGCGGTAATTTCATCGGGTTTTACATCGTTTATAGACGTAAAAGTGGTTAAAATATTTGTCGAAACGTCTTTGTTAAAAACAGCATTTTTAGTACTAGAATATACCTTCTGGTCAGCAATACAAATGTCTGTAATTTCATTATATGAAAAATACCCTTTCCATAATTTCTGTTGTGAAAAAGAAAGAAGGGAAAAACATAAAAATAAATAGAAAAGTGTTTTTTTCATAAAATAAGTTGGAATACAAATATACACTAAACGATATTATATTACTAGTATTGCATTTAACCGTTAATAATTTTTACCAACTGTTCTAATTTTTCAAAATCCTTTTGCATATTTCCGTCAGAAGTTGGCATGTATCTTGCTTTTTCGCAGTTTTGTAAAAGCCCAATAAAATCGTTTGTGTTTTCCTGAGAAATATTGTTTGCCTGAAATTTCAGAATGATGTTTTCTTTGTTTAAATCAGCTTTTTCTAATCCAAATTTATACTGTAAATAGGCGTTGATTTTAAGCTCCATTTCCTGATAAAACAATTCTTTATTTGTTATAAATTGTTGAATATCGTTTACAGAAAACTCCTTTTTTTCGTGTTTTATTTCTGTTATTTCCACTTCAGCAGCAGTAGACTTGTTTCTTTTAAGTGTAACAAATAATAAAGCCAAACCCACTAAAATTACACTTTCAATAAAATGTAAAAACGTAAATTCAAAACCTGAAGTTGACTCTGTTTTATGAAATTTTTCAGTTATTTTAGATTTAGAACCCGAAGTAACATTCGCTTGATTTTCTCCTTGCAAAACATCTAAATTAATAGCTTCAGATGAAATGGTTTTATATGCTTTTGATTGTATATCGAAAAAAGAAAAGTATTGTGGTTTTACTTTAAAATTGCCTTTTTCTTGAGGAATTAAAGTATAACTATCTACAATTTTACCTGAAATTCCATTGATGTTCTCGTTTACAAATTCTTGGTGTTTTGGTTCATAAATTTCAAAATTGTTTGGTAAATTAGGTTTAGGAATTTGAAATAATTTTAAATTCCCCTTACCTGAAACAATTAAATCTAGCTGTAAAGATTCTCCTGATTTTAATTCATTTTTAGTAACATTTGCTTTAAACTCAAAGGCCCCAACGGCGCCAGAAAAATTATCTGGTTTCCCTTTTTCAGGTAAAGCAAGAACTTGAAGAAATTTAGAATTTGAAACTATTTCTCTTCGGGCAACATCATATTCTGGATCACCAAAAAAGTCTACATCGCCGGTTGGATAACTAATATTTAAATCTAATGTTATGGGCGATATTTCTAATTTCCCTATTTTTTGTGGATACAATATTGCTTTTTTAAAAATTTTCGACTTGTATACTCTATTGTTCACTACCGCGCGTTCCCATCCGCCTTGCACATCTTCGGTTTGACTCCAAAAATTATTGAATTTTGTAACCATATTTTTATTTAGCTCAATTTCTAAATTGGGAGCCAAGTAAATTCGATAATTTACCTCAACTGGTTCGTTTACAAACACGTTGGATTTACTAACTTCTACATCAATAAACAATAAATTATTTGCTCCAGAAATGGATTTATTCACTGTTGCATGTTTTGGTACGTTTGTTGAATTTTGATTTCTCTGTATGGCATCGGCCGCTTTTTCATTTGAAACAAAAACAGCAACTGATTTTGATGGATACGTTTTTCCATTAAATTTAATAGTTGCGGGAGAAATAATTAATCTTCCGGCTTTAGCGGCTTGAATTACATAAGTATATACTTGTTGTATGGAGTAATCACCATTAATGTATTCTTCATTAGAGGAAACGTATGAACCACCCTTGTTAAAGCCATTAAAATTAGGTGGTGTAAAGTTTGTGCCTTCTTCGTTAAAAATATAATTAACCTGAATCACTTCACCAATTTTAAGGTTCGTTTTTTCAACTTTTACCTCTAATTTTACCTGTGAGATGGAAAGTAAAGGGAAAAGCAATATGGTTACTATTGTTTTTATCTTATTGTTCATTTTACCAATCTTTTTCTGTGCTAATTGTGTTTGTTTTTGTTTTGTTTGCGTTTACTTTTTCTTGTACTTTTTTTTCCGCATTGCTAATTGCTTTTAGCACGTTATCCATTCGCTGATTGTTTGCGGTTGGTTTTTTGGGTCTCTTTTTATCTTTTTTATTTGAATTTTTTTTGTCTTTTTGCTGTTTGTTTTCTTTGTCTTTTTTATTTTTTTTAGGGGTTGGTTTTGGCGGATATTTTTTTAATAGTTTTTTGGCTAATGCTAAATTGTATCTGGTTTTTTCATCTTTAGAGTTCGCTTTTAATGCGTTTTTGTAGGATGAAACAGCTAATTTGTAATTTTTATCTTGCATATATGCATTTCCTAAATTATGAAAAGCTTTGTGTTTTTGCAAGTTATTTTTTGCAATTAAAGCGGCATTTTTAAAATTTGTTATGGCTTCACAATACTTTTTATTTTTATAAATGGTGTTGCCTAAATTGTATTCCGCTTGTTGTTCTTGGGATTTTTCTTTAGCTTTTATGGTTCGGAATTGTTTTTCCTTTAGTTGAAAATTTGCTGTCTTTTTCTCTTGTGAAAAAGCAGTTGTTGATACAAAAAATAAAATAAAAACTAAGTTAATTTGCCTATTTTGAAACCAATTTTTGATTATAAATTTGGTATTTGGCATAAAAAATTCTAATAGTAAAAACAAAAACGCTATGCCTAAAAACCATTGATATTGCGATTGCTTTTGCGCCAATTGTTGGGCTTTAAATTCTTGTTGTTTTACCGTTACCAATGCCGATTTTATTGTAGCAACCGCTTTTGAAATTTGTGTGTCATTACAATAATTTCCATTGGTTTCGGAAGCAATTTTTTGTAATACTTCTTCGTTTAATTTTGTAGTTACAACTTGTCCGTTTTTGTCTTTTTTAACTTGTTGAAAACCGAATTCATCAAAAAATTCAATTGTGCCGCCGGTTAAAGTTCCAATACCAACTGTAATAATTTTTACATTTTTTTCTTTAGTTAATTTCGACACATCAAAAGAAGTATTTTCATGATCTTCACCATCTGAAAGCAAAATAATGGCTTTGCCTGAAGTTGGATTATCAAAGAAAGCTACACTGGTTTCAATAGCGCTTTCAATAGCCGTTCCTTGAGAAGAAATGATATCTGTATTGATACTTTGTGTAAACATTTTTGCCAATTCATAATCCGTTGTCATAGGCAAAATAGGATAAGCACTTCCGGCGTATGCTACAATCCCAATTCTGTCGCTGCCAACAGAATTGATAATTTGGGTCATTATCTGCTTGGCTTTTTCCAGTCGGTTGGGCTGAATGTCTGAGCACAACATGCTTTTTGAAACATCTATGGCAAATACTATTTCTACTCCTTTTGCAGGAACAGTTTCTGCTTTTGAACCCAATTTAGGATTCACCAAGGCTAAAACAATAAAAAAAACAGCCATTATTTGTAGCATAAATTTAATACGCGAGGTCTGTTTTGACGAATTTACAAGTAGTTTTTCAAGGGCTTGTGGCTCGCTAAATGCAGCTTGTTTTTCCATTTGCCATTTTACATAGGCTTTCTGTGCTACCAATCCAATTGGAATTAGCAACAGTAAAATAAAATAATATGGCGATTCAAATTCAAACATTAGATAAAACTTTTAAATAGCGTTCGGCTTAAAATCATTTCTAGCACTAGAAAAAACAATCCTATTAGCAACCAAACACGAAATTGTTCATCAAAAAGCAGCAATTGATTTTCTATAATTTTAGATTTTTCTAAACCGTCAATTTCATCATAAATGGCTTGTAATTTGGTGTTATCAGTCGCTCTAAAATATTTTCCTTTGGTTATTGCTGCTATTTCTTGTAAAATTTTCTCGTCAATTTCTACTTTTTGAGGTTGAAAAACGATGTTTCCATTACTATCTTTTGCTACTGGAAAATTTGCCATTCCGTTTGTTCCAACACCTACCGTATAGACTTTTATACCAAAGTCTTTAGCAATTTCTGCTGCTGAAATGGGATCTAAACTTCCTACGTTATTTACCCCATCGGTTAATAAAATGATGATTTTCGATTTTGCTTTGCTGTTTTTAATTCGGTTTATGGCGGTTCCTAAGCCAATTCCAATGGCGGTTCCGTCTTGTAAAACCAAACCGTTATATTGTACTTCTCTAAGGGCGTTTAGCAACATTATTTTGTCAGAAGTTACTGGCGTTTTGGTGTAACTTTCCCCTGCATAAACTACCAAACCAATTCGGTCGTTTGTTCGTTTTTGAATAAACGTTTCGGCAACTTTTTTTATAGCTTCCAATCGGTTGGGTTTAAAATCGGTAGCTAGCATACTTCCTGATACGTCGGTGGCAATTACGATATCAATCCCTTTTTTACTGGCTGTGAAGCTAGATTTTTGGGTATTTCTTGGTCGTGCCAATGCAATAATTACAAATCCTAATGCCATAATTTTTAACAAAAACAAAAATGGGCGACATTTTATAATCCAAGATTTTTTGATGGATAATCCTTCTGTTGTGCTTATTTTTATGGCTGGTTGTTGACGGTTGATTGTTTTATATTGCCAAAACACTGCTATTGGAATTACCAATAACAACCATAAAAAATGAGGATGCATAAAGGCGCTATTCATCTTCTTGGTTTATTTGTTCTAGACTATTTGTAATACGATCTATGAAATCTTTTGCTTGTTTATCTTTTGCTTCATAAGTGATTCTTACTGTTTGCAAACCAAAATTATCTGAAATAAAAACCGTAAAAAACTGCATTTTTTTGGTTTCTGCAGCTTCAATTATTTCAAAAGTGCCTTCTAAAACATCTCCAGAAAGCGCTTTTACATTTTTGAATTTTCTAGCAGTAGTTTTAATTTTCTTGGCCTGTCCTTGCATCAATTGGCTTAATTCGTCATTAAAAAGCTGTTGTAAATTTACTTTTACAGAATCTTTATAAGCGATGGTTTGAAGCGATATGGCAAGTTTATCTGTTGGTTTTTGCCATGAAAATTGGGCAATATTTTTAATGTTCGGTTCTTTAGAAGTTACCAAATCTCTAGTTAAAATTTCTGGTGTTTCAATTTGCAAAATAGGCAACCCATATTCTGATACTAACCATTCTTTTTTAAGATAGTAATTGGCATCTTTCCCGTTGATTTTTGCAGAAAAATAATTGGATACATTTTCCCATCCAAAAAAGAAAACTACTGCAATACTCGTTGCTAAAAGTGTGACAACAAAAGTGGTTTGTCTGATGTTTTTGTATTTATTTTGTTGCTGTTGTGCGGCTAATTTGGCCAACGCCACTTGTTGCTCTTCGGCAGAAACGGGTAAGGTTTTATGAAAAACATTAATCAGGTTTTCCGAAGCAATTTTGTCGGCATTTTGTTCAGGTAAATCAATTAAAATTTTTGCAAATTTCACCAAATCCGCCTTGGTAAAAAGTGTTTCTATTTGAGTAATCGTAGCGTCAGAAATTTGAAATTTCTTATTTTTTACTGCATTTTTTAGTTTAAAAATAAACTGTTCGGTTGTACTTTCTAACGCAGAAAATTCTAACGTTTTTTCAAAATAAAATTTAATTATTTGGGTTAAATTAGAATAAAATTCTTTAGCGTTAGCGTTGGTGTTTAATTCTGAAAAACTAATAAATGCTCGGTCGTATGGAGAAATATATGTTGTTGATTTTGATTTATTACGCTGTTTTAATCGTAAAATTAAATAAAGTAAACCCGCCAGAAAAATAGCAAAAAGTAGTCCTAAAAATAATTGCTTGTCTGAAAGGTCTTGTAGGTTTGCTTCTGGATTTAAAGTAATAATTTCGTCATCTTTGATGTCGTGCATTTTTTGTTTTGTAGTGTCCACAGCTACATCCGTTACAACAACTTCAGTGCTTTCAGAAAATATTTTTTTGGTATTTACAAGCACTTCTAATGCAGGAATTTTATAAGTTCCCGCATCAAACTGAGTCAGGTTGTATTTTTTTATCCACTCCGTTTGGTTGCCTTTTATGTTCTTTTGTGGTGGAAAAGATTGCACCACTTCAAGTTTACCAATCGAATCTAAATCAGGAAAAAACACAACTGCTTCCTGGTTTACTTTTGTTTTTAAAGTAAGCTGAATTTGTTCGCCAATTTTGATTTCCTTTTTAGAAACTGCCGTTCCAACCGTTTGGGAAAACCCCACGAAAACAGATAAAATACTCAAAAATAAAAGGCGTAACTTCATTAGGCTCTACTTTTAAAATAGGTTACTAATTTCGTCACATAACTTTCGTTTGTTTCCGTTTCTACTAATCCTGCGGCGCATTTACGGAAAATAGATTGGCAAATTTCAACCTTGTTTGTGTAGTTTTTCTCATACGCCAAACGAGTAGTTGCTGTTTGTGTGTCCAACCAAATTAGTTGTTCTGTTTCTGCATCTTGCATTTGAATAATCCCAACATTTGGAAGTATTTTTTCACGCGAATCAAAAATTCTAATACCCGTTATATCGTGTTTTTTTGCTGCAATTTGTAAAGGTTTTTGAAAATCTGAAGTCATAAAATCGGAAATTAAAAACACAATGGCTCTCTTTTTTAGTACGCTTGATAAAAAATCTAACGCAAATGCCACGCTTGTGGTTTTGTTTTTCGGTTGCCATTCTACCAATTCACGGATAATTCTCAATACATGTGATTTTCCTTTTTTGGGCGGAATATACAATTCAATTTCACTTGTAAATAAAATTAACCCAATTTTATCGTTGTTTTGAGTGGCTGAAAAAGCTAACGTTGCAGCAATTTCGGTTACCATTTCTTTTTTATTTTGAGAGGAAGTTCCGAAATTTTGCGAAGATGAACAATCGATTACTAACATCATGGTTAATTCCCGTTCTTCTTCAAATATTTTGACAAAGGCATCGTTATTTCTTGCGGAAACATTCCAATCTATGGCTCTAAAATCGTCTCCATATTGGTATTGTCGCACTTCAGAAAAAGTCATTCCTCGTCCTTTAAAAGACGTATGATAGTGTCCCGAGAAAATATGATTGCTCAATCTTCGGGTTTTAATTTCAATTTTTTTGACTTTTTTAAGTAGCTCTTTCGTCTCCATTTTCGTGTTTAGTATTTCGTAAAAACGCTTTACTAATTACTTTCCTATGCACTCATTAAGGTACTTGTACCTGATTTAAAACTTTATTGATAATGTCTTCTGAAGTAATGTCTTCGGCTTCGGCTTCATAAGTAATTCCAATTCGGTGACGTAATACATCGTGTACCACGGCACGGACATCTTCAGGAATTACATAACCTCTGCGTTTGATAAAAGCATAACATTTTGCCGCTAAAGCCAAGTTGATACTTCCACGTGGTGAAGCACCAAAACTAATTAGCGGTTTTAAGTTTTCAAGTTTGTATTTTTCTGGATAACGCGTGGCGAAAACAATATCTAAAATATATTTTTCAATTTTCTCATCCATGTACACTTCTTTAACAGTTTGTTGTGCTTTGATGATTTGCGCCACACTTACCACGGGATTTATGGTTGCAGTATTTTCTAATAAACTATTACGAATAATAAGTTGTTCTTCTTCCATTTTCGGGTAATCGACAATGGTTTTTAGCATGAAACGGTCCACTTGTGCTTCTGGTAGCGGGTAAGTTCCTTCTTGTTCTACTGGGTTTTGAGTCGCCAAAACTAAAAAAGGTGAGTCTAATTTATATGTAGTTTCACCAATGGTAACTTGTTTTTCTTGCATGGCTTCAAGCAAAGCAGATTGGACTTTAGCAGGCGCTCTGTTAATTTCATCTGCGAGAACAAAGTTGGCAAATATGGGTCCTTTTTTTACAGAGAATTCATTTTCTTTGAAATTATACACCATAGTTCCTACCACGTCTGCAGGAAGCAAATCTGGTGTAAATTGAATACGATTAAAACTGCCATGAACGGCTTTAGCTAATGTATTAATCACCAAAGTTTTTGCCAAACCCGGCATTCCTTCTAGTAAAACATGACCTTGGCCTAACAAACCGATTAATAAGCGTTCTATCATGGATTTTTGCCCAACGATTACTTTGCCTAATTCTGAAGTAAGTAAATCAATAAAAGCGCTTTCTTTTTCAATTTTTTCATTAAGCGCGCTAATGTCTATTCCTGTATTATTTTCTTGCATTTTAATTTAGAATATTTGCTATGAATTTTTAAAAAATACTTTAACATCGCAAGTTGCTATATAAAAATAATAAAAGTTGTTAATTGTCCGTTAAATTATGTGATTTTAGGTATTTTTTTAGAAAAAATTAAGAAATAGTAGTGTTTTCAGTTAAAAAAAAGCAACTTCTATTCTTGATTAAGAAATAAAAAGTTGCTTGTGTTGTTTTTAGATATTATGATTTTAATACCAATCTGAATGATATTTGTTTTCGCCTAAATAATAAATTAAACCAATTGAAAAATTATAATAACCTCCAGATTGAGGTGTGTAATCTTTATTTAGTAAGATTCCGTCAAATCCGTAATGTTGCTTCATGGTGAAATTTTGGGTAAAATCAGCGGTTAAGGCAAAATTATTTGAGATGTTATACATTGGTGTAAGTCCAATTCCAACCACGCCAATTTTTTCGTGTTTATTTTGACCAATCATATATCCAAATGCAATACCAGCATCTAAGTGGGCATTTATTCCTACTTTATCTCTTGTTAGATAAGTTAAACCCAATTGTTTCCCCACATTATAAATTCCAGAAAGCGCAACTGCACTATACGTAATTCCAACTTTTCCTCCTGGGTCATTTACAAAATGATCCAATTTGTAAGCCACTTTTGCGCCAAATTTTTCATTGAACATATATCTAATTCCTACATTGTAATGATTAAATCCAGAGAAATTAGATTTATATAATTTTTGGTAAGGACCTATAGCGCCTGTATAACCATACCCTGCCTCAAGAGATAAATTGTTGACATTAAATTGTGCAAAAAGTGAAGAAGACATCACTAAAAAAAAGAAGACTTGTAATTTGCTTACTGCTTTCATAATTGTTTTACTTATTGATTGCGAATATAAAAAATTTGTACTTATATCTTATGTTTTTTGAGTAGTATTTTTATTGAAAGTAATTAGATAATGAGCGAATTAGCGAATGAGATAATTAGGTGATTTGTGCTCCCTTTACCAAAAAAAACGCCTCGGGTCGAGTCACGGTTCACGAGTTATCCAACATTCAAATTGCCTCATTGTCCCATTACCTCAATCCTCTTCATAAATACTTGAAACGTTGAATTTGTATACATACTTGATTTGTTTTAAATAAAAAAGCACCCTTTTGGGTGCTTTTTTATTATACTAAAGATTGTCTTTTCTTTTTTATAAAGTAGTACATAACAACTATGCCTATTATCGCCATCGGTAGGATCCAGTCGTCAATAGGTGCGGGTACAGCATCATTAACGTCATCCCCATCGTCAAAAGCAGGTTGTGCTTGAGCAAATTGTACTAAAAATAATATAACCAATAAAAATTGATATCTAATTGCGGAGTGATTGCTTTTTTTCATGTTTTACAGTTTTACTATTCTACAATCCATTTTACGTGTTGGGTTTTGCCTTCGGTGCTTACCGTAACCAAATAAATGCCTTGCGACAGCGTTTGTGTTGGCGTTACCTGTATTGCATTACCTTGTGATTTTAGCTGTACCGGTATGTTTTGTCCTAAAACATTGTATACTGAAACTGTTGCTTCTGCCATACCATCAATATAGAAACTAGCCCCTGCTTTAGCTGGATTAGGATATAATTTGATGTTGTTTGCAAAATCATCTATTGATAGCGCACTGTTTTGGAATACAATTTTGAAACGATTCAACTCTTGGCCGTTTACCGTAAAAGGCACAACAGTATTGTTTTCTATTGGTGTGTAGGTGCTGTTTTGTGTGTCTACCAAATAAGGAGTTAACCCGTTATAATCAGACAATTCAAACTTCCATTGGTAGGCAGTATGTCGCGTGTTTTTTAATCGAATGGGCAATTCATTAGTACTAGACGGATTGGTTTGCATGGCAATTGCCAGAGAGGTGTTGTCTTGCATCAAACTTACTTCTTCATCCAAATTTGCAAACTTTGCTGCATCTTCTTCAGTTGTATTCCAACTGTACATATTGTTAAATACCGCAAGTGTGCCTTCTATGGTGTCCCATTGGTTGTTGGTATTGGCTTGTAGATTTACACGCAACAATCCGTAATCGTTTGGTGTAGTCGTTCTGAATACTCCTGCTACACCATTAGCAACCGATTTATGACTCTCAGTAATGGTTACACTCGCTGCTGATGCTGTGTTTGCTTTTTTTACAAAAACCGCTTGTCCTGGTTGTAGGTATTGGTTGAAATTAGACGTTACATTATTATTATTATTTGTTAAATCACGCGTTACATAACCGCCTCTTGCGTTTAATGTAGGGTCCCAATAGTAAACCACTCCGGTATTCATATTAGTTGCCGCGTCTAAAACTGTTTTTATATTTACTGGTGCTTGGTAAGGATTTCCTACAAAACTATAGCCACTGGCTGCTTGATTTAACGTTGGTGAAAAGTTTCCAGTTTTTAATGTACCTGTTGCTCTTAGAACAGTTTCTGTAGCTGTTGGCGTGTTCGTTGATAAATTTATCAAACGATCTCCTCTAACCATTAAACGATATGGAGTTCCAGCGGTAAAATTGGTAAGTGTACTCGTCACGGCCTCCCAAGCTCCTGAGGTATTGTTGAAAGTATATAAAGATGGGTTGTTTGTTGCTGTGGTATCAAATCCATTTGTTGCGCCATCAACTCCTGTAATATGGGTTCCTAAACCTGCAGTTGTACCCGCATTTTCTTGCCAATTTAGTTTTATTGAAGTTGAAGTAGTTACTGAAGGGCTTAAGAAACGAAATGCCCTTTTAGCAGGAATGTAGCGTTCTGTTGTAACCACGCCTGAACCCGATTGTGTGCCATTAAAAACATCAAACATGGCGGTTGCTGTAGCGTTACTTTTAAAAAGAATGGTACCGTTATTAATTAAATTACCTGAAACCGTTAATTTGTTACCTGCCGCTATGGTTAAGGTTCTATTGGCATTAATGGTAAGATCTTTACATGCTAAATCCGTGCTTGTAGTTAAATCACCGTCGATGATGGCGTTTATAGAAGATGTAGGACCTGTGCCGTTTGACCAGGCGCTTCCGTTCCAAGCTGGTGTTGCTACAGTAAAAGTCGCAGTAAGTTCTGTGCCGTCGTTTGGATTAAACGAACCGCCACCACCACCAGTGTATTGCATTCTCCCGAAGCCTCTAACTTTGAAGTTGTAAGTACCTGGTACTCCTGGCTGAATGTCGGTTGATCCGTTTTCGTAACCAACTATCCTGTCATTTCCGCTTGTACAAACTACCTGAGTTGCACCACTAGTAGGAGATTGATAATTTCCAACGTTGATTATTGCCCATGAAGAAGGTTCTGCATCACCCTGTTTCCAAACTTTATATTCAAGTTTCCCAGCAACATAATCTGAATTATCAGTCCATCCAACTACCGCATAACCTGTAATTTGTAAGGTGGCTGTATTTGAAAAGGTACCTAAGTTCGTTCCGTTCCAATTTGCATTTCCGTTATTGTAAAAAGAATAATTCCCACAGCCCTGATATGCCCAAGGAACACCGTGAATATTGTACCAGCTATTGTTACCATTTAAATTAATCTGAACTCCTTTATATCCGATTCCTCCGTTAGAAAAAGCGAAATTTGAATAAAATAATATCAAAGAAAGGAGAAAGTAAACCTTCCGAAAACTCGGGATATTAATTCGATAAATTTTTTTCATAAACTAATTTTTGAGGTGAAAATTTTTAATCTATATAAACTTTATGAAACAAATTTCATTTTTGTAACTGAAATCTAGAAACTTTTAAACAAAAAATTGGGATGAAAATTACTAAATATTACTAATAATAACTTTAAAAAAACAAATTTAATAATAAAATTGCAAAAAAAAAATACAATTCATAATTTTGAAGTACGAAAACGTTTTCGTGTTGATAAAAAATTCAAATAAAGGGAAAAGATAAAAAGTTTGCCTACTGCGCAGGAGATGTTTCGCAAGCTCAGCATGACAATGGGGCAATTAGATAATGAGGGAATGAGATAATGAGGGAATTAGCGAGTGAGTTAATTAGTGCGAATTTGCGCTCCCTTTACCCTGTGCCAAAAACCTTTTGCCAAAAAAAACGCCTCGTTAGAGGCGGCTTTTGGTTTATGTTTTTGGTTTTGGTTTTAGTGCCCAATAGGCCAATGCTATGGCTATTAAAAATAACGCAGGTAAGTAATCATTTATTGGTGCTACCGGTACGTCTTGCGTGTCATCTGGAAAGGTTTCTTGTGCTTGCAATAATCCACAAACTAAAACAAATGCTAAACTGTATATTATTTTTCTATTTTTCATCTTATTTACTGTTATTATTCAACAATCCATTTTAATTTACTTGTTTTTTCCTCTTGTGTAACCAGGATATGATATACACCTGATGCTAAACTCTGATTGGCTTGGTAATGACCCTCGTTATTGGTTATAGCAATTTCTTGGCCTAACGTATTGTATAATTTTACTGTTGTTTGTGCGGTTGAAGGCAATTGTAAATAGAAACCATTTCCTTTTGAAGGATTTGGATACAGGCCTACTTGAGTAGCAAATGTATCTGTACTAAGTATGGAGTTTGTAAACACTACTTTAAAACGGTTTTCACTGTATGATGCCACATTGGTTGTTGTTGCAAATGAGGCTAAATATGCTTGTGATGTAGTAATCTCTGTTTGTGTGTTTAAGAAAGTATCTACTAAATAAGGGGTTAAAGCTGAATCAAAATTAGTGGTTTGAATTTTAAACGTATAATCTTTATTGGCTCCTAAACGTAAGGTTTTCATCACTAACTCATCTGTAATAGTTACTGGCGCCGCAGCATCAATGGCTAGTTTGGTATTGTTTCTAAACCAAGCGATGTTTTCACTTGCTGCCTCTAATTTTGTAGCATCACCCAATCCTAGTTCGTTTGTGTACTCTGAACTAAAAACCGCTTTTGTAGCATCTATAGGATACCCGCCAATTGCCAATTCATTAGGATCATATAATTGCACACTTAATGAAGCAAAGTTGGCACTCTCTGTTTCATTAGCAGTTCTAAATACATTGGCACTAGTTGTCGCTTTGTGGGCTTCTTGGAAGGTTAATGTCCCTGCTGTTCCTAGCGTGGTATTCTTTACAAAAAAGGCTTGACCCGGTTGAATGTATTGGCCAACTTGTGAATCTACATTATTATTAGTCGTACCATTATATACTACATATTGCCCTCTTTGTACAGATGTTCCCATATTAGGATCCCATGCATAATACGAGGCGGCGATGCCAGATTTTGTTACTGCATTCCAATCCACAGCGCTTTGGTAGGGGTTACCTACTAAACTATACCCCGCAGTAGTAGCATTTAGTTGATTATTTGTAGCTACAGGTGATGAGGTATCGTTTATAGTTACCGGACCTGTTGTTAAAATACCTGTAGCGCTTAACGTTATGGCTGTATTCATATTTGTTGCTGAAGGTAACGCTAAATCGACATTTGTGTTTCCTCTTATTAAAACTCTATATCCTACCCCTGCTGTTAAATTAGTATCATTGGTGTTGGCAATTGCTGCCCAACCTGTACCGGATGCCACTTGATTGTTGTAGGTATACATAGACGGATTATTGGTAGCTGTTACATCAAAGCCTAAGCCAGTTGTACCCAGCCCTCCCGTAATATGTGTTTGTTGTTGCCAGTTCCCCGAGATAAAATTGGCAGTGGTTACCGCAGGACTTAATAATCTAAAGGCGCGTTTGCCTAAAGGGATGTAGCGCTCGACAGTGACGTTGCCGGATATTGTTCCTGCAGAATTTCCAAAACTTGCTGTTCCATTAGCATCTGATTTGAATGTTAAGAAACCTCCTGTAGTTAATGTTGCGCCTGTTCCTACTGTGACTACCCCTGAAGAACTTCCTGCAGTTATATTTAAAGCGTTACCTAAAGTGGTAGTACCGCTTCCACTTATGGTTAAATTTTTAAGTACGTTTGTAGTTCCAGGAGTGGTTTGGTCAAAAGCAATTGTGCCACTTGCCCCTGTAATAACTAAATTTGAAGTAGCTGTGCCTTGAATTACACCCGAAGTTCTTGTAATTGTACCGTTGATTGTTAAAGTAACTCCTGCATCGATAATAACGGTGCCGCTTGTTAAATTTAAATTATTTAAAGTTTGATTTGTACTTACTTGCAAAGTTCCACCATCAACAGTAACATTATTTGTAATTGGAATAGTTGTACCTCCTGATTTATTTAATCGTAAAGTACCGCCACTAACAGTTGTTAAACCAGTATAAGTGTTACCTCCAGTAGTTGTTGTGCCAGCTAAAATTAAAGTACCAGAACCTGCTTTTACTAATAAAATTTTGTTAGTTGTTCCATCTTGAATACCAAATACAAATGCAGTTGGTGAAGTTGAACCATTTATTGTTAAAGTAGCATCTGTAGCACCATTGTTAAATATTTTATTAGCAGAGCTTCCAAAACCACCATTTATGATTGAAGCAAGAGTTTGATTTTTTCCATTTAAATCAAGAGATCCACCATTACCCGAAGCATAACCAAATGTAACATTTGTTCCAGTTGGCAAAGCGTCATTTACACCTAATTTAATAACGCCACTATTTGCTGCATTAAATATTGTTGCACCTGTATAAGTATTTGCAGCATTTAATGTAACTGTACCAGCGCCACCAGATGCGCCAGCCGCAAACATTAAATCAGCCGAACCACTTATAACTCCATTTGCTGTTATATCAAAACCAGATGATGCACCGATTACCGTTTTAACCGCAGTATTATTTGTAATTGATGCTGTGCTTGACAAACTTGTTCCAGTTGCAGTTGCAACAATTGCTGCTACTGTACCATTACCAGAACCACCAGCTGAAACGATATTGATAGGAACTGAAATAGAACTACTTGCTGTAGCTAGATTGATACGTTGTGCAACGTTAGTAGCAGAACCTTGTGCAGAATTAATAGTTATGTTAGCAGTACCTGAACCAGAAACACTTCCAATATTTACTGTTCCCCCTGCAGGGATGGCAATATTTACATTTGGTGAAAATGTTAAGCCTACATTGTTTGCTAAAACTATTGGGCCTGTTAGGGTTTTAGTGGTAGTATTTATTAGTTCATAACCTGTTGTATTAAAATAATAAGCAGTAGCTGATCTATCTGCATCTATGGTTACAGAACCAGCGGTTCCTGCAAAAACAGCATTGTTAGAATTAGCCCAAGTAGCTTGAGCGCCAGATGATGAAGGTTGTCTCCATGAATTGGCTGTACCCCAAGTTCCTGTTCCACCTGCTGCAGGATTAGCAGCAATAGATGCTCCATTCCAATAGTAACCTGCTACATTTGGAGTAGCATCTACTTCAGTTCCACTTGTCCAAGTAGTACCTCTTCTTGTAAAAAATTTATAAAAATATTGAGTTCCATTTGTTAATCCAGTAACTGTTTGGCTACTGGTTGAGCCTTTATAAACCACAAAACCATTACCTAACGCAGTACCACTTCCATAAGCCAAATTACTTGTAAAAGCTGAACCGTTTCCAGAAGGTGTGCCACTGTTGCTTGCTAAAGCAGCAACTATTAATATTTCATCATAACAAGCAGGATTAACCCAAGTTAAAACTGAGCTAACACTTGCGCTTGAAGCAGCTGCACTTGTTACATCGGCAGGTGTACAATCAATAAGTGTTTTAGTACCACTTGCATTTGCAGTACCTGTTTTGTTACCCGTAGCAAAAGTTAAGTCAGATGTAGCAATAGCACTTACAATAATTGTATTACTAGGAGTTGCGGTTAAAGGAACATCTGCGGTTATAAATATATAATATGTAGAACCAGTAGTTAAGCTTTGAGAGCTAAATGAAGGAAAAACTTGTGAACCTGCAGATAAACTTGAACTTTTAGTACTTAATAAAGTTGCTGTTCCGGCATTGAAGGTGGAAGCAGTTTGATACCAGCATTTTAAATTAGTTAAGTCACCGGATACGTTATTTCCCGAAGCGGTATTTATAGTAACTCCATTTAGTGTTGCTGTAGCTGTAGTTATTGCTAAATCAAATCTGTAAATAACATTATTTGTCGTTCCGACTGTAATATTTGCAGAAGCGGCGGATGGAGAACTTAATGCAATATCAGCGGCTGCAACTGTAATAGTTTGAGTACCTGCTGCAGCAACTGGGTCTGTTCCTGTTTTTGTGCCAGACGCAAATGAAATATTTGAAAAAGCAGTTGTAGCTATATTTATAGTATTTCCATTCGTTGCTCCCGAGGCTATATCAGCTGTTACAAATATGTAACCAGTATTTCCCGATGTAATGGCTTGTGAAGTAAATGAAGGAAAAACTTGCGAGCCCGAGCTTAAACTAGTTGTCTTTGTACTTAATAAAGTAGCAGTTCCAGAATTGAATGTAGACGAAGATTGGTACCAACATTTTAAATTTGTTATATCAGCAGCAGCATAAGTACCTTCAGTAGTTACTGTTAATCCTGTTAAATTTGCATTGGCAGTTGTAACAGCCATATTATAGCATTGTAAAACCACGTTAGTTTGTCCATTATTTGGCGAACCCGCAGCAATTGAGCCGTTTGAAATTGCTATTGATGGTATAGCAGCAGCAGTTCCGGTAATTTTAAAATCGTCTAATAACCACCTTTCATTTCCATTATCATTTAATAAAGAAACTCGAATTCTCAAGTTGCTCGTTACGGGCAAGGAAGTTATGGTAACTGTACTATAGCCGGTCGTTGTTACTGACCCAGGACCTGAAGTAAAATCTACGGAAGACGCGTTTCCGTCATAGGCAGTCAACGCATTACCTGTTCCACTGCTCCATGACCATCGTGCATTGGTATTCCCAATCACTCGAACGGTGCTGTAATAATTAGTGCCTCCATCGGGACTAACCTCAACAGTAACAATATCTCCAACATCTGCACCATTACCCGTAGATCCAACCGAATAAGAAGCCAAACGAAAAGCCATCTGAACGGATGAATATCCAGTTGTGTTTATATTACTAGATGTTAATGTAGCTGTACCACTTGCAATACCTCTAGAGTGTGTACCTTCAACAGCATATGCAGAAGATGTTGGTGCATCTGCACTTGAGGATGTAGTCCCTGTATAATATAATCCTCCAGACAAAGTAAATAACGATGTCGAATTATTCAACCCGTCAGATGCAATAGTCGTCTGCCCCCAACTTACCCCCATTCCCATCACCATTACAAACAGCGCTAATAAGCCATTAAAACGGGTCGTGTTTTTTCTAGGGTTGCGGGAGGTTGCCGCTTTTAAGTAATTCAACAGTAATTTGTTTTTCATGTTGTTCGTTTTTTATATGTTAAAGCCCCTTTGTATGACAGGGCAAAATAAATTAAAAATTAAAATCTGATTTGTTGTAATTCGATTTTCAAAATTATTGTAAAAAATGGATAAGAAATTGATGAATATATTATTAAATTGTTAAATAATGTGGCATAATTTATCATAATCAATAATACAAAATGTTACAAAATTTCTATGCTTTTGTCGATAATGTGTTCGTTTTTTCGACGAAAACCGTTTTTTTGGTTTTGTTTAGGGGAATGAGGGAATGAGGGAATTTAGTTATTAGTACTAATTACTTTTACCCTATGCCTTATGCCCAATAAACCCATCTACATCGAAGGAAGCGGGAAACAGGGTGTAAAAAAGAATTTGTAAGTCCATTACAAAAGTTCGGTTTTGGGCGTACCATTTATTGATGCGGACTTTGTCTGGCCAGATGACCTCATCGTTGTAGTGTTGTGGGTGGGTTTGTTGGGCTAGGATTTGTTCTTCGTTGCGGTATTTTAAAGACGCTAAACCGGTGAGGCCTGGTTTTAGTTGTAGGATAATTTGATCTGCTCCAGCTAATTTATCTGCGTAGCCAGGAACATCTGGGCGGGGGCCTACAAAAGTCATTTGCCCTTTTAAAATATTAAGAAGTTGCGGAAGTTCGTCTAACTTGGTTTTTCGTAACATTTGTCCCCACAAAGAGGTTTTATTTGTTTTTGTATGAAGGGTTCGTAACTTATATATCAGAAATGATTTTCCGTGTTGCCCAATTCGCTCTTGTGTGAAAAAACTATTTGATTGTGTATCAATTGCGGTGATACCTAACACTAAAAATAAAAAACCTATACCGATTAATAGAATTGTCATAGTGGTATTTGCCTTTTTTTATTCTTGTGGTGTTTGAATAAATTCAGGGACCAATTCTTTGATTACATCAATCAGTGCTTCTTTTGTTTCAAATGAATTGTCTTTTAATTTGACTAGAAACTCACTTACGTTTTCAAAAGAAGGTACAGGATCTTGTGCAATTAGAATTTTTGAATGATACGTTGGCAATGTTTTTGAGGAATCTGACAAAAGTTCTTCGTATAGTTTTTCCCCTGGTCGCAATCCAGTATAAATAATATCAATGTCCTCATGGGGTTCTTTCCCGCTTAAACGAATCATTTTTTCTGCTAATTCTCTAATTAGTATTGGTTTTCCCATATCAAAAACAAAAATCTCTCCCCCTGTGCCCATGGTTCCAGCTTCTAACACTAGCTTAGATGCCTCAGGAATAGTCATAAAGAATCTATTGATTTCTGGATGCGTTACGGTTATTGGTCCGCCGTTTTTAATTTGTTCTTCAAAAAGGGTTACCACAGATCCATTTGAACCAAGTACATTTCCAAAACGGGTAATAATAATTTGAAGTTTTTCGATACTTTTTTGTTGGTAGAAGATGGACTGGACTATAATTTCAGCCAATCGCTTAGAGGCTCCCATAATATTTGTAGGGTTTACCGCTTTATCTGTTGATACAAATACAAACCGATTAGTGTCAAATTTTAGTGCTGCATCTAACACATTTTTAGTGCCAAAAACATTAACTTTTATGGCTTGCATAAAGTTGTTTTCTAAAACAGGTACGTGTTTGTATGCTGCTGCATGAAAAACAATTTCTGGTTTGTATTTTTCAAAAACCGATTGAATTTCTTTTGTATTGGTTACATCCACTAATTCATATTCGCAAGTAATTTGTGGAAATGCGGCTGACATTTTAAGTTGAATCGTGTTTAAAGGTGTTTCTGCTTGGTCTAGTATTACAATTCGGTATGGATTGAATTTTGCAATTTGATTGACAATTTCGCTCCCAATAGATCCTGCGGCGCCCGTTACTAAAACTGTTCTTTCTTTGAAGTTTTTAATTACACTTGGATTGTCAATACTTATGGTGTCTCTAAACATCAATTCGTCAATGGTGTATTTTTTTAATGATTTGGCAGAACTTAAGTCGGTATCTAAGTCGGATACCAACTTTGCAGTATACACATTAATTTTATATTGTAAACAATCATTTAATAATTCTAATTCTTCTTTTTCTGGCAAATAATTCTTAATTAATACTACGTGATTGATTTTATTGTATCGAAGTATGGAAATAAT
Source organism: Chryseobacterium gleum (assembly GCA_945897915.1). GTDB lineage: Bacteria > Bacteroidota > Bacteroidia > Flavobacteriales > Flavobacteriaceae > Flavobacterium. Next base: position 12,551 of record CAMDGB010000024.1, on the reverse strand, counting down.
GGAATTTGATATTGCAATGACCGGAATTCCTAATAAATTTTTATTATTTAGGCGTTTGTTTTTATCTATAAAGAACTGTAATTTATAAGCCCTATCATTTAATAGCGCTTCGCCTAATGCAATTGTAGTGCTGTTTACCCCAATAATTACAATTTTTTTTGCTTTTTTTTGATCTTCATCACCCGAAAAGTATTTAAACAATGTTTTAATAAAAATTCTAAAAGAAACTAAAGTAAAACATATAATTAGTGTTGAGAATAAAACGGTTAGTAACACAAAAACGTGTGTGTTGTATGCTAAAAAGTATATCGTATCAAAAGCGGCAATGGTTATATATGCGGCTATAACCGCTTTAAAAATTCGAACAGCATCCTGTAACGTCGAATATCGAATGATACCTGAGTAGGTTTTAAAAACAATAAAATAGAAAAACAACACGCCTACAAGTAGTGCTATTCTTGAACCTGTTGGGAGTACATTATGAAATTCGACTCCTGTCATTTTAAAAAGAATCGAATTTATGGAAGCTACAAAGGAGGTAATTATTAAATCTATAATTAAAATTGACCAATTAGGTAAAAAACTTAATTTCTTTAAATTAAGGTGGGTTCTTATTTTATTTTGCATTTTTTTCGGAAATTTCTTTAAACAAAGTTATTCTTTTTTTTTATTAAAAAAAATTGTTGTTGGTTTGTTTCAGTTCTTGTTGCTAAAATAAAAACTTATATTTGCCAAAAATTAAAATTATGAATCGTTTTTTAGTTGTTTGGTTGGTGTTATTTTTTGGAAGTGTTGTTGGGCAACAAAGGGTTCATGTAAATGCCGCTAGTACACTACTAGGTTTTCCCTCCGTGGGTTATGAAAAAGGATTGGGTAACCATTTTAGCTTTCATATAGATGCTATTGGTTCTACTTTTAATCGCTATCATAACATGCCTTTGAAGTTTTTAATTATTACGCCTGAAATTCGTTATTATTCAAAACCCGAGCAAACAGGATTTTATGTAGGCGGACATATTGGAGGAAGTACATTTCATTTACAAAAATACAATTATGCAAATACTAATTATTACCAAAAAGGGTATAATTATATGGCCGGAATTAGTATTGGGTATGTGTATGCAGTAACTGAGAAGTTTGCTTTAGAAGCTTTTATTGGCGGGGGTACCATTCAGAGTTTTTATAAAGGATATGATATCACTACTGGTGTAAGATATGAAGATGCCGACAAATTTAATAAAAGTGGGGAATGGTTGCCGTATCGTGGTGGGGTGAATTTGATTTGGAAAATTTGATTTAGATTGTTAGACTGTTAGATCTTTGGATTTTTAGATTGATGAAGTAGGAATTTGGGATTTACGATTTGGGATTTACGAAAGGCTAACTGCTTTTTACAAGTTAAAATTGAATTACAGAATGCCTCAAAGGATTATAATAAAACCCCAAAGAAAAACCTCAAATCCTTTGAAGAATGAATCAAAAGGTTTGAGGTTATTAGAAAATTCTTTGAGGTTTTTTACCATAAAGCACAAAAAAACCGAGGAGTTCTCCTCGGTTTTAAAACTACTTACCCTATTAGATTGTTTTTCTATAGCGTAACTCGTTAGACATTTTACTGAGTTTTTTACCAGGTCTAAAGCGAACCCTGCCTTTTACAATGTCAGTAGCGGTGACTTCTTCTAAAGTGTCTTTCCCTGCTGATTTTAGGGTTACGTTAAAACTTCCTAAGCGGCCAACTCTTACAATTTTACCTTGTTCTAACTGACGTAAAATATTACGCTCTAAGGAGAATAAAACGGCTATACAGTCGCTTTCAGTTAAAGTGGTTTCGTAAGCAATTTGCTCAGCTAAAAACTCAAAATCTACTTCACCATCCGCGATGGCAGTTGCGTAGAACTTTTCAGGGGCTGCCAAGTCCTGAGGATTTTTTTTAGGCACAATTTTAAATTTAATCATTTTTTAATTTCTTTTAAAAATTTAACATTAATGGTTATAAACTAAATGATTTAACCGGTGCACCGTTTGGTTTATAATCCTTTTTTATATTTTAAAAACAATAAAGCTTTCATTTTGTTTTTTGAAATGTAGTCGTTTTTGACTAAAAAACAGGTGCTTTTTTTGTTATGCAACTGATTTACAGTGTTTTAGCTATTTAATATTTAACAAAGATTTAACATTCTGAACTTAAATCATCTGACTATATACGCTGAATATGGGCATAAAAAAATCCGCGAAAAGCGGATTTTGGATTTACGATATACGATTTGGGATTTACGATTTGGGATTTACGAAAGGCTAACAGCTGATTGCTGACTGCTTGTGCTTTAACCGCAAAGTTCGCAAAGTTTTACGCCAAGAGTGCTATGAGAATTGCATAATGCGTGTTTTGGAAGAAAAATAAAAAAATCCGCAAAGAGCGGATTTTGGATTTACGATATACGATTTACGATATACGATTTGGGATTTGGGATTTGGGATGTGGGATTTACGATTTACGATTTGGGATTTGGGATTTGGGATTTACGATTTACGATTTGGGATTTACGAAAAGCTAACAGCTGAAAGCTGTATGCTTAATTATCTAATTAACTAATTATCTAATTCGCTCATTAACTACTAAACACCACTTTAATTGCTTTTTCAATTCTTTCGCGGTCTATATCGGAAAGGTTGGAGCCGGAAGGTAAACACAATCCGTTTTCAAATAAATTTTGGGCTACATTGCTGCCGTAATAAGGGTACTTTTCAAAAATGGGTTGTAAATGCATAGGTTTCCATAACGGGCGAGACTCGATGTTTTCAGCTTCAAGCGCTAAGCGTAAGGTTTCAGATGTTATGCCGTTGGTTTTGTTTTCGTCTATGGTAATGGCACTCAACCAATAATTGGCAAAATAATCGTCGTTTGGCGTAGAAAACACGTCCACACCTTCAATCGATGCAAATATCTTTACATAAAAATCATGCATAGCTCTGCGTAAGGCAACATGTTCGTCTAAGACTTCCATTTGACCTCTACCAATACCAGCACAAATATTACTCATGCGGTAGTTATACCCGATTTCACTATGTTGGTAATGTGGCGCGTTGTCTCTCGATTGTGTAGCGTAAAAAATGGCTTTTTCTTTTTGAGCAGCAGTTTTAGTTACGATAGCCCCTCCACCCGAAGTGGTAATAATCTTATTTCCATTAAACGACAAAACGCCAATATCGCCAAAAGTGCCGCATTTTTGACCCTTATACGAACTACCCAAGGCTTCAGCGCTATCCTCTATAATTGGAATGTCATATTTATTCGCTACCGCTCTAACAGTTTCTACTTGATAGGGCATTCCATACAAATGCACCGCAATAATGGCTTTGGGTTTTTTACTTTTTTCTATTCTGTCTACTATGGCTTTTTCCAAGGCTATTGGGCAAAGGTTCCAAGTTTCCAACTCACTGTCAATAAAAACAGGCGTGGCACCTTGATAGAATATTGGATTGGCCGAAGCAGAAAAAGTAAAACTCTGGCATATGACCTCATCTCCATTTTGTACTCCTAGTAAAATTAACCCTAAATGAATGGCTGCAGTCCCTGAACTTAAAGCGCCCAAATGAGCTTGATTACCCAAATAACTTTCTAAATCTTGTTCCAAACCATTCACATTGGGTCCTAAAGGAGCAACCCAATTGGCATCAAAAGCTTCATTGATATAGTTTAGTTCGTTGCCCCCCATATGCGGTGAGGAAAGCCAGATTTTTGATTGGTTCATTTTCTATAGAAGTGTTAATTTTAAAGTTTACTAGCTGAAATAACTAATTCTCTATATTTATTAATTTTATTTGTATTGCAATTTTTTTTCCGTCCTTAATAAAAAATGCTGCCTCATTAATATCATTTGTAGTAAGTGCCCTCATTTTATTTATTAATTCTTCAGCATTATAACTATCTAAAATATTTATTTCTTGGATGTTTTTTAAATCTCTTTTTTTATAAGAAGTCCCTTTTGAAATTTGTTTTTGTCTTGAAGGTTTTAAAGATATTAATTCATCAAATGCTTCAAAAAAAACCTCTTCCTCTAGTATTAATATTTTTTTATACAAATTATTTGCAGTATCAACAGTTAAAACATCAATTCTTTTTTGGTGGATTATATCACCTTCGTCTAATGTTTGATCCATAAAATGTAAAGTGGCACCATATGGTGTTTTATCTAAAATAGCCCAACTAGGTGTGTTCCAACCTTTATTATATGGTAAAAATGAAGGATGTAAATTTAGAAAACCTATTTTTGGAATTATTAAAACTTCTTTAGATATCAAATATGGAAAATGAATACCAATAAAATAGTCTACATTTAACGATTTTAGAATTTCTATTGATGGTAATTCAGAAAAAGAATTTCCAATAAATATTCTCTCTTTTGATAGCTTTGACAAATTAATTAATTCATCAGCATGTGTTTTATTTTTACCAGTAGGTACGATAAGCGCTTCTGGATAATAACCTTTATCCATAATCCATTTTAAAATGTGCACACTAATTTGTCGATCTCCTGCAAATACATATTTCATAAATACAAGTTTGTTATTGTTTATTTAAACATAAAATAAAATTTATTGGAAAAGGAATCATTCCTTCAATTCTTTCAAAAAAAAAAGTTTCATTAAGTCCAATTGAACTAGATATTTTTAATTCATTAAATTGTGAAAACCAATCATCTAGATGAAATATGTAATTAATTATTATTTTTTTATTTAAATCATTATCTTCTATTAACATGGACTCTAATATTGAGTAAACCAATTTATTTGAATTAAAGATTCTGATCGCTTGAAAATATTTCTTTTCATCCAGATACATTTTATATGCATGCTCAGATCTTTCCATTGCGTTTAATAAATTTTTTATACTACTCATTTCCTTTGAAATAATCAACAGTAACTGTACCTCTCTGAGAAATACCATCTTTTTTAAATACTTTACTAATTGTTAAAAATAAAATTTTACAATCTAATAAAAAACTAATATTATCCACATACCAACAATCATACTCAAACTTTTGTTGCCAGGAAATAGCATTTCTTCCATTAATTTGCGCCCAACCCGTAATACCAGGTTTAACTTCGTGACGTTTTTTTTGCATTTCATTATACAAAGGTAAATATTCTGGCAATAATGGTCTTGGCCCAATTAAGCTCATCTCTCCCTTTAGTACATTAATTAATTGTGGAATTTCGTCAATCGAGGTTTTACGAACAAAAGAACCGATTTTAGTTAATCGCTGCGCATCAGATAATAAATTTCCTAAACTATCCTTTTTATCATTCATCGTTTTAAACTTGATGATACTAAATATTTTTTCGTTTTTACCTGGGCGTTTCTGAATAAAAAAAGGCCTTCCTTTATTAGAAATAAACAACCCTATAGTAACTAAAATAATTAAAGGGCTAAAGATCACTAAACCCAAAAGGGCAATGCTAAAATCTATAACTGATTTAATAATGGTTTTATACATTACTTTCTAATCTTTTATATTCTTCTAATATCGATTTCCAAACCACACTTTGCTCATAGCGACTCGTAATCATTGGTCTAGCATTTTGAATTAAATGGGTTCTGAAACGATTATCCTCCATTATTTTGTGCATCGCCTCATACAGTGCTTTAATGTCCTTAACTGGAATGATACATCCATTTTCGCCATCAACTATAATCTCGTTGCACCCACTAATGTTGGAAACAATACTTGGCAATTCCATAGCGCCTGCCTGAATTACCACATTAGGAAATCCTTCCCGGTAACTAGGAAAAACTAGGCAGTTACTGATGGCTAAATAAGAACGAACATCATTTTGAAAACCAACAGATATAATGTTTTTATTTGAATTTATTAGTTTTAATGTTTCTGTTTGCAAAGCATCGTATTTGGACTCAAAAGAGCCTACAAGGAGGAGTTTGACATTTTGGTTGTTGGTTTTATGAATTAGTTTGAAAGCTGAGACTAATTCATTAATTCCTTTATCCCCTACGAGACGTCCTATAAAAATAAAAACAAAATCATCAGGCGCAATTCCCAATGAATTCCTTAAATTTTGTTGATGTTCTTTTGAAAACAAGTTCATATTAAAGCGCTCCAAATCTATTCCATTCACATTACCATTGGCTAGTACTTTTAAAGGCTTATTCGTAATTCCATATTTTATAAGATCCGTCTTTACCCCTTGTCCTTCAGGGTAAACAGCAGTTGCAAAACGACATAAAAGCCTGTCCATTAGTATTAATACTTGTTTTAAAAAGCCCAATTTAGTAGGAAATATTAAACCTGTAAAAGTATGTATACGGATTGGAACTTTAGCAAAATAGGCTGCTGCCATAGATAGTAAACCTGCTTTGGGTGTTATGGAATGTACAATTAGCGGTTTTTCTTTACTGAAAATAAAATATAACTTCACAAAGGATATTAAATCTCTAATGATGCTAATATTGCGTGACATCATCACTGGAATCAGTTTTACATTTTCTCTTTCTCCAGCCAAAGTAAAAAACTCATCGTTACTGGAAACGGCAATTACCTCATAATTATTTTGCAAAAAAGCCAATTGTCCTTTGAGTAAATAGTTTAAAGAAATACCAACTGTAGCCGTACGGATAACTTTCTTTTTTATATTTTTAATTGATGGTGCATCTTCAAGTTTTTTATATTCTGCCAAAATAGCTTCCCATATTTTAGTTTGCTCGAAACGACCTACTATTCTTTTTCTTGCATTTTGGCGCAAATGAGTTCTAAAGGAATCATCTGTAATGATTTTTTGCATGGCTAGACCTATCGATTTTTCATCCTTAACAGGTATTATAATTCCATTATCTCCGTTGGTAATAATTTCATTACATCCATTAATATTAGTTACAATACACGGCAATCCCATGGCTCCTGCCTGTAACACCACATTTGGAAAACCTTCGCGGTAACTCGGAAAAACCAAACAATTACTGATAGCATAAAAGTTTCGAACATTATTCTGGTAACCAACATTAATAATATTTTCATTACTATCAATTTTATGAAGGGTATTGGGACTTAAAGAATCTAAATTTGGTTCAAAAGAGCCTACCAAAAGGAGCTTGGCTTTGCCTCCAAATTTATTTTCTTGATCAAACATTTCAAAAGCATTAACCATTTCGTTAACTCCTTTATCCCCTACCAAACGACCTACAAAAATGAAAACAAAATCCTCTTTTGTAAATCCTAATTTCGTTCTTAAAGTTTGTGTTTCTTCTTCAGAAAAAAAATCTGGATTGAAATAGGAAGTATCAATTCCATTAGAACTACCATTTCCTAGTACTTTTAGTTTTTCAGTTTGGCAAAAGTGTTCTTGAATTATAATATTTTTTAAACCTCTTGAATTGGGGTAAATAAAAGTGGCACAACTGTAGGTGATTTTTTCAACAATATTCAATATTATTCGCTTTACTCCTTTCGCTTCAAGCAATGGCAATCCTGCAACTGTGTGCAGTCGATGCGGCACACCTGCTAATTTAGCTGCAATCATTCCTAGCGTTCCCGCTTTAGGAGTATGGGTATGAACGATAAACGGTTTTTCTTTTTTGAAATAGCAGTAAAACTTCCACAAAGCAATCAAGTCATAAAGCAGGGTAATTTTGCGGGTCATTTCAATATGGTGTACCTTTACCCCTTGCAAATCAGCGACTTTCAATAAATTCTCTTTGTCTGAAGAGATCCCCACTACGTCATAGTACTGGTTCATGAAATTCAATTGATTTCCCAAAAGAATTTCCAATGAAATGGGTACGGTGGTGATACGGATGAGTTTTTGTTTATTCATTTCAATCTTTACTTAACACTTTGCTTGCTAATAAAGTCATCATATTGTTTCAATATGATGTCTTTTCTAAAATCAAATGCTCGAATTTTTACTTTTTCTTTGCATAAATCATAATACTCTTTATTGTCAACTAATTCTATTATTGCATCAATCATAAGACCTTTATTATTAACTGGTACTAGAATTCCATATTTTGTAATTATATTATCATCAGATTTTTTTAAATTATAGGCTTCCATGATTTCAGATGGACCACAAGGACAGTTTGTTGACACAACTGGCAAGCCACAAGCCATGGCTTCAATCAAAACATTAGGAAATCCTTCATGATTAGAACCAAATAAAAAAGCATCAGCTCCTTTTAAATAGGAAAATATATCGGTAGAAAAACCTTTTAAAAAAACTTGACTCTCAAGATTTAATTGAAAAATTTTATTTTTTAAATACGAATCTAACTCTCCATCTCCAAAAATATAAAGTCTAATTTTTTTATTCTTAAGTTCATTAAAGGTGCGTAACAATAATTCTTGATTTTTTCCTTTAGTAAGCCTTCCAACAGATATAAAATTAAAATAATTAGTGTCATAAAAATCTCTTATTGGTATATAGTTTGAAATATTATCTAAATCAATAGGATTATGAATCGTTATTATTTTATCATTATGAATTCCAAAATTATGTATTAATTCTTTTCTATTTCCTTCAGAATTTGCAATAATCCCATTAGATTTTGAAAATAATTTTTTAATAAGAAAAGCATTAATTAACGAATGTAAGGATGTTCCTCCATATTGTATGGTAGGATTAGAACGCTCACTAAGAATTACCTTTCTTTTTGTATTATAAAAATTAGCTAATGAATTAATATAATTAGGTCTAGTTAAAAAAGATAAACTTACTGTAATATTTTCATTCCTTAAAAAAGTATGGTAACGAAAAGCTAGAAGTGGTAATTTCAAGAATTTAAAGACTCCTAATTCAAACGGGGAAGAATTCTCTAGATAATGAATAACGGTATCTTTTGGAATTTTATAAACAATCGTTTTGTTCATCAACACCAAGCTTACATCAATATTTTGTTTTTTTAGATTTTGTAAAAGTTGTGAAACCACCCTTTCGGCACCTCCGCCTCCAAGAGAATAAATTAAAATAGCAATTTTCATTAAATAATTTATTTACAAATCAACGAATCGAACAATTCTTCATATTTCTTAACAATCGTATTCACTTCAAACTTTTCAGAAACTGATTTTTTAACTATTTCCCGATCAATCGTTTTTAATTTATTTAAATTAGACAAAACTGTCCGGAATTCCAATTCGTTCTCAACTATAAATCCATTAACTCCTTGTATGACTATTTCTTTTGTGCCTCCTGGTGCATTAAATGCCAAAATAGGAGTACCTACTGTGCAGCTTTCCAACAACGCATTTGGAAATCCTTCAACATAGGAACCTTGTAAAAAATAATTATTTTCACTTAACAATTCCAAGACTTTACTTGTATAAGGAATAAGATTAACCTTATCTTGAATACCTAAACGTATTATTGCGTCTTTAATTTCTGGCAATAATGGGCCCGAACCTACAATTGTGTAAACAAACTCATAGCTCTCTATCATTGCTAAAATTTGTAGTAATCTCAAATGTCCTTTTTCCGGGCTTAATCTACCAACGGTTATAAAACGCATTAAATCTGTTTCATTTTTTATATGCATTATTTCTGGCATCGCTGTGATAGGATTATGAATTACTAACAATTGTGAAGTTGAAATATTGAAATTATTTATAAAATCATTTTTCATATCCTTCGATTGGCAAACAATTATATCCAATCGTTTATAAAAAAAACGAATTAGAAAATAAGAAATTTTGACCTTGGAATTAGAAAATTGAGACATCTTGGAAACTACACTTGCTTCTCTACCTATGAATTTTATATTTTTAAAAGCAAAAGAAAATAACCCCATAATAACATTCACGTGTCCTATTGCACTCATCACGATAGCTGGTTTTTCCTTTCGAATAAGAAAAAACAAATCGAATATTGCCAGTAACAAGCGCTTTTTGTTCAAATAAATTACTTCTATTTTATCAACAATATAAACCGCATCATTCTCATAACCCAATACTATCAATTTGGCTTCAAATTTTGAATCATTCAATTGTTGTGCAACAAAAGACATTACACGTTCCGCTCCTCCTGCACATAAACTAGGTAAAATAAAAAATATTTTCTTTTTAGACAGCATTTGTCATTTTATAAAAACCAAATTCCTGGTACCATTTAGACAACACATATACTCTCCAAACATAAGAAGAGTAGTCCCCCTTCCCATCTAAATGATCTTTGAACATTTTCTTAAACTTTGTGATATTCAAATTAGGAACTTGATTTAAAAAATCATCCGATAAATTGGATTCAAATTCTTCCCTCAATTCTTTGCGAATCCATTGTCCTATAGGAACTGCAAACCCTCTTTTAGGCTGATTAAACACTTCTTCTGGAATATACTCTTTTAATATATCTCTAAGAATCCTCTTTTTTCTTCCAGGCATATACCGATAGGATAACGGTAAGGTCCTTGCAAACTCTATAATTCTGTAATCTAAAAATGGACTACGCACCTCTACTGAATAAGCCATACTCGCTCTGTCAACCTTTACATTACTATCGTTTTCTAACCATAGCTTGATGTTTAAATCAGCGGTAGCTTGAATCAAATCTTTAGACCATGTTTGATAGCCCTTATAATGAGATAGCCAATCAAGGTTTCTCTTTTTCAAAATAGAAATATAGCCTACGAAAATTTTAGCGATAAATTCATTTTTTGATTTTATATTAAGAATTCTTATTAATGACTCTGATGTAGAGCCTAAAAAATTAAAAATTAAAAATTTTGATGCAATGAAACGAATTAGGTGAGGAATTTTTATTAACAATTTGAATTTTGCAACCAAGTCAAAATGATTGTAACCTAAAAAGCTCTCATCACCTCCGTCTCCAGACAGAGCCATGGTAACATAGCGTTGGGTTACTTTGTTCAATAATAATGAAGGCAAAGCCGAACTATCTGCAAAAGGTTCGTCATAGACTTGGATCAATTTTGGAATCATCTCCAGAATATCTCTGGGTTTACAGATGGTTTCTGTATGATCAGAACCCATAATTTTTGCGTATTGAGCCGCTATTTTACTCTCATCATATTTTGGATCTTCAAAACCAATTGAAAATGTTTTGATAGGTTTTTCAGAGACCTTGGCTGCAATACTTGATATCAATGCCGAATCTATTCCTCCGGAAAGGAAGGATCCGAAAGGCACGTCGGCCTGTAATCTTATTTTTACGGCATCTTTTAATAATTTGTGTAATTGCTCTTTAGCGTCTTCATAAGACAATCCTGCATCAGTAACTTCTTTTAAGTTCCAATACTCCTTAATGGTAAATTTTTGAGTACTAAGATCAATTTCTAAATTATTACCCGGCGAAAGTTTATATACATCTTTGTAAATTGTATATGGACTAGGAATGTAAGTACAATCTAAATACATAGAAATTGCGTCCTCGTTAATCACCTTATTTTGACTAATCGGTCTTAACTGACTACAAATTTCAAACTTTCCTTCTTTCCAAGAATAATAAAAAGGTTTCACACCCAATCGATCCCGGGAGCAGAATATTTTCCTTGTTGCCGGATTATATATGGCAAAAGCAAACATTCCGTTTAATTTTGGTACGATGCCTTCTCCCCATTCCTTGTAACCTTTTAATAGGACTTCTGTATCGCCAGAGGTATTGAAAGTATATCCTAAAGTCAACAATTCTTTCTTAATCTCTTGAAAATTATAAATTTCACCATTGAATACAATAGTGAGATTCTCAAAATTCATGGGTTGATGCGAACGTACATCAAGATCTAAAATAGACAAACGCAAATGTCCAAAAGTTAAATCTGCTATTTTTTGTATTCCTGTATAATCCGGCCCTCTAAATAGAATCGATTCCAATTTCACTTTTACTTCTTCTTCAGCAAAAGGAATGTTCGTTAAATAAATTCCACACATTATTTTAAATATATTTTAAATGAATTATCTATAACTTTTTCAATTCTTTTTTGATAATCTAAAGTATAATCCAAATCTTTGTCTGATACATATTTTTCTAATACCTCTTTTTGATAGTCATCAAAATTTCCAATAATTTTAGCAGGATTCCCTGCAATAATTACTCCTGAAGGAACAGATTTTGTAACAATACTGCCAGCAGCAATTATTACATTATCTTCTATTTTTACACCAGGCATAATAATTGAATTTATCCCTATAAAAATATTATTCCCTATTGCTACCCTTCTGTATAAATAGCGTCTGCCTTTCTCGTCATCCATTAGCCATGTTGATCCATCGTGAGTTAATATCGATACACCATTAGTTATAGTTACTTTATTGCCTATAGAAATCATCCAAGGCTCTGTCCCAAATTTCCATGTATAAATTCGGCAATTATCTCCTATTTTCACACCCTTATACCGAGCATACTCAACACCAGTTTTAGTTGCTCTCAGATATAATTCTTTTAATAATCTAAATAATTTTCTCATATTAAATATTTTTACAGCAAAACTTTAAATTAATTTTATTGTTTTTTTATCTACAGTTATTTCTTTCCTACCTATTTGAATATATAACCATAGAGAAACAAACAATACTAAATAATTATCAAAA
>CAMDGB010000023.1 GCA_945897915.1 Chryseobacterium gleum | reverse complement strand
CCTACTTTAGTGACACCAGTCTTGGGCGCTGCTACAGGAACAAGTTTAAGCGTTTCAGGTCAATTGACTTCAACAGTAGCCACAGGAACAGCTCCATTAGTAGTTACTTCAACTACACCAGTGGCTAATTTAAATATTGGTGGGAATGCGGCAACGGTTACGAATGGAGTTTATACCACCAGTAAAATAAGCGATTTGGCAGCAACTACTTCAGCTGAATTAGCAGGAGTTATTTCGGATGAAACAGGAACAGGTGTTTTAGTTTTAGCAACCAGTCCTACTTTAGTGACACCAGTCTTGGGCGCTGCTACAGGAACAAGTTTAAGCGTTTCAGGTCAATTGACTTCAACAGTAGCCACAGGAACAGCTCCATTAGTAGTTACTTCAACTACACCAGTGGCTAATTTAAATATTGGAGGAAATGCTGCCACAGCAACTAAATTAGCAACAGCAAGAAAAATCAATACTGTTGATTTTGATGGTAGTGCAGATATTACAGTAACCGCTGCTGCTGGAACTTTAACAGGAACTACTTTAGCATCGAATGTTGTCAGTTCAAGTTTGACAAGCGTTGGAACGATTACTACTGGAACTTGGAATGGTACCACGATTGCTATTGCAAACGGAGGTACTGGGCAAACAACCAAAGCAGCTGCTTTTGATGCCTTGTCTCCAATGACTACTGCCGGAGATATTATTTATGGTGGTACAACAAGTGGAACAGGTACTCGATTAGCTAAGGGGTCAGATGGTCAAGTATTGACTTTAGCAAGTGGAGTTCCTGCTTGGTCTTCCAATAGTAATGGAGGCGCCTCTTTAATTTCTGCTACGGCAACTATGGCAGCAACAGCAACGTATAATTTAATAGTGTTTTCAGGTTCAACAGCTTCACAGACAATTACACTTCCAAGTGCAATTGATGCAGGAGCTGGTCGTGAAATTACCATTAAAAATATTGCAAGTGTACCAGTTTCTATTAATGCTACTGCCGGGAATTTAATTTCAGACAGTACAACAACTGGAGCTACATCATTGTCAATAGGTATTGAACCATCCAACAACTGGATTAAAGCCATTTCAACAGGTGCAAACTGGATTATTTTAAGAGCCTTATTTTAATTAAATCAAAAATGAAAAAGGGTATAGTAGTATTAGTTTTTGGTTTGGCATTCTTTAGTGGTAATGCCCAAACGGGTATAGGTACGACTACGCCAGCAACAAAACTTCATGTAAAATCTAATGGTCCTATTTTTAGATTAGAAGGAGCTGACCATGCCTATATGGAATGGTATCCTCAAGGATCAAGTACACGCTATGGCTATATGGGTTACCCATCCGCAAGTTCAACTCAGCTCACTTTTATGAATCAGTTTTCAACAGGTTCGATGGCTTTTGGTACTAATGGAACCAATAAAATGGTATTAAGTTCAGATGGGAAATTAGGGATAGGAACATCTACACCAGGGACCTCGCTACATATAGAAAATGGGAATACATTTGGCACGCCAGCCATTACATCAAGTCCTAGTATTAGCTTGTATAATACAAATAATGCCTCATCTATAGCGAACTCAACTGTCAGCGTAAGAACTGCTGGAACAGGAAGCGGTAAACCCTATTATAGTTTAGACATAAATGGCGCCTTTGGGTATAGTATGGGAATTAATAACCCAACAGATCAAATGATTATCAATGCAAGTTGGGATTTTAACACCACTGCTGCAAATAATGCTATCATTATAAACAGAACAGGCCAAACAAGAGTAGCTATTCCATATTACGGCGGATCTTACCAAAATGATTGGGTAAGTGGATGGGGTGGCGGTCTTGCTACTTATGATATTTCGGCAAGTGGCATCTATTATAATGTATTGGTTCAACGTTCCGATAGGAGGTTAAAAAATAGTATCAATGAACTTGGTAATAATGTAGTTGAAAGATACCTTAAACTTAGGCCTATTAACTACTTTTGGAATCAGGATAAACCAAGAGACACAAATTTACAATATGGCTTAATCGCACAGGAAGTAGAACTTTTATTTCCTGAAATGGTTTCAACCGCTACTGATAGTATGCAAACTAAATCGGTGAACTATCAAGCATTGCATGCAATTTCTTTAAAAGTAATTCAGTCGCAACAAGCAGAAATTGATGCCTTAAAAAAGAAGCAAGCCGATATGGAACAAAGATTATTAAAATTAGAGGCTAAATTGAATGAATAAAATCATGAAAAAAGTTATATTATTTATTGTATTAGTTTCAGTTTTCGCTTTAAAAGTAAATGCCCAAACCGGCATAGGAACTACAACACCACATGCTTCAGCAAAGCTGGAAGTGAGCGCAACAAATAAAGGGTTTTTACCACCTAGAGTTACTTTAACGACTGCTACGGATGCAACAACAATTGCCTCTCCCGCAGAGGGTTTATTGGTATACAATTCAGGAACAGTTGGATTACAAGCCGGATATTATTATTGGAATGGTACAAGTTGGGCAACGATTGCTACAGCTACTTCTGCGGGTTCAGGGGTGACTGCTTCAAATATGGTTAATTTATATGCAAAAGGATATTCAACGGCTGTTGGGGATATAGCGAATGCAAGTGGACATACTTTTACAGTACCCGTTTCCGGGAGGTATTTGTTTGATTTTTCTTGTACAGGTTATTCCAATGCCACAATAACTTATAAAGTTAGACAAGGCACTACAGATATTGGTACAGATGCACAAACTAGTTATAACAATACGGTTCATGTTGAATATAATGGAAAGATCGAGGTGAATTTACAGTCAGGCGTTACCTATAATGTATATGTGAATAGTACTGGGAATAGAGATTTAGGAGATTATGACCGAGTGTATTATAAATTAGTTGCAGGTAATTTACCTGTAACCGGACAGAGTGTTGATTATATTCAAGCATCATTATCTGCCAATCAATCATTATCTGCTGCTGCCAATATAATTTTTAATACTTCATCGGGTGCAGGAATTACAATAACAAGTGGGGGATTTAATTTGATCGCCAATAAAACATATAAATTAGAAGCTGCTTTGGGAGGTACTTCAGGTGGATATGCCTATTATGGATGGGTTGATAACACTAATACATTACTTTCCGGTGGAAGTATTGGTGTAGTTATGAAAGCAGGAACTGCTTATACTGATGCACCACAAGATAAAGCAGTCGTTTATTTCACCCCAATTGTTGATACGAGAGTTTTTTTAAGAGTGTATAGTCTTAGTGGAACCTTAACTGCTTATGCTCCATCAATGTCAAGTAATTATTCAAGTACTTGGGCAAACATTTCTCAAGTTGGATCCTCTGCATTTGTAAATCCATGGATATTATCAGGCACAAATACTTTTAATACAACTGGCAATGTGGGAATTGGAACTAATACTCCAACAGCAAAATTAAATATTGTGGGGGGTGGCGTAAGAATTGCTTCTGGTATGAGTAACACTTCTACTAGGCCTTCCGTGAATACCAGTACAGTTGGAAATTATGAAATCAGAGGCGTGGGAGGTGGCGCTTCTCAAATTGATGGACAAGATGACGGGTTTTTAAGGCTTTCAGCGGGTGGTGGAACAAATGCTATTCAACAATCCTCTATAGATTTATCTGGATATTCCGCTACGGTTCCAGATATGAACGGTAATATAGTGATGCGAACTGCAGGCACAGAAAGAGTAAGAATTGACAATAGTGGAAGTGTTAATATTACTGGTAAATTAAACATTGGTGATCCAACAGGAAATGTATCCACCAAACTAGTGGGCCGAGTTACTGCTGGAACTTTTTTAACCTTTGATAATTTGAGATTTTCTGTTACAACATCAGGCCAAAGAGGACTTTCGATAGCAACGGTCTCTGGGACAGTAAATCTTTTTGTTGAGGGAAAATACAATAATGCTAGCAATACGATTTATGGAAATAGAACAGATACCGCAATAACTTATTCAACCAGTCCTAGCGGTTCTCTTTTTGGTTGGGGCTTTAATTCAGCGGGTGATACAATTATATATCATTTAACCGATCCAGATAATAGTAGAATGTACCGAGTTACTTTAATTATAATGCCTTCGTATATTGATAACTTCATTGCAATAGAACGACTTTTATAATAAAAGTATTATCTAACTGCAATTGCTGAAATTTCAACATTTACATTTTTTGGCAAACCTGCCACCTGAACGGTTTCTCTTGCAGGTGCAGTTGCTTCATTAAAATAAGCACCATAAAAAGTATTTATTTTTGAAAAGTTATTCATGTCGCTAATAAAAATAGACACTTTTATTACGTTTTCAAAAGTCATTTCTGCAGCTTCTAAAACGGCTTTAAGATTTTCCATAACTTGTTTGGTTTCGGTTTCAATATTGTCTAAAACCAATTCGTTTGTGGCAGGATTTATTGCAATTTGACCTGAAGTATATAACATGTTTCCAACCAAAACAGCTTGATTATAAGGACCAATTGGCGCAGGAGCTTTTTCTGTGAATATTATTTTTTTCATTTTGTTTTTTGTTTTAATCTAATTATCTCAGTCTTGGATCAGGTAGATTACGTTTGTCCCATTTGATATCACTTAATATTGATGATTTAATTCCAATAAAGAAATTCCAGTAGGAATATACTCCAATTGGCACAATACTAAAACTCATTCGCCAGCTTTCTAAATCTCTTTCAAATCGAAGTTGTGTGAATGAAATTCCTTTTTGTGCAAAATCATAACCCGATGAAAATCCCATTTTCCATTTTACAGCCATATCAATATTTCCTGAAATCATTACAGAATTTGTAGTTATTTCACGTTGACTTGCATTATTACTAAAGGTTAAAGAATAAGCAATTTGTAAATCCCAAGGAAATTTGTAATTATATAGTTCTGTTTGTTGTTTTTTTGCATCATCTTTTTTAAATAAACTTTCATCTTGGTTACTTAAATCCGTAGCCGAACCAAATAAATCATCTTTACGACCACCATTTTGAACCGTTTGTTTAGATTCTTTTTTTCCGCCAAATTCATTACTGCTCACGGAATAATTTAGAGTAATGTTTGAACTCGTCATTCTAGCTAAACCATTTCCATTGTTGATACTAAATTCATTTATTCGTTCGTTATTACTATCTAAATCATACGGGTCAAATCGGGCACCAAAATTAACACCTAATTTATTATCCAATAAAGTAGTTCCTCCAATAAAACTAATGGGCTCTAATTTAAATTCTTCAGCAGTTAAATTATAACTCGTAGAAAAGTTAAACTGATTTAATAAGGATACTTTTTTAGTATCTCCTTTTTTACTTGCTGCATCTAATACTTTTGCTTCCAAAGAGTTAGAAATCCCAAAACCGATTGAATTGGCAACTCCTAATCCAGGCGCACCCAATAATGTGTTTTCAAATCTACTGTAGCTTATATAATTTCCTAAATTGTCTTGATATTGGTCGTAATATCGCTCAAAACTTGGTGTATAACCATAAGAAATACTTGGTCGGATTAAATGTCTAAGCGCTTGAATTTTGTTGGTTTCTTTAAACGTATAAGTTCCATAAATAGTAGTTCCAATACTTGTAGAAAAATTATAAGTCCGATAAGAATCAAAACCGTTTTTTCTAACTATTTCTTCTTTATTAGTTGCAGTATTAAATATTTTTTCATTGGTATTAAATACCCAGTTTTCTGAAAATGCAGTACCTGCTGAAACACTAAAATGTTTAAAAATTTTAAAATTTGTGGTAATAGGAATAGTATGTGCAATTCCAGCTAAGGCAGTATCAAACATTTCTGATTTAAATAGAAATTCTTCTTTGGTTGAAATTCTATTATCACCTCTTAATCCATATTGAAAATTAATATTTTGGAAAATACCTTTTTTTATTCCATCTTGTTTGGCAAAAGGAAAAATTCTATCCACACTTGCATTAAATGATGGCAACGTTAAATTTACAATTTCAGTATTTGTATTTTGATTGTGTGTTACGGCCACAGAAAAATTTACCAACGGCACAATTGGCACTGTTTTAGAATAACTAATGGAAGAACTTAATGTGTTATTTAAATTGGATCCAACATTTACTAAATTTATAGATTGACGAAAATATTTACTACTACCAAAATTTACAGAAGATGAAAATCTAGAGTTTGCAGAAGCTTTTGAATCTTGACTGTGCGACCATTGAATATTATACTGATTGGTTCTAGCATATCCCGGAAAACCTTTTTCCCCCAATACCTGATTTTCATACCTAACTTGTAAGTTTCCGCTAAATTTGTATTTCTTAGCATACGATGTTTCGGAACGAAGAGCATAACTACCGTTGGTATAATAATCTCCCAAAAGTGCCAAATCATAATAATCACTTAAGGCAAAATAATAGCCGCCATTTTGTAAAAAATAACCCCGGTCATTATTTTGTCCAGGTGTAGGCATAATTACTCCAGAGGTGTTTTTATTAGTCATTGGGAAAAATGAAAAAGGGACGCCAATAGGAGTAGGCACATTAGCAATGTACATGTGAGTTAAACCGGTTACAAATTTCTTTTTTGGAACCAATTTAGCTTTGTACGCTAAAAAATAAAATTCTGGATTTTCTTTGTTTTCTGAAGTTGTAAACCGTGCTTTTTTAAAAAAAATAACAGAGTCGTTTTCTCTTTTTGAAATTTCAGATTTAAGAAACATTTCGCCTTGTTTACTTCTTGTATTCCAAATTTGTGCTTTTCCTGTTTTTGTATTAAATCGAATAGAATCGGGTTCAATAATATTTTCACCTTGTTTGAAATATGGAAATTGAGAATATACGCCAGAGCTATCTTTTAATCTTCCGGCATATACTTCGTTTTTTTCGTAATCTAAAACAATAATTCCCGATTTTAGTATGAAATCTTGGTAATGAAGTTCTGCTTCGTTATAAAGTGTTAACCTTTTTTTTCTTTGGTCCATCCTTTCATAATCTTTCGCTTTACGATTAACTATACCTTCTAAAAGAGGTTTTTTTGTAGTATCTTTCTTTATAGCTGTTTTGGTTGCAACTAATTCATTTACATTCAGTTGCACGCTATCTTTTTGAGAAGTGTTTTGACTGTAAATTTCTAAATTATTAACAATTAGAAAAAAAAATAAAAAAACGATATGATTAATCTTTGTACTCAAATCTATAAATACTATTTTTGTAAAAAATGGTTCGGTTTTTGTAGGGTCAAACTTACGTATATTTTTTGTTAAAATTAATTATTTAATAAAATTATAACGTATTTGAAACAACTGAAAATAATTAATCTCATATGAAAAAAATACTAGTAACTATATTTATCTTTTTATCTGTCTTTTCAATAGCGCAAGAAAAGAAATTTAAAGTGGTTTTAGATGCCGGGCATGGTGGGAAAGATCCTGGTGCAGCAAAGAATGGTTGCATTGAAAAACTAATTGCTTTAGATGTGGTATTACGAATTGGAAAAATATTAGAATCCTATCCAGATTTTAATATAAAATATACCCGTACAACAGATGTTTTTATTCCTCTAAAAGATAGAGCAAAAATTGCTAATGATTTTGAGGCAGACTTATTTGTTTCCGTGCATTGTAATTCGTCAGTATCTCCAAAACCATATGGCGCAATGACTTTGGTTATGGGACTGTCTCGTGCAGGAATGAATTTTGAAATTGCAAAAGCTGAGAATGCTGTAATTTCTTTAGAAGATAATTTTAAAGAAAAATACGAAGGTTTTGATCCTAATAATCCCAACACACAAATAGGATTACGCATCATCCAAGAAGAAACGTTAATGCAGAGTATTAATTTTGCAAGTGGAGTTCAAAGTTATTTTAAAAATTCATTAGACAGAAAAGATTTAGGCATGCACCAACAACCACTTTGGGTATTAGATGCTACTGTAATGCCAGGTGTACTAATAGAATTAGGTTTTTTAAGTAATTTGGAAGAATCCAAATATATGAAATCGGAGGAAGGAAAATCAAATTATTCTCAAATTATTGCACGTTCAATTATTGAATATAAAAATAATGTTAAAGGAACGAATACACCTCCAAACGTATTACAAATTAAAGAACCCGTAGTCGTTGAAGAATTACCTTTTACGGAAACTGCTGTTGATTCAATAAAAGTTGATGATTTAGCTCCTGAACCATTTATTCCTAGTGAATTAGCATATAAAGTGCAAATTAGTTATAGTACAAAAAAATTGGAATTAACTTCGGAAAATTTTAATGGTTTAGCTAATGTAACTATGATTGAAGTAAATGGAGGTTACAAATATTATTACGGACAAGGAACTTTAGAAGCTTGTAAAAAATTTCTTACAGAAGCTAAGTTAAAGGGATATAAAACAGCTTTTATTGTTGCACCAAATTAAATTTATGAAAAAATCGATAGTACTATTATTTTTATGCTTATTTTCTATATCATTTAAAGCACAAACTAAAAAATTCAAAGTTGTTTTAGATGCTGGTCATGGAGGTAAAGATTATGGCGCAACGTATCACGGAAATATTGAAAAGAAAATTTCACTTAATATTGTTCTTAAAGTAGGAGAAATTTTAGCTAAAGAATCAAATATAGAAGTAGTTTATACCAGAAAAACTGATGTTTTCATCGAATTAAACGAGCGAGCCAATATTGCAAATAGATCAAAAGGGCATTTATTTGTTTCAATGCATTGTAATGCAAATGACAATCAAGAGGCATCAGGTAATGAAACTTATGTGATGGGAGTTACCCGAAATGCAGCCAATTTAGAAGTAGCCAAAAAGGAAAATGCCGTAGTAACTTTGGAAAGCGATTATAAAATAAAATACGATGGTTTTGATCCAAAATCACCCGAATCGGTGATGGGAATTTCTATCATGCAAGAAGAAAATATTCAGCAAAGTATTGATATTGCAGGAAAAGTACAACAGGCATTTACAAAATTCACAACAAGTAAAAATAGAGGCGTTAAACAAGCTGGATTTTTGGTGTTAAGAAAAATTATTATGCCTCGTGTACTTATTGAAATGGGATTTGTATCTAACAAACCAGAAGGTGCTTTTTTAAATTCAGAAGATGGACAAAATAAACTGGCAGAAGCTATTTCAAAAGCAATTTTAGGATATAGAGATGATTTTTTTAAAATAGAGACAGCTACTTCAGTTAAAAAAGAAGAACCTAAAAAGGCAGATACAAAACTAACTTCAGAAAACAAAGCGGCTTTAGAAGGTATTACTTTTAAAATTCAAATTTCTGCAAGTGCTAAAAATTTAGAAATATTACCTAAGAATTTTAAAGGATTAAGTACTATTTCAGTTGAAAAAGAAAACACCATTTATAAATATTTTTATGGTAATACTTCCTCTTATACAAAGGCAAAAGAATTGCTTGAAGAGGCAAAAGCAAAAGGCTATTCTTCTTCATTTATAGTACCTTTAAAAAATGGTAAAAAAATTAAATTAAGCGAGGCAATCAAATAAATAATGTTATTTTTGTATCATTAAAACCTATTGTATTTTGAAATTATTTTTTTAAAAAGCACTAGTTAAAAGACAAATATCCCTTATGAAATTCACAAAAGAAATTAAAGTCGCCGTATTAGTTATTTTATCTATAGTATTGTTTTACTGGGGTTTTGCTTTTTTAAAAGGTAAAAATTTATTTGATACTAGTACTAAATTATATGCTGTATACGATAATGTGGCTGGTTTGGTTGTTTCTGCACCAGTTACTATAAACGGATTAATTATTGGAAAAGTAAACGCTATTGAAATGTTACCCGACGGTAAAATGAAAGTAGAATTAATAATTACGAATGAAGAAATTAAAATTGCCAAATCTAGTGTGGCTCAAATTATGGATTCAGGCTTAATTGGAGGTCGAGAAATTGCAATCATCAATAACTTTTCAGATACAAATTATACGCAATCTTCTGATACGCTTAAAACATCTAACAAATTAGGGTTAACTGCCGAATTAGCCAATCAAATCGGTCCCGTAAAAGATAAAGTTGAAGTCTTACTTGAAAATGCGAATAAATTAATTGAAAATTTAAACGCTACTTTAGACGCTTCCACACAACAAAAATTAAAAGCTTCAATTGCTTCTTTAGAAATAACAATGTCTGAATTTAGTGAAATTTCAAAAAATGCAAATGAAATTTTATCAGAAAATAAATCGAAATTAAACACAACTTTATCTAATTTCGAAAAAACATCTGATAATTTAAATACTATGACTACTTCTTTAGAAAAAGCGAATTTAGGAGCAACAGTCAAAAAATTAGAAGCTACATTATCCAATGTTAACGGAATTTTGGCTAATTTAGAACAAGGTAAAGGTTCATTGGGTAAATTATTAAATGACGATGCCATGTATACCAACCTAACTAAAACCTCTAAAGAATTAGAATTACTTTTGCAAGATTTACGATTAAATCCTACTCGTTATGTAAATGTGAGTGTTTTTGGAAAGAAAAACAAACCTTACGTAACGCCTGTCGCAGAACCAAAAACCGAACAACCTAAAAACTAAATATATGCATTTTTTACCAAATATTATTTTTGCATTTGTCTTAATCATAGGCGTTGGTTTTTTTGTGAAAAATGTAAAAAAAATCATACGAAATATTAATTTAGGTCAAAATGTAAATCGAAATGATAATGCTATAGCCCGATGGAAAAACATGGCATTAATTGCTTTGGGACAAAAAAAAATGTTTACCAGACCTATTCCTGCTATTTTGCATTTTACTTTATATGCTGCATTTATTATCACTCAAATTGAATTATTAGAAATTATTGTAGACGGACTTTTCGGAACGCATCGTTTTTTTAAAACAGGTTTGGGCGGATTTTATACGTTTTTAATCAGTTTCATAGAAATCCTAACTGTATTAGCTTTGTTTGGTACTTTGGCTTTTTTATCGAGAAGAAATTTATTAAAGTTGCCACGATTCAATAAAGCAGAAATGTTAGGTTGGCCAACAAAAGACGCCAACTTAATCTTAATCATGGAAATTGTTTTAGTAACATGTATTTTTACTATGAATGGAACAGATGAAGTGTTATATTCATTAGGAAAATCTCATTATGAAGGAATTGGTTCTTTTAATTTTTCTGTTTCACAATATTTAGGACCAGCTATTTTTGGTGGAATGAGTGAAAGTGCCTTACATATTTTAGAAAGAGTAGGCTGGTGGGGACATTTTTTAATGGTAATTGCTTTCTTAAATTATTTATACTTTTCTAAACATTTACATATTTTATTAGCCTTCCCAAATACCTATTTTGCCGATTTAAATGCAAAAGGAAAATTCGACAATTTGGAAAGTGTAACGAATGAAGTAAAATTAATGATGGATCCAAATGCCGATCCGTTTGCTGCACCTTCTAATCCAGATGCTGTTCCAGCAAAATTTGGTGCTTCTGATGTGCAAGATTTAAATTGGGTGCAATTATTAAACGCTTACACGTGTACAGAATGTGGTCGTTGTACTTCAGCTTGTCCAGCAAATATTACAGGTAAGAAATTATCGCCGCGAAAAATCATGATGGATACACGTGACAGATTAGAAGAAGTTGGAAAAAATATAGATGCCAATAAAGGTATTTTTATTCCAGATAATAAATCGTTATTAAATGATTATATAACTACTGAAGAACTTTGGGCGTGTACATCTTGCAACGCATGTGTGGAAGAATGTCCAATCAATATTAGTCCATTATCAATTATTATGGATATGAGACGTTATTTAGTAATGGAACAAAGTGCCGCGCCTATGGAATTAAACGCTGTGATGACCAATATTGAAAATAACGGTGCACCATGGCAATATAACCAACAAGATAGAGTAAACTGGAGAAACGAAGCATAGGAAATTTCAATAAAAATATCAATAACAATATCAAATAAAAAAAAACAACAACTACACCAAAAGCATGAAGAAAGAAGAAATTGAAGGGAAATTACAAGAATTAACAGTAAACGGAGAACATTTAAGTCCTGTTTTACCAGAAGGAATTAAAAATTATCTTATTGATATTGACGGAACAGTTTGCGACGATATTCCAAATGAAGAACCAGAAAGAATGGCAACTGCAAATGTATATCCAGATGCTTTGCAAACATTAAATAAATGGTATGATGAAGGTCATATTATTTTCTTTTTTACATCACGAACAGAAGCACATAGAGAAGTAACTGAAGCTTGGTTACAACAACATGGCTTTAAATATCACGGAATGGTAATGGGAAAACCACGTGGTGGAAATTACCATTGGATAGACAATCATTTAGTAAAAGCCACACGATACAATGGAAAGTTTACAGATTTAATTGATAAAGATGTAACCATTCAAGTTTTTGATGACGAATTGAGTAACTAATTTACTTTGCATAAAATATTTTATTTAAAAAAATAGCGTAAACTATATAGTATGTCAGAAAATTTAGTAGTACCCACAATGGCCGAAATGATGGCACAAGGTCAAACTCCGGAAGTTTTGTTTTGGGTAGGTTGTTCGGGTAGTTTTGATGATAGGGCAAAAAAAATAACCAAAGCGTTTGTTAAGATTTTAAACAAGTCCAACGTTCCTTTCGCGGTTTTAGGTAC
Organism: Chryseobacterium gleum; assembly: GCA_945897915.1. Lineage (GTDB taxonomy): Bacteria > Bacteroidota > Bacteroidia > Flavobacteriales > Flavobacteriaceae > Flavobacterium. The sequence goes on along the minus strand of CAMDGB010000023.1, from coordinate 24,797 downwards.
AGAAGAAAGCTGTACCGGTGATGCTGCAAAAAGAGCTGGAAACGAATTTTTATTTCAAATGCAAGCCATGATGAATATTGAAGTCATGAATGCGTATGAAGTTAAAAAAATTGTTACCGCTTGTCCACATTGTTTTAATACCATTAAAAATGAGTATCCAGAATTAGGTGGAAAATACGAAGTCGTACATCATACCGAATTTTTGAAATCATTATTAGATTCTGGAAGACTAACTATTGAAGGTGGTCAATTTAAAGGAAAACGTATTACTTTTCACGACCCTTGTTATTTAGGTCGTGCTAACAATATTTATGAAGCGCCAAGAGATTTAATTCAAAAATTAGATGCTGAATTGGTAGAAATGAAACGTTCTCGTGCCAATGGTTTATGTTGTGGTGCTGGTGGCGCACAAATGTTTAAAGAACCAGAAAAAGGTGATAAAGATATCAATATCGAAAGAACAGAAGATGCCTTAGAAACCCAACCAGATATTATAGCTGCTGGTTGCCCATTTTGTAATACGATGTTAACCGACGGGATTAAAAATAAAGAAAAAGAAAGCTTAGTTCAAGTTATGGATATTGCAGAATTAATTGCAAATGCGCAAGATTTATAATTATGTACACACCATTCGAAAATTTACCAGAAGATTCTAAAATTTGGATTTACCAATCGAACAGAAAATTAACTGACGATGAAGTAACAGATATAACTACTAAGTGTCAAGAATTTATTGAGAATTGGGCTGCTCACGGAACAAGTTTAGAAGCTTCTTGTCTTTTAAAATATAACCGATTTATTATTTTTGCAGTCAATCAAGAAGTGCAAAACGCCACTGGTTGTTCTATAGACGCTTCTGTGCATTTTATTCAACAATTGGAACAAGAATTTCAAATTGAATTACTTGATAAAATGAATGTAACTTACAAAATCGGAGAGCACATTGCACATAAAACACTTATCGATTTCAAAAAAATGGCAAAGGAAAAAGCCGTAACTTCAAAAACTATTGTTTTTAATAATTTGATAAATACAAAAGGTGAATTTGAAGATTTTTGGGAAGTTCCCGCTGAAGAAAGTTGGCATAGTAGATTTTTCTAAAAAAAAATAACTAACTTTGAAAATCATCAGAAAATAGAAATTTTGATGGTTTTTTTATTTATTTACATTTCATGAAAAACTATATATACATCATTTTATTTCTCACCACTTTAGGTTTTGCGCAAAACAAAATTAACACGCAATCCCAACAAGTTTGGATAGATAGTACGTATAATTCATTTTCATTTGAAGAAAAAGTAGGACAATTGTTTATGATTGCAGCCTACTCTAATAAAAATGAGGCACATGCGCAAGATTTAGATAATTTGATTACCAAATATAAAGTTGGTGGATTAATATTTTTTCAAGGAGGTCCTAATCGACAAGCGAAATTAACCAATCGTTTTCAAGAGAAATCCAAAATACCAATGCTTATAGGTATTGATGCAGAATGGGGTTTGAGTATGCGAATAGATTCGACACATACTTATCCGTGGAACATGACTTTAGGCGCCATCAAAGACAATTCTTTACTAGAAAGAATGGGCATGCAAATGGCGGATCAATCTAAACGATTGGGCATACATTTTACCTTCGGTCCAGTTGTAGATATCAATACCAATCCCAAAAACCCAATTATCGGAAACCGCTCTTTTGGTGAGACCAAAGAAAATGTGGCTGCAAAAGCAGTGGCTTATATGCGAGGGTTGCAATCTTATGGTGTTTTTGCTACGGCAAAACATTTTCCTGGTCATGGTGACACTTCAATAGATTCGCATCATGCTTTGCCTACTGTAGATTTTTCAAGAGATAGAATAGAGGAGGTAGAATTACATCCATATAAAGAACTTATTAAAAATGGATTAGCCAGTGTGATGGTAGCACATTTAAACGTGCCAAGTATCGAACCGCGCGAAAATTTTCCTTCATCGTTATCTGAAAAAGTGGTGACAGACATTTTAAAAAATCAATTAAAATTTGAAGGATTAATTTTTACAGATGCTTTAAATATGAAAGGTGCCAGTAATTTTAAACAACCTGGCGATATAGATATAGCTGCTTTTTTAGCTGGAAACGATGTATTGTTATTTGCTGAAAATGTTCCTGTAGCCATTGAAAAATTTAAACAAGCGTTTGCAGAAAGTTTATTTACTGAAGAACGATTGGCGCATTCTGTAAAGAAAATATTAAAATACAAATACAAAGCTGGATTAAATAATTATTGTCCAATTGAATTTGATAATTTATATGCCGATTTAAACAAAAAAGAATACAAAACATTAAATTTAGAAATGTTTGAAAGTGCTATTACGGTACTAAAAAATGAAGACGATATTATCCCAATCAAAAGACTTGATAAAGAGAAAATTGCCTACGTAAAAATTGGTGAAGGTGACGCAACAACTTATATAGAAAAACTTAAAGAATACGCACAAATTGATGTGATTACGACTAAAAATTTAGATTCACTTTTAGTGGAAATTGAAGGGTATTCTAAAGTTATAGTCGGATACCACAAACCTGAAGGCATTTGGAAGAAAAACGAAATGACTTTTAATGAAATCAATTGGATTGATAAAATTTCAAAGCATAGTAAAACCATTGTTACGTTTTTTACCAAACCGTATTCGTTATTAAGAATTCCAACTTTTGAAGAAACAGAAGGATTAATTGAGGCATATCAAAATAATACATTTTCTCAAATTGTAGCTGCAGAAATTTTATTTGGTGCCAAAGAAGCCAAAGGTGTTTTACCTGTTTCTATTAAGAAAATCTTTTGTGAATCAGATGGATTGAAAACTAAGAATCTTAATCGATTAGGTTTTGCTTATCCAGAACAAGTACAAATGAATTCTGAGGTTTTGGCAAAAATTGATACTATTGCCACAACTGCAATTAAAAATAAAGTGGCGCCTGGTATGCAAATTTTAGTAGCAAGAAAAGGAAAAGTTATTTATAAAAAAGCGTTTGGTTCGCCAACTTATGAATCTGTTCAACAAGTAAAAAATACCGATTTGTATGATTTAGCTTCGCTTACTAAAGTATTGAGTACGCTTCCGAATTTAATGAAGGATTATGAAAAAGGTAATTTTTCATTCAACAGTACGTTATCGCAATTACTTCCAAATTTTAAGAATTCTAACAAAGCGGATATTACTGTTTTAGACATGTTAACGCATCAAGCTAAATTGCAAGCGTGGACGCCTTTTTATGTAAAAACGTTAGATTCTCTAAAAAAACCTAGTCAAAAATATTATACTACTACAACGTCTGAAAATTTTCCAATAAAAGTGGCAACAAATTTATATTTGCGAAAAGATTATAATGATTCTATAATTAATAGTATAAAAGAAGCACCACTATTATCAACCAAACAATACAAATACAGCGACCATGCTTTTATTTTATTTAAAGAATATTTAGAGAAATTTCATCATAAAAGCTTGGATAAACTTTCGGATGATAATTTTTACAAGATGTTGGGAGCAAATTATACGACTTATAATCCGTTAGATAAGTTTGAATTGTCAACCATTATGCCTTCAGAAATTGATACGTATTTTAGATATGATACCATACAGGGTTATGTGCATGATATGGCTGCTGCCATGCAAGGCGGCGTTGGTGGTCATGCAGGGTTGTTTTCTAATTCGTTAGATGTTGCTAAAATTATGCAAATGTATTTGCAAAAAGGCTCTTATGGCGGTTATACTTATTTTTCAAAAGATACGTTTGATACGTTCAACACCTGTTATTTTTGTAATACAGAAAATAGGCGAGGTGCCGGTTTTGATAAACCTCAAATAAATGGTGAAGGTCCTACTTGTGGTTGTACTACAAAATCTAGTTTCGGACATACGGGTTTTACAGGTACTATGGTTTGGGCAGATCCTGAAAAAGATTTAATTTATATTTTTCTATCAAATAGGAGTTATCCCGATGGAAATATTAATAAACTCTCAAAATTAAATATCAGAGAGAATATTCAAAAAATTATGTACGAATCTATAACTGATTAATTATGACTTCAGCTGCAAAAACTGTTGAAGAATATATGAATAATCTTCCAGAAGATAGGAAAAAAGCAATGGAATTGTTGCGAAATACGATGTTTAAAAATGTCCCAAAAGGATTTGAAGAAGGTATGAATTATGGAATGATTGGGTATTATGTACCGCATAGTATTTATCCAAATGGATACCATTGCAAACCATTAGATCCATTACCTTTTATTACATTTGCATCTCAAAAAAACAGCATAAATTTTTACCACATGGGAATGTATGCAAACAAAGAACTTTACGATTGGTTTGTGGCGGAATATCCAAAACACAGCACTCGTAAATTAGACATGGGTAAAAGTTGTATCCGATTTAATAAATTCGATGAAATTCCGTTTGAATTATTGGGTGAATTGGTTACAAAAGTTTCAGTTGCAGAATGGATTGCCACTTATGAATCTGCTTTTGTTAACAAAAAATAATAGTAAAATAAATGTCAAGTCACATTTAAAATGTATTTGATGTTTCAATAACATAAATAAATGAAAATAGCAATGGTTTGTTATCCTACTTTTGGTGGGAGTGGCGTAGTGGCCACAGAGTTAGGCTTAGAACTAGCAAAAAAAGGACATGAAATTCATTTCATCACCTATAAACAGCCTGTGCGATTGTCATTGTTAAATCCAAATATTTATTTTCATGAAGTAAACGTTCCTAACTATCCATTATTTCATTATCAACCATATGAATTGGCTTTGTCTAGCAAATTAGTAGATATGGTAAAATTATATAAAATTGATGTGTTACACGTACATTATGCCATTCCTCATGCCTATGCGGGATATATGGCGAAGCAAATGTTAGCTGAAGAAGGTATTAGACTTCCGATGATTACTACGCTTCATGGTACCGATATCACGTTGGTTGGAAATCATCCGTTTTATAAAAGCGCTGTAACTTTTAGTATTAATAAATCCGACTTTGTAACCAGTGTTTCTAATAGTTTAAGAGAAGATACCTTTCGTTTGTTTGATGTTAATAAAGAAATTCACGTGATTCCAAATTTTATTGAAATTGAAGAAACGCTTTTAGAAAATAAATCCATTTGTCAGCGTTCTGTTTTAGCAGCTTCAAATGAAAAAATAATTACACACATATCTAATTTTAGAAAAGTAAAAAACATTCCTGATGTGGTTAAGGTTTTCTTCAATATTCAGAAAGAAATTCCTTCCAAATTAATGATGGTAGGAGAAGGTCCGGAGAAGATAATCGCTGAAAAATTATGTGAAGATCTAGGTATTTCAGATAAAGTAATTTTCTTTGGAAACAGTAACGATATTAATCAAATTTTAAAGTATTCCGATTTGTTTTTATTGCCTTCTGAAACCGAAAGTTTTGGATTGGCGGCATTAGAAGCTATGGCATTCAGCGTGCCAGTAATTTCTAGTAATTCTGGAGGGATTCCTGAAGTAAATGAAGAAGGTGTTTCGGGCTATTTAAGTGATGTTGGCGATGTGGAAAACATGAGTAAAAATGCCATGTCTATCTTAAAATCTGAAGACACGTTACTTCAGTTTAAAAATGCAGCTTTTGAAGTAGCCAAAAAATTCGATATCAAAAATATTCTTCCTTTGTATGAAGAATTATACAACAAAGCTATTAATTTAGAATTTTAATTATGAAAATGTTTAAAAATATGGTTTCACTTATTGGTGTTTGTTTGCTGTTTTTGTCTTGTAAACCAGTTCAACATGTTGTTGTTAAAGAAAAAGACAATTACGAAGTAGTATTTAAAAGTCAAATAGGAGGTAAGAAAGAGAAATCTAATTTGATAATTAAAAATTACGAGGAATTTAATGCGTTAATCACCGTTTTAAATGTAGAAGAAGAATCCTTTGGTAAGTTATTGGCTATCGATTTAGAAAAGCACGATCTTGTAGCTTGTTTTTTAGGAGAAAAAACTACTGGTGGCTATGATATTGATGTAGCAAACGTGATTTTTACAGAAACTACCGCACAAATTATATTAAAAGAAATTGGTCCCGAAAAAAATGAATTCGTAACAGATGCATTTACTTCGCCTTATATTTTTGTGTTGATACCAAAAAACAAAGTAATTTTAGTTAATTAACACTGAACGTATCTAAAAATTCTTCTTGCACTTGAGAATTGGTTACTGGTAAACCAATTTGAGCTGCTATTGTAGCATTTAAGGTAAAATTGGTATTTGTTTTGGTATAGATAATTCCAATGTTTTTAGAAAGATATTGTGTTGAAACTACTACATCTTGTTGGGGTAAAATGTTTATCGTTATAGGAAATCCAGCAATAGTTTGCGTTGAAGTTATTTTTAAACTTACCACTATTTTAGTAGATTTTACATTTGGATATACATCATTATTTGGCGAAGTGTAAGATGGAAAATTTTCTCCACCTATAGATCTTAATCGGTATTCAATAGTAATAGGTAAGCTACTAATAGTTTGCTGAAATGTACCGGTTTTTTCACTTAAAATTTCGCCATTTGTGGCACTTTCTTTAAAAATAATAAAATCGGTAACACTTAAATCTACTCCAGTAGGAAGCGTCATAGCTTGCAATAAGCTTAAATTTCCAGTTAAAAGTAATTTTCCAGCATCTTTTCTAACGTTGTTGTTATTTAATGAAGAACAATAAAAACCAGTTGCGATATTGTTTCTGTTTTTAAATTTCTTGTAAGTGTGTGCACCTACTGTTTCGTCTCCAAAAATATATAAAGAATCTCTGGTATTTGTAGCTCCAACCACATCATACGTCCAATAGTTACCAGTATTTAAAGGCAAGGCATCTGTAAAAGTAGTAATGTTATTTGTGTTGTTTGTGTTTTCACCAATAGTTTCTTCAAGGCCTTCAACCGCACAAGAAACCAAACTTAAACTTAAGATTGCTAATACTATTTTTTTCATTTTATAAATTTTTTGCTAATATAAAAAAAACATTCGATATTTTTGTATAAATTAATGATTGCTAAAAATATTTTAAATGGCAAATTCTATAGGAACACGTTTTACAGTAACAACCTTTGGCGAATCGCACGGCTTGGCTTATGGCGGAATTATAGATGGTTGTCCGTCTAATATTGCTATTGATTTGGATTTTGTTCAATCAGAATTGGATAGAAGAAAGCCAGGACAATCTAAACTGGTTTCTCAGCGAAAAGAAAGCGATACCGTACAATTTTTGTCTGGTATTTTTGAAGGTAAAACTACAGGAACACCTATTGGATTTATAATTGAAAACGAAAATCAGAAGTCCCAAGATTATGATCAGTTAAAAGATACGTTTCGTCCTAGTCACGCAGATTTTACTTACGATAAAAAATACGGCAATAGAGATTATAGAGGCGGAGGCAGAAGTTCGGCTCGAGAAACGGTGAATTGGGTTGTGGCTGGTGCTATTGCCAAACAAATTATACCTGAGATTAAAATTAACGCTTTTGTTTCTTCAGTTGGAACCATTTATATAGACAAACCTTACCAAGATTTAGATTTCACTAAAATTGAAAGCAATGCTGTTCGATGTCCGGATGAAGCTACAGCTGCTAAAATGGAAGACTACATTTTAGAAATAAAAAAACAAGGCGACACAGTAGGTGGCACCATTACTTGCGTAATACAAAATGTACCCATTGGTTTAGGTGAACCAGTTTTTGATAAATTACAAGCCCAATTGGGTAAAGCCATGCTATCTATAAACGCTGTAAAAGGGTTTGAATATGGGGCAGGATTTTGTGCTGCTGAAATGAAAGGCAGTGCCCACAACGATTTATTTAACGAAGACGGCAGTACTAAAACCAATTTATCGGGTGGCATTCAAGGCGGCATAAGTAATGGTATGGATATTTATTTTCGTGTGGCTTTTAAACCTGTAGCTACACTTTTACAACAACAAGAAGTACTTACCCAAGACGGCCAATTGATAGACCAACAAGGCAAAGGAAGACATGATGCTTGTGTTGTACCAAGAGCAGTACCCGTAGTTGAAGCACTAGCCGCTATGGTATTGGCTGATTTTACTTTGTTGCATAAATCGTCTTAGATTTTATCTAAAAGTAACGATATTTTTTTTTATCTGACATTAATAATTTTTTTTGAATATCAAAAAAAATTATTAATTTTATAAAAATTATTAAATCAAAAAAAAATGAAATTATTTATTCTAAAATGGTATCCAGTAATATTAGCATTTATTTGTATGTTGTATTCTATTTCATTAGGACTGTTAGGTAGAGAACAAGAAGCGCTATATTCCGCGCATTGGCCAGGTACGATATTATTGTTTGCATTAGTAATCCGACAAAGACGATCATCATGAGTATAGGATTTTTTATTATAGGTGGTATAATTTTTTTAGTTTATGTTTTTTTAACCATGTGGAATATTTTTTATTCTGGTAAAAAACAAAGAGAAGAAAATTATCCAAATTTAAATGATATGAAGAGTAAGGATAAAAAATAATTTTTATTTTATTCTCCACGCGCGTATTACGAGCTTTATGTTCGTAAAATTAAAGTAAATAAAAAAAACTACAACTTATAAAGGTTGTAGTTTTTTTTGTAAATTTAAGTTTTTATCATGATCATAAGTAATAAAACCTGTTCTTGTTGAGAACAGGTTTTTTTATACTATTTTTGTAAAACAATCGTTGTATAATTTTAGATGTATAATTACATATCAAACAAACTTTATTAATATATGAAAAAACTAATTTTTATTGCTTTTTTAGTAATTGCAAATTTGGTTTCAGCACAAGATAAATTCAATCAGTTTGACGAAAAAGGCTTGCGTCATGGTTTTTGGAATGGCGTTCATGAAGAAAGTAAACGCCCAAGATATGAAGGCACTTTTGAGCACGGAAAAGAAGTTGGCACATTTAAATATTTTGATGATACAAAAGCAGGTAAGTTAATTGCAACTCGCGATTTTTCAAAAGCCGATAATTCTTGTTATACTATTTTTTTCGACCAAAAAGGGAATAAAGTTAGTGAAGGTGTTGTTAAAAGTAAGCTTTTTGAAGGGCAATGGAAATATTATCATCAAGAATCTAAAGAAATTATGACACTTGAAAATTACAAAAATGGGAAGTTAAACGGTCCTAGAAAAGTGTTTTATAAAACCAGTAAATTGGCAGAAGAAATTAATTATCTGGAAGGTAAAAAAAATGGAGTAGGAAAAACATTTGCTGAAAATGGAAAGCAAATAGACCAACATCAATATGTTAATGATATGTTTGATGGAATTGCCATTTATTTTGACGGTAATGCAAAAAAATTATATGAAGGAACTTATAAAAATAATATTAAGGTTGGAATTTGGAAATTTTACGAGAACGACAAAATTGTAAAACAAGTTAAGGCAGATAAATTTTCAAAGGAATTAAAAAAAATGGAGGAAAAAGCAGTGAAGAAGTTTGCCAAAAGCAAACCGAAAACACAAACGGAAGAGGGTAAACAATAATAAAACTTAAATGAAACGAGTAGTAGTCGGACTATCAGGTGGCGTAGATTCAAGCGTAGCAGCCTATCTTTTGAAAGAACAAGGATATGATGTTATTGGACTTTTTATGAAAAATTGGCACGATGATTCCGTAACTATTTCAAATGAATGTCCTTGGCTAGAAGATAGTAATGACGCTTTATTGGTTGCTGAAAAATTAGGAATTCCATTTCAAACGGTTGATTTATCTGAGCAATATCAAGAGAAAATTGTCGATTATATGTTTTCAGAATACGAAAACGGACGCACACCCAATCCAGATGTCTTGTGCAACAGAGAAATAAAGTTTGATGTTTTTATGAAAATCGCTGTTTCTTTAGGAGCAGATTATGTAGCAACGGGACATTATTGTAGAAAAAATACCATTGAAGTTGACGGAAAACAAGTGCATCAATTACTAACTGGAAAAGATGACAACAAAGATCAATCGTATTTTTTATGCCAATTATCGCAAGATCAATTAGCAAAAGCATTGTTTCCAATTGGCGAATTAACCAAACCAGAAGTTAGAGAAATCGCCACTAAAATGGAATTAGTAACCGCTGAGAAAAAAGATTCTCAAGGATTGTGTTTTATTGGAAAAGTGCGTTTACCAGAGTTTTTACAACAAAAATTGCAACCCAATGAAGGTAAAATTATTGAAATTCCTGCTACAAATGACATTTATGCTAACACTTATCCTGTTTTTGAAAATACAGAAGCAGCACTAGCTTTTTATTCTAAAAATAAAGACTACACACAAGCACACGGAATTGTAAAAGGAAAGCATCAAGGCGCTCATTATTTTACAAATGGGCAACGTCGAGGTTTAAATGTTGGAGGTACAAAAGAAGGTTTATTTGTTATCCAAACCGATGTGATACATAATATTATATATGTTGGAGAAGGAGCAAATCATCCGGGATTATTTAAAAATACACTATTCATAAAAGCCAACGAAGTACATTGGATTCGTCAAGATTTGAAGCTTAATATTGGAGAAACTAAAAGCATAATGGCCCGAATTAGATACCGTCAGCCTTTGCAAAAAGCAATTTTACATCAATTTGAAAGTGGCATGTATGTTGAGTTTAAAAATCCGCAATCTGCTATTACTGAAGGACAATTTGTTGCTTGGTATATTGATGATGAATTGCAAGGTAGTGGTGTCATTTCTTAATTATTTTGCTATATTTGATTAAACTTTAGCAGTATGAAAAAAATATACTTTTTATTTGTTTTAGGAGTTGTCAATTTGGGTTTTGCTCAAATTGAAGATGCCTGGGTATATTTTAATAACAAACCAAGTTCAGCAACTTTTTTAGCTAATCCGCTAACCATGTTGACACAACGTGCGTTGGATAGAAGAATGGCTCAAAATATTTCTTTAGATGTTACAGATGTTCCTGTGGAGCAAAGTTATATCACTCAAATTGCGGCATCAACGGGTATTACTGTTATGGCAAAATCAAGATGGATGAATGCGTTGCATATTCGAGGTACACAAATCAATATTCAAGCTTTAACTAGTTTAAGTTTTGTAAATCATATCACTTTTGCCAATCATTCCTTAAATCCAGGTGGAAGAGTTTCTCAAAACAATAAAATTTCTGTAGTAAATAAACAATTTGAAACGCAAGTAATTTATAATTATGGCGGTTCCCAAAATCAAATTGAAATGCTTAATGGACATTTATTGCACCAACAAAATTATACTGGTCAAGGTAAAGTTATTGCCGTTTTAGATTCTGGTTTTTTAGGAGTAGATACAGCAATTCCCTTTCAAAATTTAATTACGAACAATCAAATTTTAGGCGGATATAATTTCCCTGATCAAAATACTAATTATTTTTTCAGACATAATCATGGTTCGAATGTTTTATCAACTATGGGTGCTTTTGCTGAAGGACAATTAGTAGGTTCAGCTCCAAATGCCAATTATTATTTATTTATAACAGAAGATATTAATTCCGAAAACCCTGTAGAAGAATCCTATTGGGTGGAAGGTGCCGAATTAGCAGATTATTATGGCGCCGATGTAATTAACTCTTCTTTAGGATATTTTGGTTACGACAATCCAAATTATTCGCATCAGTATGATGATATGATTGGAAATAAAACATTTGCTTCCAGAGGCGCTAATATGGCTTTCAATAAAGGAATTGTAGTAGTAATTAGTGCTGGTAATTCAGGTGCTACTTCTGAGCCACATATTGGTACGCCAGCAGATGCCATCGGCGCATTAACAATTGGTGCTGTAAATAATTTAGAACAATATGCAACTTTTAGTTCTATTGGCCCTTCTTACGATGGACGCGTAAAACCAGATGTTTGTGCCAAAGGTTTAGGTACAACAGTTTGTTCGCCATCAGGGACTATATATAATTCAAGCGGTACTTCATTTTCTAGTCCAGTTATTGCAGGAATGGTAGCTACATTTTGGTCAGCGGTACCTAATTTAACTGCGCAGCAAGTGGTTCAATATATCAAGCAATCATCAGATAATTTTAACAACCCAACCACTCAAAAAGGATATGGAATTCCAGATTTTCAATTGGCATTAACTGCTGCTTTAAATATGGAAATAATTGCTATAGAAGACCCAAAATATTTTACTGTCTATCCAAATCCAACAAAAGATCTTATGTTTTTGCATCTTGAAAATGCTTCTGAAAAAGGAACAATTGAAATCATTAACAATTTGGGGCAAAAAGTAGCTGAAAAAGAATTTGAAGGTTCTTATAACGCTTTTATAGATTTAGAAGATTTACCAAAAGGTATTTACTATTACAGGTACTTATCTACTAAAGAACATGTAGGTAAGATAATTAAGAAATAAGTAGTACAAATAAATGAATAAAATCAAACAATTATTTGGAATAAAATATCCAATTATTCAAGGAGGAATGATTTGGAATAGTGGTTATAAATTAGCCAGTGCTGTCAGTAACGCTGGAGGATTAGGATTGATTGGTGCGGGCTCTATGTATCCAGAAGTTTTGCGTGAACATATTCAAAAATGTAAAATAGCCACTTCTAAACCTTTTGGTGTAAATGTTCCGATGTTATATCCAAACATCGAAGAAATTATGCAAATTATTGTAGAAGAAGGTGTGAAAATTGTCTTCACTTCTGCAGGAAATCCCAAAACATGGACTTCTTTTTTAAAGGAAAAAGGAATTACAGTTGTTCACGTAGTAAGTAGTTCAAAATTCGCTTTAAAAGCCCAAGAAGCTGGTGTTGATGCCGTTGTTGCTGAAGGTTTTGAAGCTGGAGGACACAATGGAAGAGAAGAAACTACTACTCTTACTTTAATTCCTATGGTAAAAGAAAATATTTCAATTCCATTAATTGCAGCTGGTGGAATTGCAACTGGTAAAGGCATGTTAGCTGCTATGGTTTTAGGTGCTGATGGCGTTCAGATGGGAAGTCGATTCGCCGCTTCAATAGAATCAAGTGCGCATATTGACTTTAAAAAAACCATTTTAGTAACACAAGAAGGGGAAACACTAGTTACTTTAAAAGAATTAGCACCCGTTAGGTTGATTAAAAATAAATTTTTTAATGATGTACAAGAGGCTTATGCTAATTGTGCTTCGGTAGAAGATTTGAAAACCTTATTAGGCAGAGCAAGAGCCAAACGTGGCATGTTTGAAGGCGATTTAGTTGAAGGTGAACTAGAAATAGGACAAATTGCAGGACTAATTAATGATATTCTTCCTGTTGAAACTATAATTTCTAATGTTATTTCAGAATTTAATTCAGCAAAAATTAGTGTAAACGATTTTCAATTTTAATATAATAAAAAATGAAAAAAATAATTATTTTATTGTTTTTAGGTTTATGTACACAATTAAGTTTTTCTCAATCGTACCAATTTAAGACAATTAATTATTCTGTTTCTCAAAAAAATGCAAAAGGAGAATGGTCTAAATGGTCTAAAACACAACCTACCGAACTATTGATTAATTTGGATAGAGATAAACATCGATTTGTGGTATATTCTGAAATTATTCAGCTTTATAATATTTTAAAATATGAAGATAAAGTTGAAAATGAAACTGGGACTTCCAACAAATATTTTTGTGTTGATAATATAGGCATTGATACTGTTATTACTATTGTATCTCCAAAAAATGCTGGAAGTAACAAGCAAATTTATATTGCAAATGACGAGATGATTATTGAATATGATTTAATTTACTTAGGCGAAAAATAACAGCTCTTGCGAACAAATATTACTAAACACATAACAAATACAACTCTTTTTAAAGAGCAAATTTTACATTGGAGTCAACAATTTGGAGAAGTTATTGTTTTAGATAGTAATATCGAAAATAATGAAAAACAACTTTATAAATCTTATGATTTAATTGTAGCTGTTGACGCTTTTACATCCATTCAAACCGATTACGAAAAAGCATTTGAAGATTTGTACCAATACCAATCCAAGGCAAATGATTGGCTATTTGGTTATTTATCGTACGATTTAAAAAACGATATTGAAATGCTGAATTCAAAAAATCATGATGGTTTACATTTTCCTGATTTGTATTTTTTTCAACCTAAAAAAATCTTTTTATTGAAAGATAATAGTTTAGAAATTAAATATTTAAATATGTGCGATGATGAAATTGACTCTGATTTTGAAGATATTTTTAATCAATCAAAAAACAAAAATATAAAGTCAAAAGTTACAATCGAACAAAGGATTTCTAAAGAAAATTATCTTAAAAAAACAGAAAAAATGTTAGCGCACATTCATCGAGGTGATATTTATGAAGCTAATTTTTGTATGGAATTTTTTGCTGACAATGCGATAATTGAACCAGCAGAAATTTATCAAAAATTGAATAAAATATCCGATTCGCCTTTTGCTGTTTATTTCAAGAAAAATAAACATTATTTGCTTTCTGCCTCACCAGAAAGGTATTTGAAAAAAGATAATGAAAAAGTAATTTCTCAACCGATAAAAGGAACTGCAAAACGAAATTCAAATGTTACTATTGACGATCAAAATAAAATTGATCTTTTGAACAATCCAAAGGAGCGTTCAGAAAATATAATGATTGTTGATTTAGTTAGAAATGATTTATCTCAAACCGCTACAAAAGGAAGTGTAGAAGTAGAAGAACTATGTGAAATTTATTCTTTTAAACAAGTTCATCAAATGATTTCAACTGTAGTTTCCAATGTTTTACATACCACTTCACCAATTGAAATTTTAAGAACCACTTTTCCAATGGGAAGTATGACTGGCGCTCCGAAGATTTCAGCTATGAAAATTATCGAAGAGTTGGAAGAAACAAAACGCGGATTGTATAGTGGAGCCGTTGGCTATTTTACACCATCAGGAAATTTTGATTTTAATGTGGTTATCCGAAGTATTTTATACAATTCGGATAATAAATATTTAAGTTTCTCTGTTGGAAGTGCCATTACTGCTGAAGCCATTCCAGAAAATGAATATGAAGAATGTTTATTGAAAGCCAAAGCCATGTTTGAGGTTCTTCAAGTTAATTAATTATATTTGTACATGTTTCAAAAGTTTAAAAACCATATTGACTCTAATTTTTCTTTCTTACAAGATAAAAAACTTCTTGTGGCGACTAGTGGGGGAATGGATAGTATGGTTTTGGTGCATTTATTTCAAAAATTAAAATTCAATATTGCTTTGGCACATTGCAATTTTCAATTAAGAAATTCAGAAAGTGATGCAGATGAAAAATTTGTAAATAACTACACTGAAATGCATAAAATTACTTGTTTTACTTCAAAATTTGATACCAAAAACTATTCTGAAGTACATAAATTATCTACACAAGTTGCTGCCAGAAATTTACGTTACAATTGGTTTAACGATATTTTAATTCAAGAAAAATACGATTTTATTATTACCGCTCATCACGCAGATGATGTTGCAGAAACGTTTATGATCAATCTCTCTAGGGGAACAGGTTTAGAAGGTTTAACAGGAATTCCGTCTCAAAACGGAAATATAATTCGACCAATGTTACCTTTTTCTCGTAAAGAAATCGAGAATTATGCATCAGAAAATAGTTTGCAATGGAGAGAAGATAGCAGTAATGCCTCGGATAAATATGTAAGAAATAAAATCAGACATCATATTATTCCTGTTTTTAAGGAAATTAATGATTCGTTTTTGCAATCCTTTCATAATACTTTAGAACATCTTAATCAGCAACAATCTTTAGTTGATGATGCGGTTTTGTTGGTGTATGAAAAACTAGTTTTAGAAGAAAAAGACCAATTGAAAATTAATATTTCTGCTTTACTTCAATATAAAAATTACAAAGCTTATTTGTACCAATGGCTAAATAAATATGGATTTACAGCTTGGAATGATGTCTATGATTTAGTACAATCGCAAACAGGAAAACGCATCGAATCTGAAAATTATATTTTATTAAAAAACAGAGATTATATACTTCTTTCACAAAGAAAATCAACTGATTATGAAATTATTATTATTAATTCTGTAACTGAAAATACTAATTTTCCGTTAAATTTCAGTTTTTGTAACTTAAGTAACATTTCAAATCAAAACAAGAACGTTATATTTGTAGAAGAATCGAAGTTACAATTTCCGTTAACCATAAGAAAATGGAATTCTGGCGATTATTTTTATCCAGCTGGAATGCAAGGAAAAAAGAAAGTCAGTAAGTATTTTAAAGACGAAAAATTTACATTATTTCAAAAACAAGAAGCTTTTATTTTAGAAAGCAATGATCAGATTGTTTGGATAATAGGGCATAGAGCTGACGAACGTTTTAAAACAGAAAACACCACACAAAACATAATACAAATAACCTATAATAATGAAAAAAATAGTTAGTTTATTAGCCTTATTAGTTAACTTTTTAGGAACAGCGCAAATTGTAGAACCTGTAAAATGGAGTTCAAGTATTGCTGCTGTTTCTGATACAGAAATTGATTTAATTATTACCGCAACTATTGAAAATAATTGGCATTTGTATTCGCAATTTACTCCTGATGGTGGTGCTTTACCATTGGTTTTTACTTTTAAAAATCAAAAAGGAAACTACCAATTAGTTGGAAAAGCAAAAGAAGGAAAATATAAAAAATCATTTAACGAAATATTTGAAATTGAAGAATATTATTTTCAAAATAATGCCAAATTCACACAAAGAATTAAAATTATTAATTCAAAATTAAAAAATGTAGAAATAAGTGTAGATGGACAAGCTTGTATAGATGGAAAATGCGTACAAACTGAAGCCAATTTAAAATTTAATTTACCAGAATTAAAAGTCTTGGAAAGTACTGAAACTGTTATTAATTCAGCTGAAAAGAATAAAGATTCTGTAGCTACAACTGAAGCTGACACAACAAAACATACTATAGCACCTACTGAAGCATCAGATTTTAATACTCCAGACAAAGAAGAAAAAAGTTTATGGACGATTTTCTTTTTAGCCTTTCTTGGTGGTTTTGCTGCACTTTTAATGCCTTGTATTTTCCCAATGATTCCAATGACAGTAAGTTTTTTCACCAAACAAAGTAAAACGAAAGCTGCGGGAGTTAAAAATGCCATCATATACGGCTTAGCCATTATTGCTATTTACGTGTTATTAGGTTCATTAATTACAGGAATTTTTGGTGCAGAAGCACTAAACGAATTGTCAACTAGTGTCACGTTTAATCTAATTTTCTTTGCCTTATTAGTAGTTTTTGCATTATCATTTTTAGGAGCTTTCGAAATAGTTTTGCCAAGTTCATGGGCTACAAAAATTGATTCAAAGGCAGATAAAGGCGGAGTAATTGGTATCTTTTTTATGGCTTTGGCTTTAGCCGTAGTTTCATTCTCTTGTACTGGTCCAATTGTGGGTACTTTATTAGTAGAATCAGCATCAAAAGGTGGTTTAGCACCAATTATTGGAATGTTAGGATTTTCGTTAGCCATTGCTTTGCCATTTATGTTATTTGCCATGTTTCCAGGTTGGTTAAATGCTATGCCAAAATCAGGTGGTTGGTTAAATACGGTTAAAGTTTCTTTAGGATTTTTAGAATTGGCTTTTGCCTTCAAATT
The DNA here is from genome assembly GCA_945897915.1 of Chryseobacterium gleum. Taxonomy (GTDB): domain Bacteria; phylum Bacteroidota; class Bacteroidia; order Flavobacteriales; family Flavobacteriaceae; genus Flavobacterium. Next base: position 7,170 of record CAMDGB010000023.1, on the reverse strand, counting down.
TTTATCTAATGCCGATTTGGTTTTACAAAAACATTGGTTAGAACGAGAATTGTTTATTGCCATTTGGATTGCTGTTTTTACTGCTTGGGCGTTATATTTATTTGGGAAATATATGTTACCTCATGATTATGAAAAAGCTGATAAAATAGGAGTTGGGCGTTTAATTATGGCTATTATCGTTTCAACTTTCACCTTTTATATGATTCCAGGATTATGGGGCGCACCATTAAAAATATTAAGCGGATTAACACCTCCAATGACTTATGCAGAAAGTTCATCTGGATTTGGAAATGGTGTTTCAAGCACTACTAATTTACCAGAACACGCACATTTAGGTCCACACGGAATTGTTGCTTTTGAAGATTACGAATTCGGATTGGCTTACGCGAAAAAAGTAGGTAAACCAGTTCTGTTAGATTTCACAGGTGATGCCTGCGCAAATTGCAGAAAAATGGAAGACAATGTTTGGTCTGATAAGTCGATATTGCCAATTTTAAAAGAGCAGGTAGTTTTGATTTCTTTATATTGTGATAGAAAAATTGAGTTACCTAAATCGCAACAATACGTTTCTAAAACAACTGGAAAACAAGTTGTTACAATTGGAAACAAATGGACAGATTTACAAATTTCAAGATATAAAAGTAATTCGCAACCTTTATATGTTATTATTAATAACAACGGTAACGATTTAAAAGATATTAAACCAATGGCATTTAATACCAATATTGAAGAATATAAAAATTGGTTGGAAAACGGGATTGCCTTGGCTAATAAGAAGTAAATTAGTTCTAAAATATTTATAAAATCTGTATGAAATTTTTTATACAGATTTTTTTATTTCAAAAACTTTTCTACATTTGTATTTATATAAGCCAATTTTAAAAGTACACGCCATGTTAGTAAAAGTCTTCGGAAGCGCCGTTTTCGGTGTAGATGCCACCACCATTACTGTAGAAGTAAATATCGATAAAGGAATAGGATACCATTTAGTAGGTTTACCAGATTCCGCCATTAAAGAAAGCAGTTATCGTATTGCTGCCGCACTAAAAAACAACAATTTCAATCTTCCTGGAAAAAAAATCACCATAAATATGGCGCCTGCCGATTTAAGGAAAGAAGGTTCTGCCTATGATTTAACCTTAGCAATTGGAATTTTAGCTGCTTCTGGACAAATTAATGCTAACGAAGTTGGAAAATACATTATTATGGGCGAAATGTCTTTAGATGGTGGTTTACAACCAATTCGCGGAGCATTATCCATAGCTATTAAAGCAAAAGAAGAGGGTTTTATAGGAATCATTTTACCCAATCAAAATGTAAAAGAAGCGGCAATTGTTGAAGGTTTAAAAGTGTATGGCGTAGATAATGTGTTGCAAGTCATTAATTTTTTTGAAGGTAAAGAAACTTTAATTCCGACCATAATTGATACTAAAGAAGAATTTTCTAAAAACCTTGAATTTCCAGAATTTGATTTCTCAGATGTCAAAGGTCAGGAGTCCATAAAAAGATGTATGGAAATTGCAGCCGCAGGAGGTCATAACATTATTTTAATCGGACCTCCAGGTGCAGGTAAAACAATGTTAGCGAAACGTTTACCTAGCATTTTACCACCAATGAGTATGCAAGAAGCGTTGGAAACAACTAAAATTCACTCGATTACAGGAAGGATAAAAGATGCAGGATTATTAACGCAACGACCTTTTCGAGCACCACATCATACAGCAAGTTCTGTAAGTTTGGTAGGAGGAGGCAGTTATCCGCAACCAGGAGAAATTTCTTTAGCACATAACGGCGTTTTGTTTTTAGACGAATTACCTGAGTTTAAACGTGAAGTTTTAGAAGTGATGCGCCAACCATTAGAAGATAGAGAAGTAACTATCGCTCGTGCAAAATTCACCATTACTTATCCTTCTTCATTTATGTTAGTTGCGAGTATGAATCCGAGTCCAAGTGGTTTTTTTAACGACTCTAAAAATTCAAATGGCGCTTCACAAATGGAAATGCAACGTTATTTAAGTAAAATTTCAGGACCTCTTTTGGATAGAATTGACATTCATATTGAAGTAACACCCGTACCTTTTGAAAAATTATCGGAAACTCGCAAAGCAGAAAGTAGTGTTGAAATTAGAAAACGGGTTACAGAGGCAAGAAATATTCAAACACAACGTTTTGAAAATTACATTCATATTCATTATAATGCACAAATGAGTAGTAAATTAATTCGTGAATATTGTGCTTTGGATGAAGTTTCGTTACAATTATTAAAAACTGCCATGGAACGATTGAATTTGTCGGCACGTGCTTATGATAGAATTTTAAAAGTTTCCCGAACCATTGCCGATTTGGAAAATTCAGAAAATGTATATTCACATCATATTGCGGAAGCTATTCAGTATAGAAGTTTGGATAGAGAAGGTTGGTTGGGTTAACCATGTTTTTTCCAATATTTTTTACCATAACTGCAAAAAATTTCTTCATTAGATTTGATTTTTTTTGTAGCAATCAAACAAACGTTGTCAGCTTCATCTAATGATATTTTTGAATTATTTTTATGTTTAGATTTTATAAAACCAGTAGAATCATTTGCGTATTTCGCAAAACAATTCATAGTATTTGAGTCTAAAATTGTGCCATCAAGTAAATTAATAAAATACTTGTCTTGATTAAGTTTAACAATAGATTCTGCTTCAATATTTGTTAGTATTTTACCTTTAAAAACTGAAATTATTTCTTCCTTATATATTTCTATTGCTGTAAATAATCCATTTCCAGAATTTTCAATTTGAGATTTTTGTATATATAAATAATCTTCTTCATTTGCATCAATGCTATTGTCCATACTGTTATTTATAAAATTAAAATTTTAAAATTCGCATCACTCTATTTTTTCTAATATGATTTTTTATGATGGACGTTGTATCTCTATTATTTTGCATCGGAATAATAATGTTTTTTAAGATGTCAATATTCGTAATCTGGTAATTTAAATCGAAAAAACAATACCCTTTATAAACACCATTTTCAATTAAAACCGCACTTCGTTCCTCGATAGTTCGTCCTTTGTCAACCACAACCATATTGTTGTTTTCAAATTGTAATTTATGAATACAATCTTTAGCACGCGAATTATATATATCAGGACTTTCAAGTTGAATACAAGCGCCATTACATTCTTTAATTTTATATTGAAAACAAGCTAATTTAGTGTCATATAAACCATTTATTTTCTGACATAAGTTAGAATTTGAAGTAATTTTAAAAAGAAAATTTTTTCCTTCTTGCAAACTTACAAATGAAGTAATTTCTTTTTTTCTTCCATCTGCTTTTTCAATAGTTAAGGACAAATAACCTTCATTATTTATATGTGAATACAGAGCGAAATTAAAAATACTTTTACGTTGCGCTCGGTTGTATAATGGCTTGTTGATTTTAATTTCTTCCGATTCCTTCAATAAAGCAATTAATTCGCTACCTGTTTCTTCATAAGTAACCGTATACACATCGCGTTGTATTTTTTTACTTTTAGCATTTGTTCCTGTAAAATGCTGGTTGACACGTTTTTTGATGTTCTTACTTTTACCGATATATATTAAATCGCCTTTTTCATTATGAATATAGTATATACCAGTTTTTGAAGGCAATTTTTCTAATATATCAAGTAATTTTGGAGATAATCCTGCTTTTATTTCAGTTTTTATGTAGCTTTTTACAATTTCTTTAGTTAAATCTTTTGCTAAAAGCATCTTGAATAATTTCACTGTAGCCATTGCATCACCACTTGCTCTATGTCTGTCTGCCATTGGAATTCCTAAAGAACGTACTAGTTTTCCTAAACTATAAGACGGCATTTCTGGAATAATCTTTTTAGCTAATTCTACAGTGCAAAGTGTTGGTTTTTTAAAATCAAAACCCAAACGTCTAAATTCCATTTGCAAAATTCGGTAATCGAAACTGGCGTTATGAGCTACAACAATAGTACCTTCAGTAATTTCAATAATTCGTTTTGCCACTTCGTAAAACTTTGGTGCACTTCGAAGCATGGCACTATTTATACCCGTTAATTTTACCACAAATGGCTGAATTGGTTTTTCAGGATTTACCAAACTAATAAACTGGTCAACCACTTCGTGACCATCAAATTTATAAATGGCAATTTCAGTAATACCTTCTTCATTGTATTGTCCGCCCGTGGTTTCTATGTCGATAATAGTATAAATATGCTTTTCTTTTTATTTTTAGTAATATGTTTTCAATAATTGGCACATTGAAAATTGCCTTATTGATAATTTCTATTGCCAAAGATACTACTTCCTATTCGAACCATGGTGCTTCCGCGAGAAATTGCTAGTTGATAATCGCCAGACATACCCATGGAAAGAGTGTTCAGTTGACAGTGTTTAGTGTTCAGTTTTTTGTAGTTATCAAATATCGCTTTCAAATGGTTGAATTCTTTTTCAATTTGAGCGGTATTTTGAGTGAAGGTTGCCATTCCCATTAAACCTACGATTCTTATGTTTTCAAATTCGCTTTTTTCATGCTGAACTTGTTTCAGAATCTCATTTAATTCAATCTCATCTAAACCAAATTTAGTTTCTTCTTCCGCGATGTGAATTTGTAATAAACAATCAATTACTCTGTTGTGTTTTTTTGCTTGTTTATTAATTTCTTGCAACAATTTCATACTGTCAACACCATGAATCAAACTCACGTATTCCACCATAAATTTGACTTTATTGGTTTGTACGTGACCAATCATATGCCATTGAATATCTTTTGGCATTTGTTCCCATTTTTCCGTCATTTCTTGGATTTTGTTTTCTCCAAAAACGCGTTGTCCAGTATTATAAGCTTCCATCAAATCGGCTACAGGTTTTGTTTTAGAAACCGCAACCAAAGTAACGTGAGCTGGAAGTTGGGATTTAATTTGAGTTAGGTTTTTTTCTATTGACATTATTTTATAAATTTTTTAAAACATGGATTTTAGAAATTATAAAAACTTTGCAAATCCAAAATCGTAATTCGTATTTCAAAATCACAACTCATAAATCACCAAACCACTTCTAAATTTTGGTTCAATGTAGGTTGATTTTGGAGGCATAATTAAATTGTTGTCGGCAATGGTTTTAATTTCTGACATGTTGGTAGGGTAGAGCATAAAACCCACTTCATATTCACCTTCATCCACTAAATCTTTAATAACTGAAATACTTTGTTTACCAGGAATATAATCGATGCGTTCATCGTTACGCAAATCTTCAATTCCTAATAAAGGATTTAAAACCGTATCGTATAAAATTTGAGCATCTAAATTTTCTAAAACAGAAGTTACATTTTGATTTTGCTTGTAAAATAAAGCATAAAAACTTCCATTTATATACATTCCAAATTCAAATTTATTTTGAGGTTTCCATAATTCTTGATCTTTTGGTTTAATGATGAAATTATCAGACAATTTAACAATAAAATCATCTATTGTTAAACCATTTAAATCCGTGATCAATCGATTGTATTCGTATATTTTTACATTGCTTTCTGCAATTAAAAAACTCATAAAATAATTTAGTTTTTTGTTGCCTAAATGTTTTTCTTGTTTAAATAACAATTCAGCAGAAGCTGAACGGTGATGCCCATCAGCTATGTATAGATTTGGAATATTTTCAAAATGCTCTTGTAGCCATTCTATTTCTGATTGTGTTTCAATCTTCCACAAGGTGTGTTTTTCCTTGTTTGGAGTCGCAAATGCATAAATAGGTTCGCTCTTTTTTCGTAAAGAAATAAACGTATTTATTTCCACAGAATCTGGATAGGTAATCAAAACAGGTTCGGTATTAAAACCCGTTTGATGTAAATAATCTTTAAATAATTCTACACGATATTGTAACGTATCTTCGTGTTTTTTAATATTATTATTCTGATATTCTTCAACAGAAGTTCCTGCAATAATTCCAGTAAAAGTTTGGTTTTTGTTTTGAATTTCGTACAAATAAAAAACAGGTTGTTCTTCTGAAATTAAAATTGTTTCGTTTTTAAAATCTTGGTATTTATGCAAAACACCTTTAAAACGCTTGTCTAAAGTAATCTTTTGAGTATTCGCATACGCAGGATGAATCACGTGCAAAAAAGAATACGGATTGAAACTCAACCAAGCCGCAAGCTCTGCCGAACTATAATCTTCATAGGTTCTGCAAGTTACCAAAGCGACTTTATCTGCTGATGGACGAACTGCTTTGAAAGGGATTATTTTGCTCATTTTATAGCACTTAGCATTTAGCTTTAAACTGTCAGCAAGGGCTAACTGCTATAAGCTGATAGCTTTTATTTAAATTGTTTCGAAACTTTCTCTGCTTTTTTACTTTCTGAATAATCGTAAAAACCTTCACCAGATTTTACACCTAACTTTCCTGCCATTACCATATTTACTAATAACGGACAAGGCGCATATTTAGAATTTTTAAATCCGTCATACATTACGTTTAAGATAGATAAACAAACGTCAAGACCAATAAAATCAGCTAATTGCAAAGGTCCCATTGGATGTGCCATTCCTAATTTCATCACGGTATCAATTTCAGAAACGCCCGCCACGCCGTTATATAACGTTTCAATAGATTCGTTAATCATTGGCATTAAAATTCTGTTGGCTACGAAACCTGGATAATCATTTACCTCGGTTGGAGTTTTACCTAATTTTATCGATAAATCCATAATAATTTTAGTCACTTCATCAGAAGTAGAGTAGCCACGGATGATTTCAACTAATTTCATAATCGGCACTGGATTCATAAAATGCATTCCAATAACTCGTTCCGGATGAACTACTTGAGCACCAATTTGAGTAATTGAAATTGAAGACGTATTTGATGCTAAAATCACATTATGGTCGCAAATATCACTTAATTGCTTAAAGATATTCATTTTAAGCGTTACATTTTCTGTTGCAGCTTCAACAACCAAATCGCAACCCACAACGCCATCTTTAATATCCGTATAAGTGATAATATTTGAAATGGTTTTGTGTTTGTCTTCTTCTGTGATACTTCCTTTAGTAACCATTCTGTCTAAGTTAGCGGCAATAGTTGCCATTCCTTTTTCTAATGATTTTTCAGAAATATCAATTAATTTTACGGTAAATCCTGCTTGTGCAAAAGTATGAGCAATTCCGTTGCCCAT
>CAMDGB010000022.1 GCA_945897915.1 Chryseobacterium gleum | reverse complement strand
ACGTAGTTTTTCCTGCATCTGGATGCGAGATAATTCCAAAAGTTCTTCTACGGGCAATTTCTTTTTCGAAACTCATGAGTATTAATTTTCCGCAAAAATACTATTTTAAATACTATTTTTCATAGAGATATGGTTTTATTGTAATATAGCATAATATTATTTTTTTGGAAATGATTATTAAATAGAATACATTTACAAAAAGAAGTTGTAGATAGAAACAAAACAATTATAATATATTATTTAACATAAATTTTTTTAAATTTATATAGTAACACAGTAATAATCAACAAAATATGTAACCAATGAAAAAACACACAACATTATTTTTTATTTTAGTAACTTCTTTTGTATTTGCTCAAAACACAAAAATTATTTCAGGCGATTTTAAATTGTTAGCCGGAGAAAAAGAGGTTAATGTTGAATTTGATTATTCAATTCTAAAGTTAATGAAGGATAATTTAACGGAAGAGCAATATGTAAACAATAGAGTTACTGAATTAAATGAAAAAAAAGGAATTGGAGACATTTGGAAAAAGAAATGGCAAGGAAGCAAAGATATGATCTGGAACCCTAAATTTTTAGAGTTAATAAATGTAGTTAGTTTAAAAGAGAAGACTAATATTTCATTTCAAGAGAGTCTCCCAACAGCTAAATACACATTAATTGTAGAAGTAGTCTGGATTTATCCAGGTTGGGATGTTGCAATGATGAAACAACCAGCTAAAGTTACAACTAATTTAAAAATAGTTGAAACAGCGAATAAATCAAATGTTGTGGTTCTTATGTCAAGTGAAAATGCTCCAGGAGATCAATGGGGGAGCAATTTTAGTAATGAGACTCGAATTGGAGAAGGTTTTGCGAAAACAGGGAAAACGTTAGCTAAAATAATCGCAAAACAAATTAAGTAAAAAGTATAATTTTAATATAAAAAACGAGAAATTAATTGCTCGTTTTTTGTTATTTTAAGTTTAACATGTGTGCCATGTTTTTAATAACATTATCGTGTTTTTTTACAAAAGGATTTTCTTGATCCCAAACATAACCCGCTAAAACAGCACAAATTTTTCTTTTAACATCTGGATTTTCAGGTTGGTGAAAGAAAAGGGTTTGTAAATTTCCTGTATACCACTCTTTTACATAAGTAGTAAAAACACCAATTCCTCTTTTCATATATTGACTAAATTCAACCTCCCAATCAACAGTTATTCCATTCAGTTCTTTATGAATTAATTTTGCAGCAAGCATACCAGATTCTGTAGCGAAAGCAACACCAGAGGAGAAAACAGGATCTAAAAATTCTGAACTATTTCCAGTTAGTGCAAAACCTGCACCGTACATTTGTTTTACAGAACGCGAATAATTTTCCAGTTTAACAGGATCAAATAAGAATTCAACATCGCCAAATCGTTTTATGTAATAATCGGATAATTGAATTGCATTTTTTAGTGCTTCGGTATTGTTATTATTAGATAATGAATTTATATATGGCGTAGGTCCAACAACCCCTATACTTGTGTTGCCATTTGAGAAAGGAATTACCCAAAGCCAAACTTCAGTCTCTAAAATATCAAATGAAATTAAAGTTCCTTCTTCACCTTCTGGCCTGTTTTTATCTTGTACGTGTGTGAAAATAGAAGAATGTGGGTCTAATTTTGATGGCGTATCTAAATCTAATAATCTAGGCAAAACACGCCCGTAACCACTAGAATCGATAATAAATTTAGCATGAATTTCATTTAAATTTCCATTTTTATCTTTAACCGTAGTTACTGAATTTCTGCCATCAAATTGGACAGCAATCACTTCCGATTCAAATTCTAAATCAATTCCTTTATTTATAACTTCTTTTGCTAATGTATTATCAAAATCTGCTCTAGGCACCTGCCAAGTCCAATCCCAACCTTCAGAAAATTTATTACTAAAATCAAAAACACAAATTTCATTTCCTCGTATGAAACGCGCACCTAGTTTTTTTTCAAAATTCATTCTATCTAATGCCTGAAATAAACCCGCTTCATCAAAATGATCCATAACTCTAGGAATTAAACTTTCGCCAACAACTAGTCTTGGAAATTTTGTTTTTTCAACTACTTTTACTTTTACATTATTGTTATGTAAATAAGAGGCCGAAACGCAACCTGATGGACCTGCACCAATTACTAAAACATCTATAAATTCTTGAGTCATATTTTTCTTTTTTGTTTGTAAGAATATGTTACCTTTATGGCATCAAATTTAATCACATATTTTTTATTAATCTATAAATAATTTGTAATTTTTTAATAAAAATTAAATCGCTAATAATGAGCATGTTAAACGAATATTTAACTATAGAAGATTTTACTTCAATAATTTTTAATAATAATAAAGTAGAAGTTAGTAGCGCTGTAATAGATAGAGTTGAAGAAAGTTTCGCTTTTTTAAAGAAGTTTTCTGAGAATAAAGTTATTTATGGTGTTAATACTGGTTTTGGCCCCATGGCCCAATACAGAATTAAAGAGGAAGACAGATTGCAGCTTCAATATAACCTGATTAGAAGTCATTCTTCTGGCATTGGTAAACCGTTAGATGCAGTAAATGTAAAAGCGGTTATTTTAGCAAGATTAAATACACTTTCTTTAGGAAATTCTGGAGTACATCCATCTGTAATTCATTTAATGAAAGAGTTTTTAAATAGAGACATTACTCCTTTAATTTTTGAGCATGGGGGTGTAGGGGCAAGTGGTGATTTAGTGCAATTAGCACATTTGGCATTAGCATTAATTGGTGAAGGAGAAGTTTTTTATAAAGGAGAAAGATTACCAACTAAAAAAGTTTTTGAAATTGAAAACTTAAAACCAATTAATGTTGAAATTCGTGAGGGCATAGCTTTAATGAACGGAACTTCTGTAATGACGGGTATTGGAATTGTGAATGTACATAATTCAAGAAAAATATTAGATTGGTCTGTTAAATGCTCTTGTGCAATTAACGAAATTGTGAAAGCATATGATGATCATTTATCTTTAGAATTAAATAACGCTAAAAAACATTTTGGACAGCAAGAAATTGCAAAAATAATGCGAGATAATTTATCTGATAGTAGTTTAGTAAGAAAAAGAGATGAGCACTTGTATAAAGGCAACAATAACGAAGATGTTTTTAAAGAAAAAGTGCAAGAATATTATTCAATTCGTTGTGTACCTCAAATTTTAGGACCTGTATTAGATACTATTAATTATACTTCTCAAATACTCGAAAATGAAATTAATTCAGCAAATGATAATCCAATAGTTGATGTAAAAAACAAGCAAGTTTTTCATGGAGGAAATTTTCATGGCGATTATATCTCATTAGAAATGGATAAATTAAAAATTGTTATTGCAAAATTAACAATGTTATCTGAGCGTCAATTAAATTATTTGTTAAATTCAAAGTTAAATGAGATTTTGCCGCCATTTGTTAACTTGGGGGTTTTAGGATTTAATTTTGGAATGCAAGGTGTTCAATTTACAGCAACTTCAACAACAGCAGAGAGTCAAATGCTTTCAAATCCAATGTATGTCCATAGCATTCCAAACAATAATGACAATCAAGACATTGTTAGTATGGGGACTAATGCAGCATTAATCACAAGCAAAGTAATTGAAAATGCTTTTGAAGTCTTAGCTATTGAATTAATTACTATTATTCAGGCTATTGATGCTCTTAACTATAAAAACGAAATATCTTCAGTGACTAGAAAGATATATGACGATGTTAGGGTAATTGTTCCTGAGTTTAAAGAAGATCAAATAATGTATCCTATAGTTCAAAAAGTAAAAGAATATTTAATGCAATAAATTTTTTGTTATAAATATAAAAGGTTAAATTGCTTACAATTCTAATATACAAAAAATGAAAAACATACTTTTATTATTACTCATATTTAGTCAAGTTTTTTTTGCTCAAGAATTAGCGCTTGTTAGACAAAATGATAAATTTGGTTATATTTCTAGAACAGGAAAATTTAGTATAGATCCAAAATATAAAAAAGCTAAAAATTTTTCTGACGGTTTAGCGGCTGTTGAAATTGATGGTAAATGGGGATTTATTAATGTAAAAGGAGAAATGGTAATTGCACCTAATTTTTCAAATGTAAAATACTTTAATAGTGGAATTTGTGTTGTTGAAAAAAACAAAAGCTGGTTTTATATAAATAAGGAAGGTTTAGTATTAAAAATGCCTTTTTCCGACAAAGTTTACGATTTTGAAGATGGTATTGCATTTATTAAAATTGCTGAAAAAGTTGGGCTAATCAATCCAAAAGGAGAAATTATTGTTGCTCCAACCTATCAAGTAATAAAATCATTTGAAAATGGTTTTGCTAGAGTAAAACAAAACGAAAAATGGGGTATAATTGACATAAATGGAAAATTGGTTGTTAAAACTATTTATGACGAAATTGGAAATTATTACAAAAACATAACATGGGCACGTACAGATAATGCTTTTGGGTTGGTAATCTCAAACAAATTTCAAGCAATAGATGGGGTAGATAAAATATGGGATTTTCTTTATCAAGATGTTACTTATGCTAGAAAAAATAATAAAATTGGATTTATTGATTTAAATGGAAATTGGATTATTGAACCAGCATATGAAAAAGCTAAAGCATTTAATAAAAATTTAGCCCCTGTTTTATTAAACAAAAAATGGGGATATATAAATTTGAAAGGCGAAAAAATTATTGATTTGAAATTTGAGGATGCTGAAATTTTTAGTAATGATGGATTAGCCCCTGTAAAATTTAAAGAATGGGGATTTATTGATGAAAAAGGAAAATTATTAATATCAGCTAATTATCAAATAACTGCAGTTGGATTTGCATCAATATTTAAAGATAATGAAAAGGGATTTATTAATGGAATTGCTAGGGTAAAATATAAAGAAAAATGGGGTTTTATAACCAAAGAAGGTAATTTATTAGGTGATAAATGGTTTGAAAATGTTGAATTATTTCAATAAGAAAATATGAAGTGTGTATTAGTAACTGGCGGATCAAGAGGAATTGGAAGTGCTATTTGTAAAAAATTAGCAGAGTCAAAAGAACACCATATTTTGATTAATTATCAATCAAATATTGAAGCGGCAAACAAAACTTTAGAATCAGTAAAATTAAATGGTTCAACAGGAGAAATAATTAAATTTAATGTTTCAGATGTAAACGAAGTAAACGAAGTATTAACAAATTGGCAAGAAGCAAATCCTAATGCAATTGTGGAAGTAATTGTAAATAATGCTGGAATCACTAAAGATGGTTTATTTATGTGGATGACCTATGAAGATTGGAATAATGTTATTAGTACTAGTTTAAATGGATTTTTTAACGTTACTAATTTTTTTATTAAAAATATGTTACGCAATAAATATGGTAGAATAGTAAATATGGTATCGGTTTCTGGCGTAAAAGGAACTCCTGGACAAACCAATTATTCTGCAGCAAAAGGAGCAGTAGTTGCAGCTACTAAAGCGTTAGCTCAAGAAGTTGCAAAAAGGAACATTACAGTAAATGCAGTAGCGCCTGGATTTATTAGAACAGATATGACAAGCGAATTAGATGAAAAGGAATTGGTTAAAATGATTCCTGTAAATCGTTTTGGAGAAGCTGAAGAAGTAGCTGAATTAGTTGGTTTTTTAACCTCAAAAAAAGCAAGTTACATTACAGGTGAAGTAATCAATATTAATGGAGGTATTTATTCTTAATAAATAATTTATGGACAGAAGAGTTGTTATAACCGGAATGGGAATTTATTCTTGTATTGGAACTTCCATTGAAGAAGTAAAGCAATCTTTATTCGAAGGCAAATCGGGAATTATATTTGACAAAGAAAGAAAAGAATTTGGCTTTCAATCGGCACTTACTGGATCAGTCTTAAGACCAGATTTAAAAAATTATTTAAGTAGAAGACAAAGAATTAGTATTGGAGAAGAAACAGAATATGCATATCTATCAACTCTTGAGGCATTAAAAAACGCAAAAATTAATGATGCTTTTTTTGATGAAAATGAAGTTGGGATTCTTTATGGAAATGATAGTGTTTCAAAAGCAATAATTGACGCAATTGATATCGTTAGAGATAAAAAAGATACAGCTTTAATTGGTTCGGGGGCTATTTTTAAGTCAATGAATTCAACAATTACCATGAATTTATCTACAATTTTTAGATTGCGTGGTGTAAATATGACAATTAGTGCTGCATGTGCAAGTGGTTCACATTCTATCGGGTTGGCTTATCTTCTAATTAAAAGCGGACTCCAAGATATTGTAATTAGTGGAGGATCTCAAGAAATTAATAAATATGCAATGTCAAGTTTTGATGGATTAGGCGTTTTTTCTCCTAGTGAAGCCAATCCTTCAAAGGCATCAAGACCATTTGACGCGAATAGAAATGGTTTAGTGCCTAGTGGTGGTGGTGCAACATTAATTATTGAAAGTTATGAATCTGCTGTAAAAAGAGGTGCGACAATTTTAGCAGAAATTATTGGTTACGGATTTTCTTCAAATGGGGGACATATTTCAACACCAAATGTAGAGGGGCCAGCTACTGCTATGAAAAGAGCATTGGATCAAGCTAATATTCAACCTTCTGAAATAGGATACATAAACGCTCATGCGACATCAACACCTTTAGGCGACGCTAATGAAGCTAAAGCTATTTTAGAAGTATTTGGAGAAAATGGACCATATGTAAGCTCAACAAAATCCATGACAGGTCACGAGTGTTGGATGGCAGGAGCAAGTGAAATAATTTACTCAACAATTATGATGTTAAATGATTTTATAGCGCCAAATATTAACTATGAAAACCCTGATGAAGATTCAAAAAAATTAAATATTGTTTCCAAAACAATAAATAAGAAATTTGATGTATATTTGTCAAATTCTTTTGGATTTGGTGGGACAAATTCAGCAATTGTAGTTAAAAAATATAAAGTTTAAACAGAATATGTTAATAGAAAATATTATTGAAAAAGTAAATGAAATTTTTGTTGATGAGTTTGAGGTTGATGGTGATGTAATTTCCCCTGAATTAAATTTAAAAGATACTCTTGGTTTAGATAGTTTAGATTATGTAGATTTAGTGGTTTCTATTGAATCGAATTTTGGAGTTAAGTTAGGGGAAGCCGATTTTATAGGGATTGCTTCTTTTCAAGACTTTTATAACTTAATTGAAACTAAAACACAAAACGCTAATAATTAAAATATCATGATTCAGTGGGATGGAAAATCTAAAGGCACTGTACTTGGATATAGAATATTCGTTTTTTGTATAAAAAAGCTCGGAATTAAAACAGCTTATTCTGTTTTAGTTTTTGTAGCTTTTTATTATTTTATATTCCTAAAAGAAAGCAACAAACAAATATTTTATTTTTTCCATAACAGGCTACATTACACTTATTTCAAATCCAAAATTATGGTGTTCAAAAGTTATTTTACTTTCGGACAAACTATAATTGATAAAATTGCGATATCAGCTGGATTAAGAAAAAAATTCACATACGAATTTGATGGAATTGAAATTTTAAATAATTTACAAGCTGAAAAAAAAGGCGGAATACTTATTAGTGCTCATATTGGTAACTTTGAAATTGCCGAACATTTTTTTGGGGATATTAACTTTGCATGTCAAATTAATTTAGTTACTACAGATAGAGAACACTCAGAAATTAAACAATATTTAGATTCTGTTACCCAAAAATCTTCTATTAAGTTTATTATTATTCAAGATGATTTATCACATATTTTTGAAATTAATAATGCATTAGCAAATAATGAATTAGTTTGTTTTACAGGTGATAGATATTTTCTAGGATCTAAAGTAATGAGAGAAGAATTATTAGGTGAAACAGCAAGTTTTCCATCGGGGCCAATTTTAATAGCTTCAAGATTAAATGTTCCTGTAATTTTTGTTTATGTAATGAAAGAAGCTAATTTGCATTATCATTTATATGCTAGAAAAGCTAATGCAAAACATCGTGATGAAAAAGCGTTGCTAAAAGCTTATACAGAAAATTTAGAAGGAATGATTAAAAAATATCCTTTGCAATGGTTTAATTATTTTGATTTTTGGAAGTAAATAAATAAAATTTAAAAAGCAGAATTGTAATTTTCAGTTGTTGCTATATTAGGAATAATGGAAAAATTTGATACAATTATTATCGGTTCTGGTGCTGGAGGTTTATCTACAGCTTTGTGTTTAGCACGTAGTGGACAAAAAGTTTTAGTGTTAGAACAACACTATGTTCCTGGTGGTTGGTGTCATACTTTTACGCTTAATAGTCAGCGATTTAGCCCTGGAGTTCACTACATCGGATTATTAGATGAAGGACTATCTACAAATGAACTATATAAAGGTTTAGGAATTGCAAATGATTTGACTTTTTTTAGAATGAATAAAAATGGATATGATCATTGTTTAATTGGCAATCAAAGATTTGATTTACCTGCTGGATTTGATAATCTTCAAAATAAATTAATTGCCACATTTCCAAAAGAAGAAAAAAATATCAAAAAATATTTATCTTTAATTCAAAAAGTTAACAATGAACTTCAATTAATGCCTAAATTAATAGGTTTTTGGCAAAAAATTACAGTTCCTTTTCGAACAAAAAATTTTGGAAAATTTTCTCTATTTAGTTTAAAACGTGTTATTGGTTGGCACATTAAAGACCCAATACTAAAAGCTATTCTTAATTCGCAATGTGGGGATCACGGTGTTCCGCCTTCGCAAGCTTGTTTCCCTGTGCACTGTTCTGTTATGAATCATTATTTTGATGGGGGATTTTATCCTATGGGCGGCGGAAGTAGCATTGTGAAAGCGATGACGAATAAAATTAAAAGTTGTAATGGGGAAATTAGAGTCAGCCAAAAGGTGAATAAAATTATTGTAGAAAATAACAAAGCAAAAGGTGTTGTTTTAGCATCAGGTGAATCTATTTTTGCAGATATAATTGTTTCTAATGCTGATCCGTCAATTACATATTTAAAACTTGTTGGTGAAGAAAATATTAGTAAAAAATTAAGCAAAAAACTTTCAAAAACTAAATATTCAGTTACATCGCTAATCATGTTTCTAACAGTAGAGATAGACGTTACAAAATATGGTATCGATTCTGGAAATATTTGGAAATTTGAAAATGAAAATATTGATGAACATTTTACTGAATTAACTGAAGGAAATATTATTGAAGGTGAAAAATTTCCTGCACTTTTTATAAGTTGTACGACCTTAAAAGATCCCGTTAGTTTTAACGGTAAATATCATAACTTTGAAATTGTCACTTATGTGAATTATGATAGTTTTAAAGATTTTAATAATTCGGAAAACTATCATTCAGAAGCATACGAAATATTTAAGAAAAAAATCATTGAAAAGTTTTTAAATAATTTGGAAGAATTAATTCCTGAATTAAGAAATCATATCGTTCAGGTAGAATTAGGAACGCCAAAAACAAATCAGTTTTATATTAATTCTACAAATGGAAATGTTTACGGAACGAACAAAACATTAAATCAAGTAGGGCCGTTTTCGTATAAAAATAAGACAGAAATTGAAAATTTATATTTATGTGGTGCCAGCACTTTATCACATGGTGTAACGGGAGCAACTTATTCGGGTTTAGAGACTGCAGCTCAAATTTTAAATTGTAAATCAGATGATTTATTGATTAAAGATGATTCGCAGAAAATTAAAATTTATGATGCAGAAGACAATTCTACTTGGAGTGAATTTATAAAAAAGAAAAGAGAAGATAAAGTAAGAAATTTTAAGGAAATTAAGCAAAGTTAAGACTATCTATATGAAAAATGTTTTAGTAATTCATTACTCACAATCAGGTCAACTTACAGAAATACTTGAATCGATTACGCTCCCATTTTCAAGTGATGATGAAATTAATGTAACGTACTATAAAATTGAAATGGAGAATGAGTTTCCTTTTCCGTGGAATAAAACCGCTTTTTTTGACGCGTTTCCCGAATCATTTTTACAAGTTCCTTTACCAATAAAAACACCAGCAAATGTTATTCTAGAAAAAAAATACGACTTAATTATTTTAGGTTATCAAGTTTGGTATTTATCTCCATCGATACCAGTAAATTCATTTCTTAAAAGCACTTTCGCTCAACAGCTTTTCAAAAATACACCAGTAATTACAGTTATTGGCGCTAGAAATATGTGGGTGAAAGCTCAAGAAAAAATGAAAGTACTTCTTACTGATTTAAAAGCAAATTTAGTTGGGAATATTGCATTAGTAGATAGAAATATAAATCATATTAGTGTAATTACTATAGTTCATTGGATGTTTTCTGGTGAAAAAACAAAATATTTAGGTATTTTTCCAAAACCAGGTGTTTTGGAAACTGAAATTAAAAACGCATTTAAATTTGGAAATGTTATTAAACCAGCACTTAAAAATAATAATTTTATAGAATTACAAAATCAATTATTAAAATTAGATGCTGTAGAAATTAGAGTTTTTTTAGTAGAAATGGATAAAAAAGCTAATAAAATGTTCAAAATTTGGTCTAATTTCATTATAAATAAAAAAAAATCAAGAAAATCTTGGTTGAAAGTTTTTAATGTTTATTTATGGGTTGCTATTTGGTTAATATCGCCAATTGTGTTTATCTTGCACCTTTTAAAATATCCTTTTATAGCTAATAAAATAGCTGATGAAAAAAGCGCATACAAAAAGATATAATCAGTAATTATAATGTCTGAAGTTTATATAACAAAATCGAGTAAATTCTTGCCAAATAATCCTATATCAAATGATGATATGGAGAGTATGTTGGGATTAATTAATGAAGAATCTTCAAAAGCAAGACGAATTGTTTTAAGAAGCAATGGAATTGAAAATAGATACTATGCATTAGATAAAAATGGAAATCCAACTCATTCTAATGCAGATTTAACTTTTATGGCAATTGAAAAATTGTTTGATGAACAATTTACATCTAAAAGTATGGAATTGCTTTCTTGTGGAACATCAACGCCAGATTTACTTTTGCCATCACATGCAGCAATGGTTCACGGATTATTACAAAACCAATCTGTTGAATTAAATTCATCTTCAGGAGTTTGTAATGCCGGAATGAATGCCTTAAAATTTGGATATTTATCTGTTAAATCAGGAAATACTTCTAATGCTGTTTGTACAGGTTCTGAAAGAGTTTCATCTTGGTTTTTAGCTGAAAAATTCGAAAACGAAATTATCAATCTTAAAAGATTAGAAGAACAACCAATCGTCGCTTTTAAAAAAGATTTTTTACGTTGGATGTTATCTGATGGTGCTGGGGCATTTTTATTAGAAAATAAATCAAACGGATCGGTTTCATTAAAGATAGAATGGATGGAAGCTTTTTCCTATGCTTACGAATTAGAAACTTGTATGTATGCGGGTGGCGATAAATTAGCGGATGGAAATATAAAGCCATGGAGCGATTATAAAGCAAACGAATGGTTGTCAGATTCAGTTTTTGCTTTAAAACAAGATGTAAAACTTTTAGATGCTCATGTTTTACAAAAGGGGGCTTTAAGTATGAAAAAAGCTTTAGATAAAAATAAAAGTAACGCAAATGAAATAACTTATTTTTTACCACACGTTTCTTCACATTATTTTGTAAAAGGACTTTATACTGCTTTGAAAGAAGAAAACATAGAAATTCCAATGGAGCGTTGGTTTATGAATTTAAAAAAAGTTGGAAACATTGGTTCAGCATCAATTTACTTAATGTTAGAAGAGTTAATGAATTCTGGAAATTTAAAAAAAGGAGACAAAATTCTACTATCTGTTCCAGAGAGCGGTCGTTTTTCTTATTCTTATTGTTTTTTAACAGTGTACTAATGCAAAATATAGTTTTACCAATTTTAGACCGAGATTTTGTTGGAAAATTAATTCCTCAAAAATTTCCATTTGTTATGGTGCATAAAGTACTCGCTTTTGGCGAAAATTTTATTACTTCTGGTTTTACAATCGAAGAATCAAATATTTTCACCAAAAACGAAATTTTTCAAGAAGCGGGATTAATTGAACACATGGCACAATCAGTAGCCTTATATACAGGTTATCAGTTTTATTTAAAAAACGAACCCGCTTCTACAGGCTATATCGGAGCAATAAAATCAATCGAAATTTTTCAATTGCCAAAAATAAAAGATAATCTTATTACTAAAGTAAAAGTTCTTCACGAATTTTCAGGAGTTACTTTAGTGGATATTTCAGTATTATCAGATAATGTTGAAATTGCAAGCGGTCAAATGAAAACAGTTTTAGCCCAACATAATGAGTGAAGTTTTGAAGGATACAGGAATAAATATAAATAATTTTTTACCGCACAGAGAACCAATGCTTATGGTTGATGTGTTAGAGGAGATAACATCGAATTCAGTAATTTCTATTTTTAAAATAAAAGAAGATAATGTTTTTGTAGCGAAAAATTATTTTTCGGAAGTAGGATTAATCGAAAATGCAGCCCAAACTTGCTCTTCAATTGTTGGACAAACTTTTTTTCTTTCAGCGGATAACGAAGTAAAAGAAAATGTAAAATTAGTTGGTTTTATTAGTGGAATAAAAAAAGCTACCGTTTCGACGTTACCAAAAGTAAATCAAACGATAAAAACATCTGCTATTTTAGTGTCAAGATTTGATTCTGATGAATATAGTATTTGTACTATGAAATGTCAATCTTTTCATGAAGAAAATATTTTATTAGAAGCGGTTATAAATTTATTCATTCAAGAATTAAAGTAAGATGAAGAAAAAAGAAATACCTCAAGATGAAAGTAATTTATCTAAAAGTAATGTAAAAGAATTATGTTACGCTACAGACGAAAATGGAAATTATACTACAGGATTAAGCACCGGTTGGGAAGCAAAAACTATTGCTTTAGAAAGTTCTATAAATACGATTAATGAACGTATTGAAGAAGCGAAACAAAATATAAAATTAGGTAAAGTAAGTCCAATTGCATATTACATGGAACTTCATAGGATGGATTGGCCAACATTAGCCGATTATGTTGGAATGTGGCAATGGCGTATTAAAAGACACATTAAACCAACGGTATTTAAAAAACTAAATACCAAAATTTTACAAAAATATGCTGACGCATTTCAAATTTCAGTTCATGAATTAATAAATTATAAAGTAACGTAATGATCACCAAATTTAAACATTATCAATCAGCACATTGTGAAAACGGAGTAGCTTCAAATTTATTAAAATTTAACGGAATAAATATAAGTGAGCCTATGGTTTTTGGCATTGGTTCTGGGCTTTTATTCTTTTATTTACCAATATTAAAAGTCAATCAAGCACCTGCAATTAGTTACCGAACAATGCCTGGATTTATTTTCAATAAAGCAGCAAAAAGATTAGGAATTAAAGTAAAAAGAATAAAATTTTCAAGTCCTGAGAAAGCACAAATTGCTTTAGAAAATAATTTAAAATATAATATTCCAACAGGACTACAAGTTGGGGTTTACAATTTAAAGTATTTTCCTGACGAATATCGTTTTCATTTCAATGCACACAATTTAGTGGTTTATGGTAAAAGCGGAAATACTTTTTTAATCAGTGATCCCGTAATGGAAAATGTAACAACACTTACAGAAGTTGAGTTAGAAAAAGTCAGGTTTGCAAAAGGGACTCTTTCTCCAAAAGGACAAATGTATTATCCAACACATTTTCCATCTCAAATTAATTGGGGATTTGCCATAAAAAAAGGAATTATAAATACTTGTAATGATATGCTTGCGCCAGTTCCAATTGTTGGTGTTGCTGCCATGAGATATTTAGCAAAAAGCATTAGGAAATGGGCTAAAGCAAAAGGAATAAAAGTCGCCAATCACTACTTAGCTCAAATGATACGTATGCAAGAAGAGATTGGAACAGGTGGCGGTGGTTTCAGATTTATATATGCTGCTTTTTTACAAGAGGCAGCAGTTATTTTAAAGAATGATCAATTGAAAGAGCTCTCATTTGAAATGACTCAAATTGGTGATTTGTGGAGAGATTTCGCATTAAATACGTCTCGAGTTTGTAAAAACAGAAGTAATTTAGAAGACGTATATAATACTTTAGCAGATCAGTTGCTTCATCTTGCCGATTTAGAAGAAAAGTTTTTCAAAAAACTTAAAAAAGCAATCTAAAGTGAGTAACATCAAAAATATAATTCAAATTAACCAACTTTATAAGCAATATAAAGATGCAGATTGTTTTTCAGTAAATAATCTAAATCTTACTATTGAAGAAAAAGAAATATATGGTTTGCTTGGTCCCAATGGAGCTGGGAAAACTACTTTGTTGTCAATGCTTTGCGGAATTATAAAACCAACTTCAGGTACTTTCAGCATTAATAATATGACTTATGAAAAAAATGCCTTTGAAATCAAAAAGTCAATCGGAGTTGTTCCACAAGAATATGCACTTTATCCAACACTTACAGCCAGAGAAAATTTATCGTATTTCGGAAGTATGTACGGACTTAAAGGAAAAAATCTAAAAGAAAAAGTTACAGTAGCTTTAGACCAACTTGGATTATTAAAATTTGCCGATAAAAAAATTGTTACGTTTTCAGGTGGAATGAAACGAAGAATAAATCTTATTGCAGGAATTTTACACGAACCTTTAATTTTGTTTTTAGACGAACCAACAGTTGGAGTAGATGTGCAGGCTAAAAATGTAATAATAAGTTATTTAAAAGAGCTTAATGCAAAAGGTACTACAATAATTTATACGTCGCATCATTTATCTGAAGCACAAGATTTTTGCACGAAAATTGCCATCATTGATAGAGGAACAATTTATGCAGAAGGTACGCCAAATCAATTGATTCAGAATACAACTTGTGCACATAATTTAGAAGATGTTTTCATTTCATTAACTGGTAAAGAACTTCGCGATGATATATAAATTATGGATGTCGGTTTACAAAGAGTTTCTTTTACTGAAGAGAGATTTTGGAGGTTTAATCATTTTATTTGTGATGCCTTTAGTACTAATTATAACTATTACATTAATTCAAGATAGTACTTTTAGAACAATTACGGAAAGCAAAATTCCTGTTATTTTAGTCGATAACGATAAAGGAGAAATTTCAAAAACAGTAATTAATAATTTAAATAAAAGTGGTCAGTTTGAAATAATATCTTCTCTTGATGGAAAAGATTTAACAGAAATTACTGCCAAAGAAGCTGTTTTTAAAGGAAAATTTCAATTGGCTATAATTATTCCTAATAATCTAAGTAAAGATTTGCAATTGAAAGTAAATCAAAATGTAGATAAAATTGTTTCAAATTTCGGAATTGGAGATCTTTCTGAAGCACCAAAAAAAGAAGTATCACTACAAAAAATTGATAAAAAAGAAGTCAGACTTTATTTTGATCCAGCTACTCAAGCCACTTTTAAAAGTAATGTGAAAAGTAGTATAGATAAAATGATTTCTCAAATTGAAACCAAATCAATATACGCTACTTTTCAAGATCAATTAGGAGAAGGAGAAAAGCCTATTTTTGAACAAGAAAGTTTTATTACTTTCAAAGAAATTATGCCTACAGTTGATAACAAAGAAGTGCTCCCAAATTCAGTACAACACAATGTACCAGCTTGGACTTTATTCGCCATTTTTTTTATAATAGTTCCTTTATCTATTAACATTGTTAAAGAGAAAGGTCAAGGCACACAAATTCGATTATTAACCAATCCAGTTTCTTACTCTATAGTTATTGCAGGTAAAACAATTACTTATTTGGTAATTTGTATGATTCAGTTTTATCTTATGGTTTTAGTTGGAATGTATTTATTCCCTTACCTAATATTACCAACTTTAGATTTAGACGGAAAATTCTTTTTATTGAGTGTTGTAGCACTGTTTTCAGGATTAGCAGCAATTGGGTTTGGAATTTTATTAGGAACAATTGCAAAAACACAAGAACAATCTGCTCCTTTTGGAGCTACTTCCGTAGTTATTTTAGCTGCAATAGGCGGAGTTTGGGTTCCAGTATTTGCCATGCCAAAAGTAATGCAAATTATTTCACATATTTCTCCTATGAATTGGGGATTAAATGCATTTTACGATGTTTTACTACGTAAAGCAAACCCTGTAGAAATTCTCCCAGAAATATTTTTACTACTTTTGTTTTTTGTAATTACTATTTTTATTGCGATTAAATATGATAAAAAGAAAAGAGCAGTATAACGAAGCCTCACATTTAAGTGTTTCTAATGATATTAGAATTCGATTTAATGAAACAGACCCATTAGGAATTGTATGGCACGGCTGTTATATTTCCTATTTTGAAGACGGAAGAGAAGCTTTTGGAAGATTGCATGGAATTTCCTATTTAGATGTACAAAAGTATGGATTTACTACGCCAATTGTAAAATCTGTTTGTGAACATAAACTATCTTTACGATATGGTGACGTGGCTAGAATTGAAACTAAAATTGTAGATTCGCCAGCTGCTAAAATGATTTTTAGATATGTAATTTACGATAGTAATAATGAAGTAGCTTGTACAGGTGAAACGGTTCAAGTATTTTTAGATAGCGACGGAAATTTAGTATTAAATGCGCCTTCTTTTTATGAAGAATGGAAAAAAAGTGTAGGATTATTAAAATGATAACAAATATACCAATTTACATTACCGATGCTAATTGCGTTACTCCCTTAGGTTTTGATTTAGAAACCAATTGGGAGGCACTAATAAATGGGCAATCTGGAATTCAATTTCATGAAAATTTTGGGAATCTTACATCTGTTTATGCCTCAAATATTGATACTGAAAAACTGAATGAAAGTTTCTTAAAAGTTACCAATGAAAGACAATTTACGAAATTAGAAAAAATGCTAATTTTAGTATTGCATCCCATTGTTACTAAAAATAAAATTTCTGAGAAATCAGTTTTAATACTTTCTACAACAAAAGGAAACATATCTTTGTTAGAAAATCAGGAATTACCAATTGAAGATGCACTTTTAAGTACATTAGCAAAAAAAATCAATACATTTTTTGGATTTAAAACGGAACCTATTGTAGTTTCCAATGCCTGTGTTTCTGGAGTTTTAGCCGTTTCTGTTGCAAAAAGAATGATACAATTAGGGGCCTACGAAAATGCATTTGTAATTGCTGGTGATGAAATTTCAGAATTTGTTTTTTCAGGATTTAACTCTTTTCAAGCTATAAGTAAAACGCCTTGCACACCTTATGATGCTTCACGAAATGGAGTGACATTGGGAGAAGCGAGCGCAGCAGTTTTTATTACAACACAAAAGCCAATAAATAATGCCATTGCAATTATTGGTGACGGAGCAGTAAACGATGCTAATCACATTTCTGGACCATCAAGAACCGGGGAAGGATTACATAAAAGTATTGAAAGCGCCTTTAAAGAAGCAAAAATTAGAAAGGACAAATTGGATTATATTTCAGCTCATGGAACAGCAACTTTGTATAATGATGAAATGGAAGCAATTGCATTTTCAAGATCAAACATTGATACTGTTGCGACAAATAGTCTAAAAGGATATTTCGGTCATACGTTAGGCGCTTCGGGATTATTAGAAATTGTAATAGCTTTAAAGTCGTTATACCACAATGAATTATTAGCTTCAAAAGGATTTGTAAACTCTGGAGTTTCAATCCCGATTGCTATTTTAAAAGAAAACAAAAAAACAGAAATTACATATTTCTTAAAAACAGCATCAGGGTTTGGGGGATGTAATACAGCAGTATTATTTGAAAAAATAAATTAAATTTGACAACAAATTATTACATATCAAACTATTGTAAAATAGAAAATAATTCGCTTCAACTAAATGGAACTTCCGTTATAGAAATGAAAGAAGTGTTGTTTCCTGAGTTTATAAAAAACGCTTCAAAAGCGATTGGTTTAGACTATCCAAAATTTTTTAAGATGGATAATTTAAGTAAATTAGCCTTTTTAGCAGCAGAAGCAATTTTGAAAAACAATATTAATATTGAAGAAGAAAACAACATTGCACTTATTTTTGCAAATAATTCCTCTAGTTTAGATTCAGATGTAAAATACCAAGAATCCATATCAGATAGTGAAAATTATTTTCCAAGTCCTGCGGTTTTTGTTTATACCTTGCCTAATATTTGCGTGGGTGAAATAAGTATTAAAAATCAATTGAAAACGGAAAATGCTTTTTTTGTTTTTGATGATTTTAAAGCAGATTTTATGTCAAATTACACTTCTTATTTATTAGAAAGTAATAAAGCTAAAAAAGTATTATGTGGTTGGGTAGAATATTATAAAAATGAATACAAAGCTTTTGTTTATTTGGTTGAAAAATCAGGAAAAATAGCACACAATAAAGAAATATTACAAACATTATATAACAAATAATTATGGAAGCATTAAAGTTAGAATTGAAAACAAAAGTTATTGAAGCACTAAATTTAGAAGATATTGCAATTGAAGATATAAACGATAATGATCCATTATTTGGTGAAGGTTTAGGATTAGATTCTATTGATGCTTTAGAATTAATTGTTCTTTTAGATAAAGAATACGGAATCAGATTAGCAGATCCAAAAGAAGGAAAATCTATTTTTGAATCAGTTGAAAAAATGGCAAAATATATTTCTGAAAACAGAACAAAATAATATAGATAAATATATGAAAGTTGCAATAACAGGCATGGGAATTATTTCTTCAATTGGTACTACGGTTGAAGAAAATTTTCATTCATTAGTTTCTATAAAAACAGGTCTTTCAACAATTTCAAATTTTGAAACCATTCATAAAAATGTGATTAAAGTAGGAGAAATCAAACAAACTAATCAGCAACTAGCAGAGCAACTTAATTTACCCAGTGATAATAATTTTTCACGAACTGCTTTATTAGGAGCTATTGCGGCAAAACAAGCCTTAGAAAATGCTAATATTGTAGATATCAATGAATATAAATCAGGTCTAATTTCAGCAACTAGCGTTGGCGGAATGGATATGACTGAAAAATATTATTACGATTATTTTGAAAATAAAACATGTAGAAAATACATTGCCAGTCATGATATTGGAGATAATTCTCAAAAAATTGCTAATTGTATTGGATTAAAAGGGTTAGTTACAACAATAAGTACAGCTTGTTCTTCTGCAGCAAATTCAATAATGCTTGGCGCAAGATTAATCGACTCAGGCGAGCTTGATAGAGTAGTGGTTGGCGGAACTGATGCTTTAGCAAAGTTTACCATCAATGGATTTAAAACTTTAATGATTTTATCTGACGAGTGTAATGCTCCTTTTGATAATAATAGAAAAGGTCTTAATTTAGGTGAAGCCGCAGCTTTTCTTGTTTTAGAATCTGAAAAAATCGTACAAAAAGAAAATAAAAAAGTGTTAGCTTATGTTGCTGGTTTCGGAAATGCGAATGATGCATTTCATCAAACGGCTTCTTCTGAAAACGGTGATGGTGCTTTTTTAGCTATGAATAAAGCGTTCAAAATGGCTAAAATTCAACCAAGTGCAATTGATTATATCAACGCACATGGAACAGCAACACCTAATAATGATTTATCTGAAGGAAGAGCTATTATTAGAATTTTTGGGAACAAGGTTCCAGATTTTAGTTCTACAAAACCTTTCACAGGTCATACTTTAGCCGCAGCCGCAGGTATTGAAGCAGTTTATAGCGTTTTAGCGCTTCAAAATAATATTATTTTTCCAAATTTAAATTTTAAAACAAATATGGCAGAATTCAATTTAACGCCACAATTAACGCTTAAAGAAAAAGAGATACAGCATGTGCTTTCTAATTCTTTCGGATTTGGAGGGAACTGTTCTACGTTAATATTTTCTAAAAACTAATGGGAAAGTGCTACATTAATGGCATGGGATGCGTCTCAGCTCAAGATACTTTTGAAACTTCTTTCTTAGAATCGGTTATAATCAATACAACGGAAAATGTTGTGTACGCGATTCAACCATCTTATAAAGAATTAATTTCACCAGCAGCAGCAAGAAGAATGTCAAAAGTTGTTAAAATTAGTATAGCAGCTTCTACAAAAGCTTTAAAAGAAGCGAATATTACTATTCCAGACGCGATTATTACAGGAACTGGAATGGGGTGCATTGAAGATTCAGAAAAATTTTTAAAGGCATTAATAGATAATAACGAAGAATATTTAACGCCAACCAATTTTATACAATCAACTCATAACACAGTTGGCGCACAAATTGCTTTAGGGTTAGGTTGTAAAGGTTATAATTTTACTTATGTGAATGGCGCCATTTCTTTTGAATCTGCTTTGTTAGATGCAAAAATGCAAATTGAAAACAAGGAAGAAAATACCATTTTAGTTGGTGCTGCAGATGAAACATCTTCACATACAATGGAGTTATTTAAACTTACTAATATTATTAAAAAAGAAAATGATTTACCCTATTCTGTTTTAAATTCCAATTCTTCTGGAGTAGTTTATAGCGAAGGTGCAACATTCGTTACTCTTGAAAATGTTCAAAAAGAAAGTACTTATGCTGTTTTAGAAGCTTTACAAATTCAAAATGAATTAGAGCCTAATGAAATTGAAAGTTTTATAAGTGAGTTTTTAAATAAGAATAACTTAAAAAAAGAAGATATTGATACGGTTGTTTTTGGAAACAATGGTGATATCAATTTTGATGAATATTACATAATTGCAGGGGAAATTTTTAATGAAGTTCCGCAAATTTATTACAAACATTTATGTGGTGAATTCAATACGGCTTCTGCATTTGGATTTTGGGTTGCAGCTTCAATTCTTAAAAATCAAGTTATTCCATCAATTGTAAAAATTAATGCTATTGAGAAATCTAATTTTTCAAAAGCACTTTTATATAATCAGTTTCAAGGTAAAGAACATAGTTTAGTACTATTATCCAAATGTTAAAACATAAATATTCTGTTTTTTTATTTTTTATTCTGCTACTATTTTTCTTTTTTATAAAAGTTAGTACAGTTTCTTACGTTGTATTGTGTTTAGCCTTTTTAGGAATTACAACTTGGGGCGCATTCGACATGAGATTGAATTATTTTTCAAGAAATATTTCTAAATCAAACACATGTAAAGACAAAGTTATTGCACTTACTTTTGATGATGGTCCACACGAAAAAACGATTGAAATTTTAGATTTATTATCGAAATATAATGCAAAAGCCACTTTTTTTTTCATCGGAAAACAGATTGAAAAATATCCAAAAACTGTTGAAAGAATAATTACTGAAGGTCATAACATTGGCAATCATTCCTACTCTCATTCTAATTTAAATGGTTTTTTTCCGACAGAAAAAATAGTTGCTGAAATTGTACAAACTAATGAATTAATAACTCAACTGGTAAATGTAAAAACTAGATTCTATAGACCTCCATTTGGAATCACAAATCCGAATATTGCAAAAGCTATTTCTAAAACCAATCAAATAGCTATTGGTTGGAATATACGTTCATTAGACACGGTTATAGAAAGTGAAAACTTAATTTTAGAGAGAATAAAAAAAAGAGTGCAACCAGGGAGTATTATATTATTGCATGATACTTCTACAAAAACAGTTTCGGTTTTGGAACAGTTATTGCTATTTTTGCAATCAGAAAGTTATAAAACTATAACTATTGATGAATTACTTGAAATTTCGAAAGATGAAAATGAAAATATTACTTTTAGTACTGGCCATTTATAGTTTTAAAATCATACCACAAGAGCAAAAAATGACAGCTCAAGAAATTTCTAAATTTAAGGAAACATTTGAAAGTCAATCTAAAACTATTAAAACTATTAAAACGAATTTCGTTCAACTAAAACACATGGATTTTTTAACGAAAGACATTAAAAGTTCTGGGGAATTAAATTTTAAATCACCAAATTTATTAAGTTGGCAATATACAAAGCCATATCATTACAGTATTATTTTTAAAAACAATAAAGTTTATATTAATGATCAAGGTAAAAAAAGTACAGTTGATGCTAAAAGTAAAATTTTCGAAAAAATCAATAAACTTATCATTGGAAGTGTAAGCGGGAATATGTTTGACGATAAAGAATTTGATATTTCTTACTTTAAAAACAATCAACATTATATTGCAAAATTAATACCTAAAACGGCAGTAATCAAAAAAATGATTAAGCAAATTGATTTACATTTTCCATTAAAAGAAAATACTCTTTCTGAAGTAAAATTAATAGAATCTTCAGGCGATTACACAAAAATTACATTTAAAAATAAAATAATAAATACAAAAATTGATGATTCGGTATTTACTAATTAGCGCTTTCCTATATCTTTTTTTATCTTGTAAATCGTATCAAATTCCTTATGCAGTTGGAGTTGAAAATACGACTTCAATTGTTCAAAATCAATATTTTTTAGAGGAATCAATTGATTATGTATATAAAACTCATATTGAAATTTATGGAAATCAATTAAGCGGAATTTTTATAACTAAACGATTAAATGATAGCCTTCACAGGATGGTTTTAACAACAGATTTTGGAAATAAATTATTAGATTTTGAAATTTCAGAAAACAGTTTTAAATTAAATTTTATTGTTAATAATCTTAACAAGAAGATAATCATTAATACTCTTAAAAATGATTTCAGAACTTTATTACAAGTCAACCATAACGTAATGAAAACGTACAAAACAAAAAACGAAATCATTTATCAAACCAAAAATAAACTGTACTTTTATAATGATTTAATTACAAATAATTTAAATAAAATTATTAAAACCAATAAAAGAAAGGAGAGGGTAATTTTTACATTTCACTCAAAAAAACCTAGTTTTGCAGAAAATATCACAATTCAACACAAAAATATTAAACTAAAAATAGAATTTAATCAAATAATTTATTAACATGAAAAAAACATTTTATTTATTTGCTATTTTTATTGGCGGTATAATTATAGCTAATGCTCAAGTTAGCTTTAAACCTGGTATTAGAGGAGGAGTAAATTTTTCGAGATTAACTCAGAATGATGATTTAAATGAAAAATATTCTGCAATAACTGATTTATATATTGCAGGGTTTGGGGAACTAAAGCTATCTAAATTTTATGCTTTACAGCCTGAAATTGGCTATTCAAAAGAAGGTTCTAAAAAGGAATATGTTACTACAATTTCCATTCCAGATAAAAATTCAAATGTGACTCAAAACCAAACAGCTGAGTTTAAAGTTCACTACTTAACTTTAAGTTTAATGAATAAATTTTTCATAAACAAAGCATATTTTCAAGCTGGCCCGTCTTTAGATATAAATATTTCTCCAGAGAAAAAAGTTTTAGACAACAATTATTCTTACAATCAATATAACTTCAACTATTATGATAATTATAATGATTACTCCGCTATTGATATTGGTTTTGTTGGTGGATTTGGAATTGACTTTACTAAAAACTTCGGTATTGAAGCCAGAATTAAGAAAGGCGTGGTTGATGTTTATGATGGTCAAGACGCTATTACTTACCAAATAGGTGTTACTGCAAAATTTTAATATTTACAATTTGAAAAAAAAGTCAACAATTGTTGACTTTTTTTTATGTTTAGTTTTATATTAACTTTCATAAATGTATTTTTGTACTAAATAAAATAACTTATGCTTTTAAAAGATTTTTATATAATTGATAGTATTGAAAATACGGACGTAAATAAATATAGTGCAGCCATTACTTTAAATAAAGATCACGATATTTTTAAGGGACATTTCCCTGGAAATCCTGTGACCCCAGGGGTTTGTATGATGCAAATTGTTAAAGAAATAACAGAATGTATTTTAAACACAAACTTAACAATGGTAAGTACTTCTAACGTTAAATTTATGGCTTTGATAAATCCAGAAGTCAATTCAAAATTAGTTTTAAATTTAGAAATTTCAGAAAACGAAAATTCTGAAATTAAAGTCAAAAACACTACAAGTTTTGAAGAAACCGTAGCATTGAAATTATCAAATACTTATAAAAAAACTTCTTCTTGAAAGTAATTTTTTCCATAGTATTTGCAATAACTTTTTCTGTTTTTCAGAGTTATAACTTAACAGACATTCGGAAAATGTATGTTGTTTGTTCTGATTCCAATACAAACACAAATAAGTTTTATGATTTTATGAATAAATATTCAAAAAATGATGAAACTTTATTAGCATATAAAGGGGCCTCAATCGCTTTGAAATCAAAATTTACTTCTGGAGTAAAGCAAAAAAAAGAAGGTTTTATTAAAGGAGTGACTATTTTGGAAGCTGTGATAAAAGCCAATCCAAATAATTTGGAAGCGCGACTTGTCAGATTAAGCATTCAGGAAAACACACCTAAATTACTAAAATACAAAGGAAATATAGAAGCAGATAAAAAACAAATTCTACTTTTGTTTCCTAAACAATCACTTGATTTAAAGGAATATATAAAAAAATACGCTACTCAGTCTTTAGTTTTTACTATTGCTGAAAAGCAACAATTAAATAAATAGAATGCTTTCAAATTCAACTATTTCAGAAACATTGAATCTTAAAAAAGTTTGTGTAATTATTCCAACGTATAATAACCACAAAACTTTAAAAAGAGTAATTGACGGTGTATTGCAATATAC
Source organism: Chryseobacterium gleum (assembly GCA_945897915.1). Classification (GTDB taxonomy): domain Bacteria; phylum Bacteroidota; class Bacteroidia; order Flavobacteriales; family Flavobacteriaceae; genus Flavobacterium. Next base: position 13,496 of record CAMDGB010000022.1, on the reverse strand, counting down.
TTTAAATGTTATTGTTGTAAACGATGGCTCAACTGATAGTACTTTTGAAATAATCAATTCCTATTATTCCTTAGAGTCTATAACGATTTCAAAAAACAAAGGAAAAGGAAATGCGCTTCGTTCAGGTTTTAAAAAAGCTATTGAAAGCGGTTTTCATTATGCGATTACAATTGATTCTGATGGACAACATTTCCCAGATGATATTCCGGTTTTTTTAGAAGAATTAGCTAAAAATGAAAGTAATATTTTACTTATCGGTAGCCGAAATATGAATCAAGAAAATGTGCCTAAAAAAAGTAGTTTTGGCAATAAGTTTTCTAATTTTTGGTTTTGGTTTGAAACTGGAATTAAATTAGAAGATACACAATCCGGCTATAGATTATATCCTTTATTACATCTTACAAAAAAATATTTTACTAATAAATTCGAATTTGAAATTGAGGTAATTGTTCGGGCAGCATGGAAAGGAACTCTTGTAAAAAACATTCCTGTAAAAATTTTATACGACCCTACAGAACGTGTAACTCATTTCAGACCTTTTAAAGATTTTACCAGAATTAGTATTCTAAATACTATTTTAGTTCTAATTACCCTTTTATACATAAAGCCAAGAGATTTTTTTAGAAATTTCAAAAAAAAAAAATTAAAACAATTCATCAATGAGGAAATCTTACAGCGTAATGATTCTAATTTAATTAAATCCTTTTCAATTGCTTTGGGTGTTTTTGTTGGGATTGCACCATTTTGGGGATTTCAAACAGTTTTAGTTTTTTTTTTAGCCATAGTATTGAAATGGAATAAAATGTTAGCTTTTGCTTTTTCGAATATTAGCTTTCCACCCTTGATTCCTTTTATCATTTACGCTTCTTTACATGTTGGTTCTTTCTTTGTAAAAGGAAAAGAAAATTTTTCATTTTATCACAATTTGACTTTCGAATCTATAAAATATCATACTTTTCAATATCTTGTTGGAAGTTTTATTTTAGCTACAATATCAGCAATTACTTTCGGATTATGTAGTTATTTCTTACTTTCGCTTAAAGGTAAATCAAACAATTAAATTAAAATGCATAATTTTTTTATTAAGGTTCATTATTTTATTCAGAAACATAAATTGCTCTCTTTGGCAATGGTATTTTTGTTTTTATTAGTATTCGGATTTTTTGCTTCAAAAATTAGATTTGAAGAAGATATTACAAGAATAATTCCAAAGAATGAAAACGCAGATGTAGCTACAAAAGTCATTAAACAATTAAATTTTTCGGATAAAATCACTGTTATTATTGAGAAAGATAAAAATGGTTCAATTGATGATTTAACAGAAACTGCCACAAATTTCATTGATAGTTTAAAATCATGCGAGTCGTATATAAAAAACATTCAAGGTAAAGTTGAGGATGACAATATTCAACAAACGTTTGATTTTGTTTACCAGAATTTACCTTACTTTTTAGATGAAAAAGATTATGCTAATTTAGAGAAAAGGTTAGTTAATGATAGTATTTCAAAACAAGTTGAAAATAATTATAAAACCTTAATTTCACCAACTGGAATTATAGCAAAAGATTTTATTGTAAATGATCCATTAGGAATTTCTTTCATTGCATTAAAAAAATTACAACAATTAAGCCTAGGTGACGATTTTATTTTAAAAGACGGCTTTATTATTACAAAAGATGAATCTACACTTTTATTATTTATCAATCCAAAATTAAGTGGAAGCGAAACCGAAAAAAATACGCTTTTTGTTGAAGAACTAAATAAAATTAAATCACAGTTTAATAACTTAAATAAAGGTAAAGTTTCTTTAGATTATTATGGATCTTCATTAATTGCCGTTGCCAATGCAAAGCAAATTAAAACGGATATTATTACTACCATTTTGGTTTCATTAGGAACGTTAATGTTAATATTAATTGTGTTTTATCGTAAAATATTGATTCCAGTTATTATTTTTATTCCAACCATTTTTGGAGTAGTAACCGCAATTGCTTGTTTATACTTTTTACGACAAACCATTTCTGCCATTTCATTAAGTGTTGGTGCCGTTTTATTAGGCGTTACCATCGATTATTCTTTGCATATTCTCACACATTATAAACATCACAACGATATAAAAACGGTTTATAAAGATATTACAATGCCTTTAATCATGAGTAGCACAACAACTGCTTTGGCATTTTTATGTTTGCTTTTTGTGAATTCGGAAGCGTTAAAAGATTTAGGAATTTTTGCCGCAATTAGTGTAATTGTATCCGCTTTTTTCTCCCTTTTGATTATTCCTCATTTATATAAACCAAAAGATAGTTTGTTGACAGCTAAAGAAAATATCTTAGATAAAGTGGCTAAATTTTCTTTCGAAAACAATAAAGCTTTAATCGGAATTACTTGTGTCATAATTGTTCTATCATTTTTTACTTTCGGAAAAGTTACGTTCAACAACAATTTGTCAGATTTGAATTTTATTCCTGATGATATTAAAAAAACGGAAGAAAAACTAGAGAAGAGAACCAATCTAACTTCAAAGTCAATTTATTTGGCCGCTTATGGAAATTCGATTGAAGAAGCTATTCAAAATAACAGTAAACTTTTTAATAAACTTTCAAATCAAAAAGCAGTAAACAAAATCATAAATTTTAGTTCTATTGGCGGAATCATTTTGTCAAAAGAAGCTCAAGAAGAAAAATTAAAATTATGGAATGCATTTTGGTCAAATAATAAAAAACAATTTGTTCAGAACGCACTTATTTCTCATGGAAATGCAATTGGTTTTAAACCAGAAATGCATCAAGGTTTTTATAATTTATTGAATCAGAAATTTGAGCTGTTGAATTTTGAAGATTACAAAAATATTACTGCGCTTTATCTGGATGAATTCGTAGCTTCTAAAAACGGGTTTTATACCATTACATCAGTTGCAAAAGTTTCGGATGTTCAACGCGATAAATTTGTGAATTCAATTGAAACAAAATCCAGGGTTTTAGCTATCGACAGACAAAAAATGAACGAAACTTTTTTAGGTAAACTTAGAGACGATTTTAATTCTTTATTGAATTATTCATTTATCGCTGTCGTTTTAATCCTCTTTGTTTTTTTTAGAAGAATAGAATTGGTTTTAGTTAGTTCTATTCCGATAGTGTTAACAGGTTTTGTTACAGCTGGAGTTATTTGGTTTTTCAACATACAATTAAACATTTTTAGTACAATTGTTTGTACGCTAATATTTGGTCATAGTGTCGATTTTAGTATTTTTATGACAAGTGCTTTACAAAAGGAATACACAACAGGTAAGAATGAAATGCCAACTTATAGAACTTCTATCATTTTAGCTGCTTTAACCACAATTTTAGCTATTGGTGCTTTAGTTTTAGCCAAACATCCTGCCTTAAAATCAATTTCATCTGTTTCTTTGATTGGTGTATTTGCAGCGTTATTGATTACTTTCATTTTTTATCCTTTACTATTTCGTATTTGTTTTATTAACAGAGTAAAAAAAGGTAAATCGCCAATTACATTACGATTGTTAATTCATTCTACTTTATCCTTTTTATATTATGGTTTAGGTGGTTTGTTTTTCTCATTTTTCGGAAAAATGTTCTTGTTTTTAATGCCAGTAAACAAAGAAAGAAAAATGATGTGGTTTAGAATTATCATTTCAAAATTTATGAAATCGGTTTTATATTCTAATCCATTTATGTATAAAAAAATTGTTAATAATTTTAAAGAAGATTTTAGTAAACCTGCTGTTATTATTTCAAATCACACTTCGTTTCTAGATATTTTAGCGGTTGGAATGATAACGCCTAAAATAATTTATTTGGTTAATGATTGGGTTTATAATTCTCCGTTTTTTGGGGGAATTGTAAAATTAGCTGGTTATTATCCGGCTTCTCATGGTATTGAAGTTAGTGTCGAGCATTTGAGAGATAAAATTGAAAAAGGATATTCATTAATGATTTTCCCAGAAGGAACACGTTCCAATACTAACGAAATTAATAGGTTTTATAAAGGAGCTTTTTATTTATCCGAACATTTCAATATTGATATTTTACCTATTTACATACACGGAAATTCTGAAACGTTACCAAAAGGAGATCATATTATATATGATGATAATATTACAGTTGTTATAGATAAAAGGATAAAAGCTGATGATAAATCGTTTGGTGAAAATTATTCGCAAAGAACAAAATCTATTAATAAATATTTTAGAACTGAATTTAATAAATTACGAAAAGAATTTGAAGGTGAAAACTATTTTAAAGACAAATTATTCTTAAGTTTTTTATATAAAGAAAGAGAAATTATTTCAGAAGTAAAATCGGATTTTTTAGTTAATAAAAATAATTATTACAAACTAAATTCTTACATTAATCCTGATGCTAAAATTTTACATATCGCATCAGATTTCGGACAAATAGATGTTCTTTTGTGTTTGCAACAAGCAAATAGAAAAATAAAATCTTATAACAAAAATTTAGAAAAAAGAGCTGTTTCCAATTCAAGTTATTTGGTTCAAAAATACAATATTAATTATGTAGATAATATCGAAAAAGATATTTTAGAAAATGATACGTTGTTAATTTCTGAAAATAATTTTAATTTCGACAAGATTTCTCGTAATTTAAATAATTTTCAGACGGTAATTTTGTTAAATAGTTCTAATTTATTGCATAAATTTGAGCAGGCAAGTTTTGAAATCCATTCAAATGATGGTAACATTATTGTTTTAAAAAATAAGTTAAGTGAAAGATAAATATGACATAGTAATTGTAGGAAGTGGTTTAGGCGGTTTGGTTTCTTCGATTATCTTAGCAAAAGAAGGATACAAAGTTTGTGTCTTGGAAAAAAACAATCAATTTGGTGGAAATTTACAAACTTTTGTAAGAGATAAAACCATTTTTGACACAGGAATTCATTACATCGGCGGCTTATCTGAAGGTCAAAATTTATATAAATACTTTAAGTATATTGGTATAATGGATGAACTTCGTTTAAAAAAAATGGATGAAGATGCTTTTGATATTGTTTCATTTGAAGATGAAGGCGAAGAATATCCTCATGCGCAAGGTTATGAAAACTTCGTAAATCAGTTACTTAAAAGTTTTCCTAATGAAAAGGAAGCTTTGGAAAAATATTGTAAAATGGTTGTTGATATTTGTGATACTTTTCCATTATATAATTTAAATGCAGAAGGAAAATACCAAAGTGAAATTTTAGCATTAAACGCCAAAGATTGTATTGATGAAATTACGCAAAACGAAAAATTACGAGCTGTTTTAGCAGGAACTAATTTTTTATATGCCGGTATTCCTGAAAAATCACCTTTTTATGTACATGCATTATCTGTAAATTCATACATACAAAGTTCTTGGAGATGTGTAAATGGAGGTAGTCAAATTACGAAACAACTAATCAAGCAATTAAAAAAATATGGTGGAGAAATCTACAAATATAAAGATGTTGCAGCTTTTCAAGTAGAAGAAAATAAAGTGGTGTCTATAAGAACCAAAGAAAATAAAGTCGTTAAAGCTAATTTATTTATTTCAAATATAGATCCAAAAGCGACATTAAAAATGGTTGGATTGTCTCATTTTAGAAAATCGTATTATGAGAGAATTGAAAAATTAGAGAGTGTAATTTCAGCTTTCAGTTTGTATATTGTTTTTAAACCGGACACTTTTAAATATTTAAATTGTAATTATTATCATTTTAAAAAGGCTAATGATGTTTGGTCTGCCTACGATTATGATGATGCAAGCTGGCCAAAAGCTTATATGTCATCTATGAATTATTCTGGAAAAAATGAAGAATGGGCTGAAGGGATGACTTTTATCACTTACATGAAATATGATGATGTAAAAGAATGGGAAGAAACCTTCAATACTACTGCTGAAAAGAATGATAGAGGAATTAGTTACGAAGAATTCAAAGCTCAAAAAACAGAAAAATTTCTAAAAGAAATAGAAGTTAAGTTTCCAAATATTAGAAGTTGTATTAAATCAATTCATACTTCAACACCACTTTCTTACAGAGATTATATTGGTGGAAGTAGTGGGAATATGTATGGTTATGTAAAAGATTGTAACAATCCAATGTTGTCTTTTATAGCACCAAAAACAAAATTAGACAATTTGTATCTTACGGGACAAAGCATCAATATGCATGGTGTTTTAGGAGTTACTATTGGAGCTGTTTTAACTTGCTCAGAAATTATTGGAAAAGAATATTTAGTAGATAAAATAAATCAAGAAATCATATAGAGTTTATGAAGAATAGATTTTTCTTTCTTTTTTATTCAACAGGCGTTTTTTTGTCGTTTGTTTCTTGTGGAATTAAAAAATCATTAAAACATCAGCCAATTACAGCTGGTTATAAGCAAACAATTCCTGTTGTAGATAAAAAAGCGGATACTTTATTTGTTTCTGGAAAAAACACTTTACTTAAAAACAAACACCAACTTTGGGAATTATATGTGGAGGGTGATCCATTACAAGTTGGTTTAATTTCTGGAGCTTTAACAGATTCTTTATTGAAAAAACAAGAAACTATTTTCTTTTCTAAAATTAAAGATTTGGTTCCTTCTCAATCAAAGCAAAAGCTATTGCGTTTTTTCTTAAAATGGTACAATCGAAAATTATATCGAAACATTCCAGAAGAATATAAAACAGAAATTTATGGTTATTCAAGATACTCTTCTAAACAATTTGATGCTATTGCACCAGCTTATTTAAGAAGTTTATATTTACATGGCGCTCATGATATTGGTCACGCTTTACAAGATTTAGCTTTAGTTGGTTGTTCTTCTTTTGCCGCTTGGGATTCAAAATCAGAAGATGGGAATTTAATTTTAGGAAGAAATTTTGATTTTTATGCTGGAGACGATTTTGCAAAAGATAAAGTTATCGCTTTCATAAAACCAACTCAAGGAAATCCATTTATGATATATACTTGGGCTGGAATGACTGGTGCCGTTTCGGGAATGAATGTTAAAGGATTAACTATAACATTAAATGCTTGTAAGTCAAAAATTCCCTTAGTTGCAAAAACACCCATTTCAATTTTAGCTCGTGAAATTTTGCAATATGCAACAAATATTGACGAAGCAATTGCTATAGCAAAAAAAAGAAAAGTTTTTGTTTCCGAATCTATTATGATAGGAAGTGCTCTGGATAATAAAGCGATTCTTGTTGAAGTTTCTCCTAATAATTTTGGGGTTTTTGAAATAGAAAATAGCAATCAAATTATTTGTGCCAATCATTTTCAAAGTAACGAGCTTAAAAATGATAGAAGAAACCTGAAGCAAATTAGAGATAGCCATTCGAAATATCGATTTGATAAAATGACAGAATTGTTTGATGCAAATCCGAAAATTAACCCAACTATTGCTGCTGAAATATTAAGAAATACAAAAGGATTAAATAATAAAGAAATTGGATTTGGAAATGAAAAAGCATTGAACCAATTATTAGCACATCATGGAATTGTTTTTAAACCCAAAGAATTATTAGTTTGGGTATCCGCAAATCCCTATCAATTAGGAGAATTTGTTTGCTACGATTTAAATCAAATATTCATGCAACAAAAGAATTTTGAAAGAGTAGAATCGTTTGAACGCGTCGATTTATCAATTGCAAAAGATCCTTTTTTAAATTCGGATGATTACCAAAAATATGAGCAATTTAGAATTGCAGACGCGAAAATTGATTTGGATTTAAAACAAAAGAAAATATTAGATTTTAATCAAATTACGAATTACCAATCTTTAAATCCAAATTTTTGGTTAGTTTATTACAAAGTGGGTTTATATTTTTACAATATTAAAGATTTTACTCAGGCTAAAGTGCAATTTGAAAAAGCTTTATTATTTGAAATTACTACAAGAACCAGTAAATTGCAAGTTGAAAAAATATTAAAAAAATCAAAAAAGAAACTGATATGATACCACATATTGAAACACAATCATTAGAGGAAATTAAAGCATTTCAAGAATTAAAACTACAAGAAGTTTTGCAATATGTGAATACACATTCTGTGTACTACAAGAATTTATTTCAAGAACAAGATATTGATATTTCTAAAATAAATAAAATAGAAGATTTACAAATTATTCCAATCACAACAAAAGAAGATTTACAAAAAAAAAATAATGATTTTTTATGTGTCCCTACTAATAAAATAATAGATTTTGCTACAACTTCTGGAACTTTAGGTGATCCTGTAACTTTTGGATTAACGGATAAAGATTTAGAGAGGCTAGCTTATAATGAAGCTATTTCTTTTGATTGTGCTGGTATAAAAGAAGGAGATTTAGTACAACTCATGACTACTATGGACCGAAGATTTATGGCGGGCTTAGCCTACTTTTTAGGCCTTAGAAAAATGAAAGTTGGTGTAATTAGAGTAGGTGCAGGGATTCCCGAATTGCAGTGGGATTCCATATTAAAATACAAACCAAACTATTTAATTACGGTTCCATCGTTTCTTTTAAAGTTAATAGAATATGCTGATTCAAAAGGAATTGATTATAATATATTAGGAATAAAAGGGGCTATTTGTATTGGTGAAACATTACGAAAACAGGATTTTACAAATTCAATATTAGCTGAAAAAATTGTAAGTAAGTGGAATATAAAATTGTTTTCAACTTATGCATCTACAGAAATGAGCACTGCTTTTACAGAATGTGAACACGGAGTTGGAGGCCATCATCATCCTGAGTTAATCATAGTAGAAGTTTTAGATGATGAAAACAAACCAGTTAAAGAAGGAGAAATCGGCGAACTTACAATTACTACTATTGGAGTAGAAGCCATGCCTTTAATTCGTTTTAAAACAGGTGATATTGTAAAGTTGCACACTGATTCTTGTTCTTGTGGGAGAAACACGCTTCGTATTGGTCCAGTAGTTGGCAGAAAACAACAAATGATAAAATATAAAGGGACAACTTTATATCCGCCAGCAATGAATGATCTTTTAAATAATTTCGAAAATATTGACAACTATTTAATACAAATTTATACAAATGATTTAGGAACTGATGAAATCGTAATCAAAATTGTAGTCAAAGTCCCAAACGATAAATTTCTTATAGAAGTTAAAGATCATTTTAGAGCAAAATTAAGAGTTACGCCTAAGATTGAATTTGTATCAAAAGAGATTTTAAATCCGATTGTATTTAATCCAATGAATAGAAAGCCAATTCGTTTTATTGACACAAGAAAATAATTATTTTCTAATTAATCGCAAAATATCCAAATCTTGTTTATGGATCAGAATAATTTTTATTTAGATGCTACAAAAATTTCTCAACTTACATAAATTCGTATAGAATTGCACATGCTGAACAATTAATTTCCAATGGCTATTTGGATACCTATTCTATTGAATCACTGTGTAAAGATTCGGGATTTCAATCTGAAGTAACTTTTTACCGTGTTTTCAAAAAAGTTAACCACTGCACTCCTAAAGAATTTGCATATAATTTGAAGAACTATAAACAAAAAGGTTGATAAACAAATATTAATTTAGGTGCTTTTTTAAACAGTTTCAAATCTGAATTTAAAAAGTTCGAGACATAGATTTACAACTATTATTTTAGAGAATAGTTAGAATTAACAGTTATTTATGTTGGATAAAAAAACCCCTAAAAAAATTTAGAGGTTTTTGGTTTGAGTCAGTACACCTAACAAGTGAAATGTCTAACAGTCTCTTTGAAGATTTAGAAATTATAGAAACATTAAGATTGAAAAAAAACACATAGTATTTATTTAAATTATTTAGAATAATACTTTCAATAAAAAAATTACTATATTTGATTTCATGATGAGATCAAACTTTAACATATATGATTTATTTACGGCCTCTTTGTTCGTTTTAAACATTTTTGTGGCGGTAATATTTTCTGTAAGAAACTTTAAGTTAAGTCTTACGCATAAATTAATAACAACTGTACTTTTTTTATTCTTATTAAGAACCTTTTCCATCCATTTATTTCTATCTAAAGAAATAGTTCAATTCCCTCATTTTCTCCTATTGAGCGACTTAGTGTCTAGAATAAGTGTACCAATATTTTTTTTAATGATAGTATTTGAAAAATACCAACGAAAATTTAAGTGGTATGACAGCATTCACTTTTTACCGGCGTTGTTATTTTTAGCTAATTATTGGAATTTGTATTCAAAATCTGCTCCTGAAAAACTAGAAATAATTGCCAAAATATATGAAAAAGGATATAACTTTTTATGGACTTATGGTTCTTTCTTATCAAATAGTGATATTATTTTACTTCGTTTTGCTCCATTTGTTTTTTATACAATCGCGGCACTAGTTCTTGTTTTTGGAAGGAAAAAAACCACTAAACTAAGCACTGGCTTAAATTATTTTTTAAAAATACTGATAGTTTATATACTTTTAAATTTAACTGCTGTAATAGTATCCAAAGTCTTTAATCAATTTAGTATAAACAGTGTTTATGATGCTAATATTGTTGCTTTCCTAACTTCTTTTTTTATATTACTATCTTTCTTTTTCATTCCAAATTTTATTTATCAAACTTCTTTGTATAAAGAAACCAACAACATTACGTTGTTAAAAAAAACATCATTTAAAAGCAAAAACTACTACTATATAGAACAAGCGGAACAATACTTTATATTGCACAAATCGTTTCTAAATCATGATTACACTATTACTCAGTTGGAAAAAGAAATTAAAATTCCAGCCCGATTAATAAGTAAGTCGATAAAACTAGTACGAAACCAAAATTTCAATCAATTTTTAAATGAATTCAGAATTAATTATTTGTTAGAGCAAGTTCCTTTAGACATTGCTATTAAAACAAATATCCAAGATTTAGCTTATCAAATTGGTTTCAATAGTGTCAATAATTTTTATGCGCATTTTAAAAACAAAGTAGGGTGCACACCTAAAACTTATTTTGAAAATTTAAAAAAGAATGAAATTATTCAAGAAGAAAACTAATAGTTTTTGAATAAAACATTAATCACCCAAAGAATCAAAATACTCTTTAGGCGTAACGCCAGAGATTCTCTTAAAATTCAAATAAAAAGAATTCACGCTTAAATAGCCTAGTTTCCTTGCAATTGCTACAAAAGAATATTTTTGCCATTGCGGGTTCTTTCGCATTTCATTTAATAAAAAGTACGTTTTTCGATAATTCGAAAATTCTGAAAATTTTATTCCATACGCTTTTTCAATAATTAACCGGATTTTATATTCAGAAACATCTAGTTTCTCTGCCACATTTTTCTGACTAAAATTAGGAAGTAAAAACAACTGATCTGCTTCTACGGCTTCCGTAAATCTTTCAAATAGGCGGTTTTCTTCTGTGCTAAATTGTAATTTTTTTGGAGAAAGGGTGGTAATTAACTCCAACTCTAACAAACTTTGATCTTGTCTAGAATGTGTAGGTTTTATTATTGAAACTTCAACTATGCTGGGTTTATGGTAAAACAACCATTCTGGAGTAGCTAATATTTTAAAGAAAACAACCAAATTAATTGTTGCATAAACAATAGGCATCCAACTGGTAATATTATGGGTGTCGTAGTAATATAAAACCAACATAAATGGAGGCAAATAATGGGACACCATGTAAATCATCATAAAATAAATAAAATACAAAACGGTTTTTGAAGAAATCTCTTTCTTTATTTTCTTCAATAAGAAGCCAAACCATATAATATAAATGGTAGTTTGAAATATTGAAAAAAGAGGTAAAAAATAATCGGGTAAAAAACCTTCTGCAAATCTTGCAATAGTGTTGGCTTCTAACATAATAATTTTTTCTGAAGTGGGTAATAAAAAATAATTGTAAAAATTTGCTATATAAAGTAATGCAGGCAAAAAATGCAATACATCTAACCAGCGAAATCTTTTATCATTAAAACTTTTATAAATAGCTAAAAATTGTATGGGCTGTATTAAAAAAGCACATAACAATCCCGTTCTACTTAAATGAGGAAAATAGGAAAAAAAATTATTTATTGACAAGAAGCTAATAAAAAGCCCATACGATATTACTAAAAACTGAACTGCCAAAAGTTTTTTGAAAACACTCTTGTTCCAGTTATAAAACAAAAAAACAATCGCAAAAATCGCACTACTAATAGTGGTAACTATCTGTAAAAAGTAAGCAAGTTTTTCCATAAGTTGTTTTATTTTGAAGTACAAAAAAAACCATTTTTTATCCAAAACAAGTAATAATCATGACTAATCATTCCTAAAAAGTGAAAAACCACTATTTTTTTTATAAAAAAAAAGGTTTTTTGGATAATAACGTATTTTTTTATGGTTTGTTTAATTTTTATTTTTTTTTAGCGTTTAATAGGGCTAACAAAAAATTTAGTAGGTGTTTTATGGGGTTTAAATTATCGTATTTAAGTAAATAGGAATCCAAACTACAAATTTTTAAATGTAGAACAAGTTCTACATAATAATTTTGTAAAAGAAAATTAGAAGTAATTGTACATGACGCGATTTTACAAAAAAACACATCATCTGAAAACTAATTCAGAAACCACTTTAATTTGCCACGAAACAGTTTTACAATTCAAATGTAAAAACGCTGTGATCGAAAATAAAAAAGCAAGACTTTCTTACAAACATAATTTTAATTTTTTCAAATTAAAACAAAATCTAAATACAACTCACATGAGCAACTCTTTACCAAACTGTATTTCTCGTTTAGTTACTAACCGTTCTCAAAACCCTAATTTCAAAACCAACAATGGGTTCCTCAAAAATTTGGTGGCAACTTTTGCCTTGGTTTTTTTATTGCTTGGCGCAAACACCAATGTAAATGCACAATCCAACGCCAATTGTTATGGACCCTACAATCCAACACCAGCAACCGTTTGGGGAATTGCTGAGAAATTTCAATCCAATCCTGTAATTTGGAATGGCTGTACTCCAACCGCTGCCGATTTGGACGGCGATGGTATTTCGGAAATTTTAGCTACCGCTTCTGATAATTCGGGCTATTTTGTTTACAAAGGAAACGGTTCGAATAAAACCACTGCGACGAAAAAATATGTAATTGCTACCTCTAATGCTCGTTCAGTGCAACCTGCTATTGCGAACATTATTGGTGCAGCTTCTTCAGCTCCCGAAGTAGTGATGGTTAACAGTGCAGGTTTTGTTTATATTTTTGATAATGTAGCCGGAACAGAAACCAATTTTTTATTCAAATCAACCACTGCTTCTCAATATACAAATCTTGTAACTCCTTACATCGTTGATATCGACGAAGATGGTACAGCCGAAATTGTATTAGGTTCAGATATCTTTGGAATTGTAAATGGCGCTTTGGTCAAAAGAGTTGCTGGAACTCCTTTAAATTATATTGGAGCAACTTCCGGTTCTACAGGAACTGCTATTGATGTAGTAGTAGTAGATATTATCGCTTCTAATCCTGGGAAAGAGTTAGTGTATGGTTCTAGAGTTTACGCAGTAAATATGACTGCGGGTTCAAT